>NZ_FCOG02000074.1 GCF_001544975.2 Caballeronia arationis | reverse complement strand
CGCGATCTACTGCACTACAACCTGCAGAGCGTGCGCGCCTATCTGCTTAAGGAAGAGTTTCAACAACTCTGCGAGTACGACTCGCCCACTTGGACCGGGAAGTTCCTCGACCAGTGGTGTACCCAGGTAATGTGTTCACGCATCGAGCCGATGAAGAAATTCGCCCGCACCATCCGCGGCCACCGAGAACTCATTCTTAACTATTTCCGCGCCCGCAAGCAGTTTTCCAGCGGCGTCATCGAGGGGCTAAACAACAAAGCCAAAGTCACTATGAGAAAAGCCTATGGCTTTCGCACCTTCCGCATGACCGAAATCGCGCTCTACCACGCGCTTGGCAAGCTACCTGAACCTGAACTCACCCACAGTTTTTACTGACGAACCCCAGAATTAACGTACCCATTAGTGGAATTAAGGAACCTCAACACAAGCTATCCCGCCGCAAGCCTGCGGGCCTGGCGCCACGCCGGCGCGGTGCAATTGAACAGCCTCGTGCCGGGCATAAGGATGCAAAGATAATGGGCCGCCATTGTGCGCTGCTGCTGGCTGCCGGTCTGCAAGATGTACCTGCAATGGTCTGTTGACGGACTGCGGCCCGCGAGAAGGCGCCCGGCCGCGCTGCCTTCCTTTTGTCTTGCCGCCCACCATTTCATGCACCGATCCGAATCGGGCCATGCGAGTCCTTCTTCGGGGTCCGGCTCAGCATCGATTTCGGCGCCGTTTCCATCCTGCGCTGAATCAGCAACGGGCTTTTCGCGATGCAGACGATCAGCCAGCAGGTCGGCGCCGGTCAGCAACTCGAACGACCGACCCGCGGATCGCGCGATTGCGGCGCAACTCATGAGCTCGATCATCCTGGACACGTATCCCGGTTTTCCGACCATGCTCGCGCCCACCACAATCGAGCGCAAGGATTTTTCCTGCGCAGCAATGCGACTCAAAAAGGAAGCACCCTCGTCGACCGACATGGCCTGCAATCCGAGAAAAGATTCCGATGCAAGTTCGGCATGCAGAAGTTCTTGTTCGGCGAGATGTGCCGCGACCGGGCCGCGCGCACCTAGCAATACCGCCGCCCAGGCCGCCCAGCGGGCGCTCGTCGCTGTCTCGTCGCTGATCGCACGATCCTCGCACAGCACGCGAAACTTCTGCAGCCCTTGAATTCCCGCGGCACGGTAGGCGCACGCGCGAACTGTCGGGTCCGGATCGGAAAGCCACTTGTTCAGACTGTCGCGGAGATCCGCCTCGTGCGCGCTGCATGCCGATATTCCAATGCTACGCAAGAACGGCGACGGCGACCGGAGCAGATCCTGCACCACGCCGCGCAATTGCGCGGCCGATGTCCACTCAAATGCCCCGGCCGCGCTTTCATGCGCGCCGGGAATCGCCTCCGCAACCGCGAGAACGTCCCGCAGAAGCGATCGGTCGCCGATGGTCAGCGCAAGCGCAGTCGCCGCAAAGATTTCGCTTCGGGCGGGCGTGGCAAGCAGTTGCCGTACAAACGGAACCGCCGCGCCTGCACTTAGGCGCACGGCATCGACATGCGCATCCAGACGTTCGTCGACCTGCGCCAGCTCGCCCAGCCGGCAGGAGACCCGGTTGAGCAATCGCTGCCTCAATGGCCACAGCGACGCAGTCTCCATGCAGTGCTGGTCCAATACCGATGGGATGAACGCCGCACGAGGCGGTGTCATTTCAATGAGTGTCATTGCCGGAAATCACGCAACCTCGATCGAGCGGAAGGGCGGCGAAGGCGCGCCCGGCGCCGACCCCAGAATGGACGCCGCGCGCAGCGAAAAGTCCGAGGATGCTTCGCAGACCGCGAGCGGACCGGGCGCATAGCCACGTTCGATCGCTCGCGCGGCGACCACGAGACTCAGGACACCCGCCGCCGCCCCGATGTCTCCAACTGAAGCCGCCGGATACCAGGCGATCAGCCGCTCCCTTCGCGATCGATAAAAACGTGCGGATGCCATCATCGATTCCAGCGCGTGGTAACGCTCTCCGTTCATGTCGGAAATCCGGAAGCTCAGCGCCTGCTCCGGACAGTTGGCGTCGGTCGCGGCGCTTTCCAGCGCCGCGCGCAACGCCGTCCCGGTCGAATAGCGTGAACCAGTTGCCGTGTCACTGTCCGCCTCTTGCGAAACACCGGTGCCAAGGATCATGGCGCGCGCGGACAATCGCGGCCGCGCGCGGGAAAACAGCAGCACCGCGGCCGCCCCTTCCCCTGGGATAACGCCCTGCGGTTGCCCTTCGGCGTGCAGACGGTCGGCCACGGCAAGACGGGCGAGGTCGCCGCGATTGAGCATCGAATCGACGCCGACGACCACACAGCAGCCGCCGCCCTTCCGAGCAAGCAGTTCGCCCGCGAGAGAAATTGCGGCCAGGCCCGATGCCGCACCGCCTTCGAGTACGGTCGACCAAGGGTCGAGGCGACGCCGAACGCTACGTTGAATTCGCTCGATGACATCGTGATGAGAAAGATCACGCAGGTCGGGATGGCTTCGAGACGCGTCCGGCACGATCAACAGCAGAATCGGAGTTTCATTCTCGTCCATTGAATCGGGCATGCACTCTCTCGCGGCACGACCGGCAAGGGAAAGCAGCCAATGGCGGCTCGGGCGCTTGAGCGTTCGCGACACAGGCACAGAAGCACCGATGATGGACTCCCACGGCGCCGGAAGCGGGACGGCCGTCCTGAATCCACTTATGCGGGCGCGAATCGCCGCGCAGGTCTGGATCGCGTTCAGTCCGACGGCGGTGACGGCGCCCATTCCCATAATCAGCATTGGAGATGTCATAACGCGAAGTGGCGAAAAGCCTGTAGCGGACGAACATCGCGGTTGGCAAGAAAGCGTTTGTGGTTCGCGAAGGCGCGCAAGCAGCCGCTCGTTGGATGCCCGACGATGATCTGGCGTAAACGAGGCGCGTTGCGGACCGTGCGCACTGCGATACGCCCGCGCAACACCAGACTGCGTGAGTCGCACTCTAGCACCACGGTGTCGACGCGCAGCATCGACGTCTCCAGCCTGTCATCGAAATAAAGACGAACGGGCACGCTCAGTCGCGGAAGCCGGAATGCCATGGCGCCTTCCGGCGTGAGATTCAAGGTCTGGAATGTTTCTCCTCCGACCAGGGTGCTGCTCTGCTGATCATCCGGCGCGCACTGATAAAAGCTTGGATCGAAGTCCTTCGGCAGACAGGGCCAACGCGACTTCAGCCACTCATCGTCGTAAGTACCCGCCCTGCCCGCCCGGGGCGCCCATACGCGCGCGACCACGCCGATGCCGGCATGGTGCGGAACGTCGCCGCGCCGTGTGATCAAATTGTGCGGGTCTTCCACATTGGGCATCTCGGTCGTCACTGCCGGGTCCGCGGATCGGGCGCCGTGAAATCCAACGCCGACGGGATTGAACGCATAAGTCAGCGATCCGGCGGATTCGTCCGCGCTCTGTCTCGCGCCGCCGAAAGCTCGCTCATAAACGATGGGCATCCTGAGGAACGGTTTCGGCGCCGACGCGGTCTGTCCACGTAGTCCAGCACGCCATTCACGATCTCCGCTGACGACCAGTTGCTTGCGCACATCACCCACGGCGAAGGCTACGACCACCCGCTCCGAGATGCGCCCCTTAGGCGCATACGCCGCAGCATTCACGATCACATCCACGCGCCTCTTTTCGATCGCTACATCGGCCTCCTGCATGATGCTTGACAGGCCCGGAACGCCGTGGCTGACATCGGCGTACAGCATGGGGGGTTGCTTGACGGCGCATTCGAGGCGACCGTCCACGCCGATGACGAAGGTGGCAGAAACGACCAGCGACAGAATTTCCTGGCCATCCGGATCGGGCAAAACCAACGAATCCGCGGCAAAGGGAGTCCAGTTGTGCAATGGAACCGCGATGCTCATGGGCATGCCCTCAAACAGGTTCGTTTACGAACTCACACCCATCGACCGTCGGCGTCGAATCCCATCGGCCAGTACGGGATAGGGGCCAGAAAGTGCGCAAGCTCCATGAGGTTGGCTTCGACCAGCCAGCCGAGCACGAATAGCTGCGGTGCAATGGGCGGACCGAACTCGGCGTTCTCGTTTCGGCTCGCGCATCGCAGCCAATGGCGCCTGATCACCGAAACGACGTCCGGATAGGACGCGGGGCCAGCCGGGCGCCTCCACCACATCTGATGCAAGGCCCTTTCTTCGCTGCGTAGTCGCGCCGTCGTTCGAGTTCGAATCCTGTGCCACCAAGTGAGCGCGTTACGTGCGCAGCGAGTCAGCTCGGCCACGTAATCGTGGAAATCATCTCGGCGGCGAGCGTGTGCCTGGGCGAGCGAAGTTGAACCGCCGATTTTGATGAGAAGATCGTAGGGCTGTTCGATCAGACGCTGGATGCCGGAATCCAGACTCTTGAGATAAGGATGTGCGGCAGGCAAATCGAACCTCAGTGGTCCTTTTTCTGCGCCGCTCGGATCAATGTCCTCGTCATCTTCGGGAACGGGATCGTCATTCCCGACCGGAGAAAAAACGAGTCTCGCCAACCACTCGCTCAGCGCCTGCTGTTTGCCGGACAGCCAATCGAAGCAAAACACAAAAGGCGGCACTTCCTCGCCAGGCTCCGCCGCTGGACCTTCACCCTGCCACTGGTCTTCGTCGGGTTCGTCCTCTGGTTCGGGTTCCGGTGATTCGTTTGCTTCGTTGAGTTTTTTGCATTCGATGTAGTAGTGACGAAACACCGCGATCAACGCGGGATGCGAGACCGAACCACACGGCCAGCGTTGATTAGTTGCGGGAGGATGAATGCGATTCGTAGCAAGCAATTCTTCCGGGATTCCGTTCAAGCGCGCCCACCACGCTTCGCAATCGGGTCGGCTTTGATTCAGCGCTTGCACATATTTTTCGAACAATTGCTCATAGGGATCCATTTGATGCCTCTTACGGAGCGCGCACACTAGCGAAAGACATACTTCATCAGCAACTTGAAGTTATCGATGTAAAAATCCACGACCCAACTCGTTTGGCCACCTTGCGAATCCGAACAGTCCTTGCAATGGGGAACCGTCGAATCAGGATCGTTCGCCCATTCCTGGAATCGGTCGGGATCATGGCATCCTCCGAGTTCCCATGCCAGTGCCATCGGCGGCTGGTGATCCGGCGTGAAGTTCTTCCGGTCAGCGCGGCCCGACGTTTTCCGCCCGCACTCCCAGCAAGGACCGCCCCTGACCACTGCCCTTTGCTCACGATTCGGCTTCGCTTGAATATTCTTTCGAAAATAGTCTTCCGCGCAAGGTTTGCCCGGCTTAACCCACGGAAGCTCGAGAAAATTCACGACGGCGGCGACATCCACGCATCCAAATGGTTCGGAGCCGCAGTTCTGACCCACCAGGTCTCCGTGCCTGCAGACGCCTTTTCCCTCGACCTGCACGGTGAAAGACCACAGCTTGAAATATCCTTTTCCCTTCGTCTTGTGCGTGAGGACGTTGCCACCTTGAGTACCCGCTTCGTTGCCCGTGCTCGTGCTAATTTCGGACTGATCCTCCAGCGCGGTTTCGTTTCCCTGGATCTTGACCGTCTTGCTACCCTTCGCCAGATCGGAAGCCGACAGCGAATTGACATAAGGAATCGGGGCCGGCCCTGCGGGTGGTGGCGGAGGTGACAGGCAGACATCGGCCGGCGCGACACCTTTGCCTCCGCTGCCGGTGTGGAAGAAACCCATCCCTTCGGCGAAGACAGTCGATGCCATCAGTTCAGTTGATCTGCACCGAACCGCCGCATATGCGGTTCACACCATTCGACTGGCTCGACAAATACTCGCCGCGAATGATGATCTTGCCCTTGTTGTTCAGCGTGATGCTGCACTTCCCGCATTGCAGGACAATCTCTTCGTCTGCCCTGATTATGACCCGCTGACCATCGGCGCTCGAGTCATCCTTCGCCCTGTCGGTTGGATTGAGATCGTGTGCCGTGCGGATCACGCCTACGATGACCGGCAACAGGACGTCGTTCCGCTCGAAGAGCAATGCCACATCGGCCCCGATATGCATGGTTCCAACGGCGACCGTCGAGCGCGCGACCAACGCCGCAGAACCAGGCTGACCCGCAAAGGTCACGAGCGGATCGCCCCCGGTCGCTAATCCGACCACGCGTCCCGCGACCAGTCCGCGGCTCGTCTCGCCCGCTCGAATGCCTCGTTCAAGAGGAGGATCGTCAGACCCGGGTGCGGACTCCATATCTCTCGCTGACATGCGCGCTCCTTAAGCAGCTTTCCATCGCTCGGATGAGAACGGGCGTTTCCAATGAATTGACGGCGGATCCGCTGTTCGCAGCGTGACGGATCATCCTCGCGTGCGTTCGCCCACAGCGCGACCGAGGGCGGTCCCGCTTCTACATGCTCTAAGACGATTTGGTCAGCCGCGTTTTGAAAGGTAGCGCTGCAGCAAGAGTTCGCACCGTTAGACGATCACAACGGTAAGGCGAATCGCGGGTGTTGGCGAGCCGTGAGCATCAACACCGCGCTGAACCAGTGCAATGCCTGGGCGTAGCCGTGTAGCGTTTCGACGGCAAGGCGCCAGTATCCAGCGCAGCGGGCGCGTTGAGGGTGGAGTTCGACGCTGGCATGGCGGAATTACTTTGAAGGGAACCGAAAGATCCCGAACAAAAATATGACGCAACTGCACTCAGATATTAGACTACACCTGAACGCCATAAAGCGTCGCGTGACTAACGGAGCGGATCCTCATCACGGATGACGCGCTCAAACCCGGCGCGGAATTCACGTACACGAATCTCAGGCAGCGAGGGCCTGTACCTGACAATCATCGGAGACTGGAAAGCCAACGATGTGTGATCTGGCTTGGCACGCTGTGGCTCGATCCGGTCCTTCAAGCTTGGGATGGCTCACTACACTGTTTGCAAGCGAGTCCAGACTCGCAAGCCATTTACAGTCGTGTACGGAGGGGCCTGATAATCGAAGCATTTCGGACCGGCGCGACCGACTCTTTGGTCGCATGGCGGACATTCACGACTTGACCGACCGCGCCCGGCGCCTGGCCTTACCGCGGTCATCGTCCGGCCCTTAATGGGCAAGACTTGGACACTGATAGAAGTAGCGCGCCTGCTAGAGGAAGAAGGCCGGTTCCTCGTCGGCTATCGCGAATCCAAGGCCGCCGAGAGCAGCCATCTGCTGTGCGCAGAATATGAACATGACTATTCCGCGTCATGCCACCGCTCATGCTGACATCAGGATGGGTGCGGAAAGGCTGTGATCCGAGCCAATAATCTGTCGACTCGAGTTTGCGCAACTATGACTGGCTGTCCACAGCTCCTAGTTGAGAATAGTAACTGGCAAGTTCCTGCAAAATTCGCTTCTTCTCGGCTTGAACGTAGATCGTGGTGGTCTGGAGCGACGCATGTCCGAGCACCTTTTGCACCACATCAACCGGCACCTCGTCTGCGACCGATTGGGTGCCAAACGTGTGCCGCAAAGCATGCGCGTTCGCCTGGCCGAGCCGCATCCGTTCGTCGAGGGTCAATTCATCCATCGTCTCAACCAGTTCGTTTAGCATCCGGGCGATCAGCCGGTTCAGTCCGTCAGCGGTGTAACCCTTCGGATTCAAATCAAGGGCGCCATTCTCCGTCCCCATTCGATGGCGCCGACGCGATGCGTCGGTCCACGGAATGATGACGGGCGCGAGCAGCGGCCCGGTCGCCGCGCTTTGCCCGACGACTGCATCGAATGCTTGACGCCGATCTTTTGAGTGCGCGCGCAAGGCGGCCAGCGTCGCCGCACTGACTGGCACCGTACGCTCACGCTGTCCTTTGCCGACGATCGTCAGCTCCCACATAGGCCGCTCGAGCGTGCCGTACACCGACGCTTTGAGATTCTCCCGGCGGGCCGAGGCCGCTTCTTCACGCCGCAGACCCGAATCACCCATCAACAGAATCGCCGCGCGCACCGCGCGCCACTGCACGCCGCTCTTTGACTCGCGCCACTGCGCAGTGGATCGGCTATCGCCCGCTTCCGACGCCCGCGCATCGAGCTCACCGCGCAGCTTACGCCACAGCTGAGCGGGCAAGGCGCGCTCGATTTTCATCGCCCGCTCGCGCTTGATCACAATCGGATCGTTGACGGCCTTCCACGGATTGCCAGCCAGAAACCGCACATCGACCCACCACGTAAACGCCGCTCGCAGGGCTCGCACCGCGTAACACTGGGACTCGCCAGAAAGCTCCCCGCTCGCAAACGGCCGCCACCTTGGCGAGTGCTGCGCGAACCGCTCACCGACAAAGCGTGGATCCGGGTTTTTCAGGAAATCCTTGTACGCCTCGCAGTCGTCGACGCGCAAATCACTCAGCGCCTTACCCCGGAGCACCACCGCCCACAACAGGAAGCGTTCGAGCTCCTTGGTATACGCGCGCAGGGTTTTCGGCTGATCGCGGTAGCGGTTCAGGTACGCGCGCAGCGCATCGAGGTCGTGATTGGCCCGGATGTAACAGAAGGCGGTGGAGCGGTTCTCGCCGTTGGCACCCGACAGCGCGTGCGGCACGGCGAGTCGCTCGAGCGGCGCGAGCGTGAGTCGATCGGGTGAAGCCGGGCCGCCGGTTGGACCCGATTCCGTCACCGTCGTCGCCGGCACGACCTCAACCAGTTCGGCCGCGACTAGCGGCACGCCGGCCTGCTCGACCGAGTCGACGTCGGTGTCGACCGTTAGACCCGGGCCGATGCGCGGAATCGAGCGCCACCAGCTGGCGCCGCGCCGGTTGCAGAACGCGACCAGCTCGCCCAACGTCGCAATCCCCTCGCCTTTCAATCGCCGCGCCACGCGTGGCCGCAGCCAAGGCGCCGATCGCGTGATCGGGGTGCGGCGGCAGCGCCGCCAGCTGCGCGGCTTCAGTGACCATCCGAAACGTGACCGCGGTCAGCTTCGGTTGGCCATGCTGTTTAATCGACGCGCGCAGGTGATCGGCGAGCACCGACGAGCCGTGTGCGATCGCCAGCGCCACCAGCGTGTCGAGCATCTTGCCGAGATGCCGTTCCATTGCGCCAGGGGTCGCCGCATGCGGATCGGCGTCGGAGTCGTAGTAGATGCGCGCGATCACGGCGGGCGGGATGCGCTGCACGTAGGCGCGCAGTGCGGTGAAATCCTTGGTCGTATAGGCGCGTTCCAGGGTCAGCTGCTCTGCGGTGAGCTTTTCCGGGGGGCTGGCGGATGAAGAACCGCGCGGGTCAGTCATCGCGGCCCTCCTCGCCGTCCGATGGCTCGGACGATTCGGGCGACGCCGGTGGCCGCGGCATGAACCCCTGCAACTCGGCGTGCGCCTCGCCCATGAACACCTCGGGCCAGGTCCCGCACAGGATATTGAACGGGATCCGCGCGTCGAGTAGCCGCGCGGCCAGTCGGACATCGTCCGGGCGTTCGCCCCACAAGGCCCGCTGCACCATGACCACGGCACCACGTTCCGTGACGCACGCCAGGACCGGTTCGAAATCCGCCCCCTGCAGCAACGCCGAGCCGTAGGTCTGGGCGAGCGATGTGAACACCGCCAACTCGATGCGATTCGGTTTCACGGGCAATTGCAGGGCTCGGCCTTCGACGATATGTCCCACCGCGCTCGCCCGACGGCGCCGGGTGATCGCGCGATCGAGTTCAAGCGTGACGCGTGCGACCTCGACGTCCGAGATTCGCCCCGCATCATCGTATTCGTCGTCAAAGTCGTCTGCGCCTTGTGCCACGGGCCGCTACCCTCTCTGGTAAATCGGAATAGCCTATTCTACCCCCGCAAACGCTATCCCGATAATACGATCTATCAGGCTTTACAGATCGATAGTTTTGTCCATTTTCTAATGACGCTGGGCCATTCCAGATGCAACTGCGCTTCTGTTAGCTGCTGACTCGGATCTAACCTATCTGTCTATAAATAGCTGAAGGGCTGGGTTACGGGACGCTTACATAGGCCCTTGCTATGATCAAGCCCGACAACGGTTGGGAGGCTGCGCGCTGACCCCGGTGTCCGGGGTGTCCAGGGACACAATTTTTTGGTCAAAATCTACGCAGTCCTCATTAGCGGTCGAGCTCGCAGCAAGCTGCGCAGCCCAGCGATGTGCTCCCTGATCTGAGCGGTAACCGCCGGCCGCTCCCTACCCTGCTCCGGTTCGTTCGCGCATCGTCGCGTCTGACCGAACGGTTGCAGATCGACTTCGGTGGCCACACGGATCCGTCCGCGTGCTCGAGCCGTAGCGAAGCCCTGCTTCCATCCTGCCGCCTGACGACCGATGCCTTCGTGGAGGGTGTAGACGACCATGGTCTCGCCGTCCTCGTCGATCACGTACTTACGCTGGCCGGAGGCATCCACGAACGTTTGTCCGGCGCTCTGACGGGCTAACTGCTCAGCTTCCAACGTGCGCATCAGTCGAGCTTGTTCCTCGGCTTTCACGTCCAACCGGCGGCGGATTTGATGGGCGAAATCAACTGTGCTTCGCAGAAGCGTGCGCAGGTAGTTGATCGGTGCCTTGGCGAGCTTGAGGTGATCCCACGTTGCCTCGACGACATCGGAGAGACGCTTGCCGTGCTCGCGCGCTTCGCGCATGAGTTTGAAGATCAAAAAATCAAACAACCCCAGGGACCGCAGGCGCTGAAGCTCCTCAGGCACTTGCCCTGGTTGTCTCTTTTGAAAGATAGAAGGGACTAGAACCTTATATATACCACCGTCTGCCAACTTGGCAGACGGATGCTCAAACGAAGATTCGGCAGATTCGGACGAGGGCGTTTGCAACTGTTCGACGAAGCCAAGGATCTCCGCAGCACGCGCTGTGAGGTGAATGTAGGCGCGACCAAAGAGACCGGCTTCGACGTAGCGCGACTGGGCACGACGATCGATCAGGCCAGCCGAGTCTAAGTCGTCGAGGCTTCGATAGAACGTCCGCATGGATTGCAGAGCACGTCCTGTAAGTAGTTCACGACGAGCGAAGATCGCCGCGAACGGTTTGGCGGCGTCGACGGTGCGGGCGAGGGCCGAGAGCACTGCACGGGCACGCGGAGGAATCTCCTCGATGTGAGCGGCACGGAACGCGGCCCGGAAGATGATCCAGGGGAGGTTGGTCGAATCACAGCGAAAGGCGGTGAGGGCAGCCGAATCTTCGGGATGTGTTTCACCCTCGCCAGCAACGAAACGTTGCGCGATAGACATGTCGAACGGTCCATTTTCAGGAAATGGATTGATAACGCTTGACTGTCTGGCTCGTTTCGCTACACTCGGGACTTGCAGAGGGCCCACTACCAGTTTCCAGCTGGTGAGTGTAACGAGCGAGGTTTCCAGCCAAGCCCGTATCGCAAAAGCCTCCAGTTTCCAGCTGGGGGCTTTTGTCTTTGTGATGCCTGGTTACGTCTTTGGCATTATCGGACTCCGATAATCAATAAAATCAAACACTTAGCTCTTCGCGTCTGTGACAAGCGCTTCCAAGTGTCGACGAATAGCTTCTTGTACCGATTCCGCGATAGCTTCCGACTGAAATTCGAGCCGCATGACATTTCGAGCGCGCCGAACATCGCACCACGTGCTCTTCCCATCCTTCACCTTGAAGGTAGTCGCTGCGGGTTTGGCCGTTTTCGGCTTGTCGGCATCCTTCGCAAACCGCACCGCCTGCGCTTGATCCAGTTTTTTCTCCGACAGACGTCGGACTGCCTCTGTAACGCGTTCTCCCTTGCCGGCATCGGTCGCCGTCGCTAGTTCCGAAGCCGCTGTAGCGCCGACGAGTGCCATTTGCTGCTGGAGAATTGCGTGTACTTCGGTCGGTAGCCGCTCGTAGGAGAGCAGAGCGCTCACATGGGGCTGACTGATCCCAACACGAACAGAGACCTCTGTTTGGCTCAGTTCTGGATGCTTACTCTGGAATCGCTTGAGACCGACGTACTTCTCATAATCGGTCAGATCCGACTGCATCAGGTTGGCGAAGAACGCGCCGTCGTCAGCTTGGTCTTCAGTCCCGTCCTCCAAGACGCACCGGATTGCTTGCCTACCAAGTTCGCGATACGCGTCGACTCGGTGATGCCCCGAGACGATTTCGTAGCTACCGTCCGCGCTGGCTCGCACGACAGCCGGATGAACCAGCTTGTTGTGCCGCAGGTTCTCGCGCAGTTCGCTGTACTTCGCCGGCTCCATGAAACGACGTCGTCCCGGCACCTCGTGCAGTCGCTCGAGAGGTAGCTCAAGCATCGAGGCGCTCGCCAGTTGTTCTTCCAACTCCTTGATCTTCGTCTGTGCCTCGTCCGACCCTCGAGTATCGCGCGCCTCAAGTTGCGACTTTAGATCGGCGATTTGCTTTCTGAGGGCCGCGATTGTCATCGTCTGGCCCGGGCCGGTGGTTGGCGCAGTCGCCCTCATCGACGCGGCTTGAGCTTCGTCCTCGTCGCTCAGCGTGATCGAAAGGCCCTTCGACAGACGGTCTCTCAGCGAACTCATGCGCTCTCTCCCCACGACCTACTCGCCTTTTCGTCGACTAGGTCCACAAATTGATCGATCGGGTTACGAATCCGTCTCAGCGTCTCCATCCCGCCTTCGTACTTATCAATGTCATAGATCGTCTGAAAATGCATGTTCGTGTTTCGGGCGAGATCGGTTTCCGGAATCTCGACCGGAATGACGCGAGAGCCGTACAGATTTGCGATCCATTGCTGAAGCACCCGCGTTGCCGGTTTATTGGGCGCCACACGGGTGACCAACACGTCGACGAACTCAAACCGCTTCTTTTCAGAGTCGCCGAACTCTTCCATGCCCGTGATAAGATCGGAAAAAAGGTGCCAGAACTGAACCATCGAGGCAAAGGACAGCATGTCTGGTACGACGGGAACGATGACCCCGTCCGCCGCGAAGACCGCGTTGATCGTCAGGTAACTGAGCGTGGGAGCAGTGTCGATCACCACGTAGTCGTACTCTTCGAGCAACGGCTTGAGTCCGCGATGCAACACTTGCTCGAAACGAACATCTCCAGGGCGCGCCAGGTTCGCGCGGGCTGGCAGCATGAATTCCGCATTGAAGAGCTGCGGCGAAGCGGGAATGAGATCGAGATTCGGCCAGTAGGTCTGAACCGGTAACTGCCGCATGTCGTATGTCTCGCCGTCCACGTAAGCTTGAATCAGCGGGATGACGGTGTCGTCAGCCTCGATTTCAGCGTGCGGGTTGTAACCGTACAGAGTTGTTGCGCTGCCCTGCGGATCGAGATCAATGTGACACACCTTTCGACCCCAACGCATGGCGAGACCTTGCGCGAGGAGGGTGGAGGTCGTTGTCTTGGTGACTCCGCCTTTGAAGTTTGCGACGGTAATGACCTTGCCGCGACCCGTCCGCGGGGGAGGACGTCGTTCCGCCTTCACCCACTGAATGGCTTCCTCCAGCGTGAAGGAACGCTGGCCGCCGGCTCGGGTTTGGCGACCTTTGGGCAGCGCCGTTGTTTGAAGTGCATAACCCATGCGTTTCCGATCAATGCCGCAGATTTCTTGCACGCGAGTGGAGGAAACGAGGGGAGGGGTTTTGCGAGGCTCCGGTTTGAGAATCTCGTCCCGGATCTTTCGAAGCATCACGGTCGATCGATTAGCCAAAAGGAGTAAATCTTCAGCGGTGGTGTCGTCTGGACCCGACAATAGAAGATCCGACGCTCCAATGTTGTCGTTCACTGCGTTCACTTGGTCACCTTGGAGTAGATTCGGACAGCGAGAGGGAAATTTGCGTGTGGCTGTCGAATTGGACGCAGATTAGACCGAGTTACAAGTAAACGCAAGTAAACCGTTGCTGCGAAGCCGCGCTGGGCCTACCGTTCAGGGAGAAACCTCGAAGCGGTCTTAAGATGTGAACCTTGCCGTGAAACAATCAAACAAAGTTTTTGCAAGGCCAGAAGCTGTTTTAGATCAAGGCCGTAGCCGTGGCAGGGCGACTTTGTTTCACGGAAAAAGACCTAGTCGAAGTCGAGCAAAGGGGTTCTGCGCTCGAGGCCTTCGCGCTAACAGCATTCAGCTCATAAACGTATCGTTCGTTACGGTTTTCGTAATTTTTTTCACGCAACTAACCGTCCACCATGATGCCGTACGCATGCACAATCGCTGATAACCCGTGGAGAAGTCGGCAATGAGATTTAACTATGGAGCATGGGCAATTAGTGAGGTGCCGGAGAAAAAAGGGCCCACGCCCGGCGACCGGAACTGATCGAGCAACGCTGATGCAGGCCGAGGTGAAACCGATGCGGGAGCGGGGCAGGGCGCTTGATCATGTTGACGTGGAGAAAGCGCCCGGCATTTACGACGATGTACTGGGGTGCAAGAAAAATCCTGAGCGCTCAACCGTCATTCAAACAGCGCGCGCTTTCAAATCACCGCGGTTAGCGAGCCGCAGCCGATTCCACCGCTTCACGACGCCATGCTGTCATGGTTGCGACCGAACGGATTCGTGTTGACCGGTATTGAGTTTGCCGATGACATTGCCTACGCTCAATCGTGGTGGTGCCACCCGGCCTGAATTTGCTGTTGCGACAACTAAAAGCGGATCGCACATGAGCCAAGAGAAAAGCTGGACGTACGGCGAAATCACGCTGGCGACTGAGCGCAATATCGTGCGCCTAATGCAGGTAGCTGCGGAGAAGGAAGACCCGGCCGAGGCGCGGACGCTCTTGAGTTGGGCGTGGGGAGTTTTTCTAGGGTGGACCGCAGTGACCACCGGCTGGCAAGTCGACGGCGATAGCGCTCGGCTCGAAGCCCTGATTGGCGTTTCGAACAAACCGACGAGATAACGAAGAAGACACCGCCTACACGCACTCTTGGCGGTGTCGACCAAACTAACTGGATGGGACTTGTCTGGACTTCGCATTTGGCAGTCGCAGAGGCGTCGAGCAAAAGCGACCGTTCACCATACATAGGACCGGCTTACGTGGACGACGCCGGCTTTTAGCGGCGGTACCGCCGGAGTGGTCCTGCTTCGGCTGAAATGACGCCCGCGCGATCACGAGCATTCGACAGCGTCACACGTGCCGGTAGGGTCGGGCATAGGGCAAGTTGTTCAACAATATCGATGACTGTAGTGGGCTGGGAACGGCCGTCGCGCGGACGCCGCCATGTACGGCCGGCTCGTAAGGACGCATTCAGTAGATGCCCTATGCTTACATCGCTAGGTCGATTGCTTGGGATATCTCGACTTTCCTATCCTCAACTTCTATATCAGCCCGCTGCGGGCCCGCATGCCACGCGATGTCGAGTACGGCCATATAGCCGTGCCCGATGCCGCTCATCCCCGTCAGACGACTGAGTGCGATTCCGACGTGGGCAGAGCTTCACTTGATTAGCGCAATTTTCGCCTTCGAACCATGTCATTTTGCACATTCGCAAACCCTACGGCCTAAACGGCCCTAAGGTTTGTCGAGATTCGGCTCGGGGATAGGCGAAGGTTCGGTCCCAGCGAGAAAGCGCAGAAGTCGCTGTTCAGCCTCCATCACCTTGTGGCGAGGAGCGGTCGCCAATTGTGTGTCATGCAGCGCGAGCAGAGTTTCAAAAGCCGGAATTGTGTCTTCGGCCAGGATCCATTCGTTCGACCTGTTCGCAAGCTCGAGCGCTGCCTCGACAGCGTATTCCGCCTTCTTGTAGCATTCAACCGGTTTGTCGCCGTAACCAGCCTGCTGAAGAAACCACGTAGTGTAGGCGACGCGAATGAGTTGGTTGAAAAGGTACCCGCTTCCGTGCCCATCCCTGCATGCGGCAAGTGCAAGATGGGAAGACAGGGATCGTTCACGCGCGGACGCCTGGTCTATAGGCAGAAGCATCGCCTTCGTGAGAGGTTGACGGGGGCGGGATCCGCCCTTCCGGCTACGCTTCGAACCCATATGCTCTCTCGCCAGACTCGCTCAAGCCTTCTTCGATCCGCAAGCCCGATCTAATCGCTGACGATTTGTCACGCGTTGACGGCGTCCTTAAACGCCTTGCCCGCCGTGAACTTGACCGTCTTTGCCGCCGGGATCGTAATAGCTTCGCCGGTCGACGGATTGCGCCCGCTCCGCTCTGCGCGAGCGCCGGTTGAAAAGGAACCGAAGCCAATCAGTTGCACCGCCTCTCCTCGGGTGATCGCCTGTGTCACCGATTCGAGGATGGCGTCGATCGCCAAACTCGTGCTTGCCTTCGTATCCCTGGTAGTTGCGGCTACTGCGTCAATCAGTTCTTGCTTGTTCATATGTCTATCCCAGAAAGTCTACGCCAAATGCGGTCGAGCCGTCACGCTACCGGATCCAGGCGCAATCGCGCAACCGACGCAGTCGAAGTTGATACATGTGCGAGAAATGAAGCTGAGCTACCGAGCTTAGCTCGACCCCAGCGTCATCCGCTCAAGCGGCTTCAGTTTCTCGTGAAATCGGCCGCCGTAAGCCCAATCGTGACGTCGGATTCGCAAGCAATTTTCGTTGTGCGACCGCATGAATGCGACGGTATCCGTCGCGGAAGATTTTTAAGGTCGTTGTGTCCGCCGCATCGGGCGTGAGCCAAAAATGCGTCTCAAGTGCCGCGCGCGTGATCACGCATTCAACGGGACGCGAATTGTGCATCAGTATGAAGACGACGCCGTGGCGATCGACAACGATCCCAGCTTCGAGGTCGAGCGTTCCCATATGAATTCAACGCATTGGAGAGTCTGAAAAGATTCAGACACAGGCAACGCGGTTTCAGGATGGCTTTACTGACCCCACTCGACCGCGATTCCTTGCCCGATTGGCCGAGGCAAGGCGGACTCGCAGCCGACCATGTCGGCTGCGACTCAGGCTAGGTGACCTCGATGCCCCTATTGATCAGCGATCTCCCAATATTTCGAAAACTTCCTTGATTCCCTCTGAAGATTGTGCTTTTATACAGTATGGGTTCAACGAATCGCTTCCGACATTTAACAAATGATGTCGAACGTGGAATATTCACGTTGAAACGTAGCAAGCCGCTGTTCTCCGTGGCATTAATTCCGTCTTCGCCGAAACCGCGCAACGACGGAAAAAGAATGCTCACGCTGACCAAAAAAGAGTTGACGGTCCTCGACCAGGCTCAGCCGGACTACGAAATTCATCTGATCGAGACTGAGCACGGCCACAGCCGATGGTGGCTCATGAAGGTCAAGCTACCGACGCAGGACATGGTGTATGACGTCGTGACCGCGCTTGGAAAAATCAAGCTGTGGAAACGGCTGGATATTGCCATCGATTTTATTAAAGAAAGTTGTCCGCGCACTCAAACCGTTTGCATCGTTTTTTCTAAGAGAAACGAATAAACCTGAGAGGTGGTTGCCATGGGCCAACTGCATGACCACAAAGAACTCATAGTCGGCCCCCGCAAGGGTGACACCGTCGACCGCGTGTTGGAGTTGATCGCGAACGCGTTGGTGCTCGCCCTGGTCTTGCTTCCCGAGATCGCTCAAGCCCAAGACGCAGCGGGCGCCTTCACCGGCATTACCGCGTTTCTGAAGTCAATTACCAACCTGCTCATCTTCGAGTGGGGCTACTACATCGGCATCATCACCTTGGCGATCCAAGGGATTCGCTGGAAATCGGGGCGTATTGATCTGATGACGCTCGGCGGATGGGGATTGGGGATTGGTCTCGTGTTCTTCGCACCGAATATCGTCGGCGACCTTCGCAATCGTGCGAGTGGACTGATATGAGCCAGGACGAGCGCCAGGACGAACTGCTGCACGATGAGGCGGAAACGCTCGTCGCGGCGATGACGCGTCCCACGATGGTGGGCGGCTTGACGCTCACGAGCCTCGCGATGAGCGTCTATTTTCCCGGCATGGCTGCGCTTATCACGCGATCGCTGTGGGCTGCGGCCTTGGTTCCCGTCCTTTTGTTGATCAGTTATCTGGTCTGCCTGAAAGATGTGTATCTGTTCGACATCCTGGCCGCCGCCACTCATCTGAAGACGTGCCCGAACAAGCGCTTTTGGGGATGCCGTCGCTATGCGCCTCGCTGACGTCTTGAAAAAGCAGTTTGACATGTCGCTGTCGATGCCGACACCTGACGGCGCTCGCGCGAACGCCCGCGAGATGGCGTTAAGCGACATGATCCCGTACACCGTTCACTACGATGACGAAACCGTCATCACCAAGGACGATGGCGTGATGCAGGTCATCAAGCTCGATGGCCTGTATTTTGAGTCGTTGAGCGCCGCGCAAATCAAGCAGTTCGAGCGTCGGCGCAACACGGTATTGCGCTCCATCGCGAACAGCGACCGCGGCATCTATGTGCACCTGATTCGTCGCAAGGTCAATCAGTATCCGGCAGGCGAGGGCGGTACGTGGTTTTCGCGGCAGTTCAATGCTGTCTGGCGCGCCCGTTACGCGCAGCGCTCGTTCTACGTGAACGACATCTACATTTCTGTCGTGCGCAACCGCTTCCGCCAAGGCGTGCCGGGCATCCTCGACCGTCTGTTCTCAATGGTGTCAGGCACGACGATCACAAACGAGGTGTTGGAATCGTTCAACGAACAGGTCAAGGATGTGAACGAAGCGGCTAACCTGATCAGGCAGACTTTGGCGAGCTATGGCGCCCGAAAGCTGCGAATCCAGCGCCGCCCCGAGTATTCTGTCGATCAGGTGACCCGGGCGGATGCCCAAGCCGCTATCGAACGGTTCGGCATGGACTGGCAAGCGTTCCTGCGCGAACACGGCGAGCGCGGCGTCTATCGACGGAACGACGTGCTCGACGCGCTCGGTGCGGACTACACCGAGATCGGCGGCTTCCTTCATTACCTGATCAACCTCGAAGATGAGCGTGTGCCGGTCACTGAACTGCCGCTCGATCGCACGCTTGCCGTGTCATGGCTCGACTTCAAGACCGTGAGTGACACGATGGCTGTACAAAACCTGAGCGGCACGCGCGCTGGCGCCATGCTGAGCATGGCCGAATGGCCCTCGCGCACGCCGTCGCGGATGCTGGACGAATTTCTCTGGCAACCCGTCGAGTACATCATCACACAGTCGTTCTTCTTTACGGACCGGATCAGCGCCGAGCACGACATGCGGCAGGAACGCCGCCGGATTGCGGTGAACGATCACGAAGGCGTTGCGCAGGAGGACAAGGACGAAATCACCCAAGGGCTGCAAGACCTCAGTCGCGGCCGCTCGGTAAATGGCCTGCATCACCTGAGCATGCTGGTGCATGTGCAGGCCACAACGAAACTCGTCGACCCTGTCGCTAACAAACAGCAAACGTTTGCGGACCTCGATGCAGCGGTCGGACTGTTGAAGAAAGCCTTCGTGAATCTCGGTGTGAAACCGGTGCGCGAATGGTTTGCGCTCGAGACCTTCTTCTGGGCGCAACTTCCCGGTCAGGCGCAGCATTTCATGGGGCGTCGCGGCAAGATCAAGTCAGGCAACTTCGCGGGTTTCGCCTCGCTGCACAACTTCGCTACCGGAAAGATCGACGGAAACCTGTGGGGACCTGCAATCATGCCGTTCGAGACGGAGAGCGGCACGGCTTACCACTTCAATTTCCATCGGGAGATGGAAGGGATGGTCGCAGGCAGTACCGCGGTGACGGCCGATACCGGTGCGGGGAAAACGACGTTGCTCTGCGCCTTGATTGCGATGGCCGACAAAGCTCAGCCGCGGGTGTTCTGGTTCGACAATCGCGAAGGCGCAAAGGTGTTTATGTGCGCGATGGGCGCGCAGCATACGACGCTGAGCGTGCAGGGAAAAACGGGATGGAACCCCTTCAAGCTCCCCGATACCTCCGAAAACCGCGCGTATCTGATCGAGCTGCTGATGCTGATGCGCACCTGTTACGGCGGGACATTGGTGCCTGATGACGTCGAGCGATTCAAAAAAACCGTTCACGAAAACTACGAACTACCCCCGCAAGACCGGCGTTTGCGCAATGTCGCATGGTGCTTGGGTCAAGGCGAGCTCGCCAAAGACATGCGTATTTGGCACGGCGCGAATGGTCACGAGGGGGCGAATTGGGGCGTCTTCGACAACGAGGACGACCGCATCGATCTGAGCATATGCCGGCATTACTGCTACGAGATGCGACAACTCATCAAAGATGGTGCGGCGCGCCCTGAGTTGCCCGTTGTCCTGAGTTACCCGTTCCATCGCATCGAGCAGGCCATGAACGGCGAGCCTTTCATCCTGGTGCTCGAAGAAGGCCAGAACCTCGTCAAGCACGCGTACTGGCGCGACAAAATCGACAGCTACATCATGCAGATTCGTCGCAAGAACGGGCTGCTGATTTTTGTGACGCCGGACGCCAAGTACCTGTATAGCGAAACGGACTCGATCCAGAAGCAGACGGCGACCAAGATCTTTCTACCGAACGGCGAAGCAAGGTACGCCGATTACGTCGATGCGCTCGGCTTGACCCCGGCTGAGTACGAGTTCATCCGCGATACGCCGCCGGAGCACCGTACCTTCCTGATCCGACGTGGAAGCGAGTCGATCAGAGCGAAGTTCGATCTTTCCGATCTGGCTGAGTTCATCCCGATCCTGTCTTCCAACGACAAGGGCGTCGCGTTGATGGACGAGACTATTCGTGAGCTCGGGTCCGACGATCCGGAACAGTGGGTACCGGTGTTCATGGCGCGTGCGCTTGCCAGGAACACGCACAACCTCAGGCAGAAAGAAGCCTGACCAGGAAGCTCAACCAGGAGCTCGGCCATGAAAGCAATTCTTGTGAGCGTAGTGATCGCCGCTTCCTTCTGCGCATCGATGCCGACAGCTGCGACTGGCATTCCGACATTCGATGCGACGACGATGGCCCAATTGCAACAGCAGTTTCGCCAATTGCAACAACAGTACGAAACGCTCAAGCAGCAGTACGCCGCTGTCACTGGAAGCTATGGTCGTGGGCAGTTGGGCTTGAGCGAATCGATCCGTGCGACTTCGGTGGTCCCAGGATCGTGGCAAGAGGTCGTCGCGCAGCAGCAGAGCGGGGAATTTGGCTCGCGGCAAAACTTTTACGAGAAGCTCATCAATACGATGCCGCAAGACCTGTTCGCCAACCCGCAGGCACAGAATGCGACGACCTACAGGATGAGTACGGATTCGGTGCGCGCTGCGATGGCGGGCGGGGACTCGTTGTATTCGGAAGTGCAGACACACCTCATAAATCTGACCCGCATGAGCGAGCAGGTTGATATGACGACGAATGTCAAGGATGCGCAGGATTTGCAAAACCGCATCTCGAGCGAGAGCGGTATGTTGCAAAGCGCGATGGCGAAGCTCAACACGATGAACATGAATTTGCAAGCCAACATGTTGAATCAGCAAAACCAGGCGACAGCGGCCACGCAGAAGTATTTTCGGCGCACGGGCGAGTAAGGCTCTGTGAGATACAAGGCCCCGTTACCAGGAGTTGCCGACATGAAACTTCTTGCCTTCCTGCCCCTGCTTTTGTATCTACCGATGGTCGCGCTCGCGCGAAAGGGATGGCGCTTGTTTGCGGTGCTGGTAGTGGCGGCGCTCATCACGGGTTGCACGAGCGCCTCAAACAAGTTCGACAAGTCGCCGTGTGCGTGCGAGTTCGAACGCCTCAACACGGGAACGGATGGAGGCAAAGACGATGCGTAACGTCTGGATGATTGTGTCGGGCATCGCCACCGTGGTTGCGATCGGCGGAGTGGTCTATTACTTCTTTCCAAAGCAGCCGGCCGAACCGGTCGTGTCAGACCCTTCGAGTGTGCCTCCACTGCCTTCGACCGGTGGCCGCGTCCTTGTCGTGCCTGCGGGGAATCCATTGCTGAGTGCCAACAGATCACAATTCCAACAATGGTTTCCAGCCTACTGCGGTGCCGACATGTACATTCAGCCCGAACCGAAATCGCATGATGTCGATGTGTGCGTCAACGGAATTGTGTCTCGTGTCGCCGACGCAACTGGAGTGAAACTAACTCGTGCCGATGTGACCGATCCCCGAGTGAAAGCGCATTGGCGCGAAGTAATGGGCGCGAAATAGCATGGCTACCATGACCTTGCAGGGTTTGGTCGGCGCAGCTGATGGCGTAACGCAATCGTTTTTGTCGCAAACCTACCCGGCGATTGCCGGCGCTATTTCAACGCCGATCTACTTTGCCGCCATTCTTTATTGGGTAGTCTTTGGCTATAAAGTTTATGCCGGATACGCACCAATGCAGTGGAAGGATTTGCTGGCAAAAATCGTCATGACCGTTTCAGTCTTCGGGACACTGAACTGGGGCGGCCTGGCTCAGATTGTGTACAACGCATTCGTCTCCTTTATGGAAGGCGCCGCGGCCACGGTCATGGCCGGTAAGCCCACGGCGCAGATGCTCGATGCCTTATGGAGTAACGTTGACAGCGTGTCCAAGACCTTGCGCCAGGCGAACCTTTACCAGATCGCAATGATTCTCGACGGTCTGTTGTTGTTTGTTATGAACTGCGTGTTGTTCGTTATCGCGCTCGTTTACATGACGATCGCAAAGTTTGGCCTGGCCGTCACGATGGTGCTCTGCCCGCTCTTCATTGGCTTTCTGATGTTTCCTGAAACGCGGCAGTGGTTCATCAACTGGGTAAGCAAGATGCTCACATTTTGCTTTATGTACATCCTGGTGATTGCCATCGTCCGCCTCGGTTTCCTTGCTTTCGGTGACGCGATCGATTCAGCGGGAAATGCTGCACAAGCAATATCGCCGGATTTCGTGAGCTCCGAGCAGACCGCGCAGTTGGTCATCGTTGAGGGTGTGCTGATTCTATTCATGTTAGGCGTTCGCGGCTGGGCATCTGCGTTGGCGGGCGGCGCATCGTCGTCGACTGGAACACTCATCATGCTCGCGCGCATGGCGATGCCTCGGGGAGGCGGCAGATGAGCTCCGGTCGCGCGACGTTCCTCGGCGATGCAAAGACTCAGGCTGCGCAGCTGAGCGGTTCAAACAAGCTCAAGCAGGAGCGCAACCGCGCCTATCTGATTATCGGACTGTTGCTGATCTGCCTGGCGGGTCTCGCCGGTGCCGTGACAGTGCTCGCCAACATCCATACGGTCATCCCGGTAGTGTCCGTCATCGATGCGAACGGGCACGTGGTCAAACAGCAGGTTGTGAATAAGGAAACGCTCACGGGCCAGGAGAGTTTTGTCCAAAGCCAGGTGTACGACTTCATTATGTACTGCAACACGTTCGACCCTGACTGGCGGCAACGCTTCGCCGATCTTTGCCGGCTGCACTCGACGCAAACGATCGCAGCGCAGTACGACGCGGAAACCAGCGCGGATAACCCGAACAACCCGTATTACCAGATCGGGCAGGGCGGCCGGCGCTATCCAAGGGTAACCGGCATCACGTCGCTGGGCAAAGACGCCTATCAGGTCTCGTTTCAGTCGATCACCGACAAGCCCGGCAGCGCACCGAAGATCGACTACTACATGGCGCTGGTCCGCTACACCTTCACGTTCAAGCCGCTCTCGCTGGGCGACCGTTGGGAAAACGCGCTGGGCTTCGCGGCGACCGCATATCGCAAGGATCAAGAGCTGAGCCGTCAATGATTCGCGCGGTATCGGCTCCGTACTCGGCTTACTTCTCAGTTCTGTAAGTCGCCCCGCACCACTCATTTCGACTCGAGAAGGGAGATGCACCATGAGACGCGCAGGACTTTCTCTCGCCATCGCCCTCTCAGCCCTTTTGGCTCCCTTGCTTGGCGCACCGCTTTCGCTTGTCTCGATGCAGGCAAACGCGGCGAAGTTGCCGCGCCCACTTTTCACCGATGACCGGGTCAAACAAGTGGCCTATGATCCGAATCAGGTCTACGAGATCGTCGGAACGTATGGTTACCAGACCTCTATCGAGTTCGCGAACGACGAATTGGTCAAGGTGGTCACAGTGGGCGATTCGATTGCATGGCAGACCGTCCCTTACCAGAACCGGCTTTTTTTGAAGCCGGTCGAGCCGAATGCGGCGACGAATCTGACGGTGATTACCGACAAGCGCACCTACTACTTCAAACTCAACAGTGCGAAGAGCCGCGCCTCGATGACATTCCTCGTCCGGTTTGTTTATCCGAACGCGAACATGAACGGGGTCACTGGCGCGGCCGCTTCCCGTCGGGCGAGCACTGGGATCGATCCGGCACGGCTCAATCTCGATTACGGCACCTCGGGCAACAAGGCCGCGATTCCGCTCGCCCGTGCGTTCGACGACGGCCAATTCACCTATTTCCTGCTCGCTCCGGACGCGGAGATCCCTTCCGTCTACACGGTCGGTCCCGACGGCTCCGAGTCGATCGTCAACACGCGGCGCGAGGGGCAGTATCTGGTGGTCGAGCGCACGGCAAGCCTGTTCACGCTACGCAACGGCAATTCGCATCTATGCGTGCAGAACAACGCGAATCCGTATAGGCGCACGTCGGCTGAGGCGACGGGCACGACGGCGCACGTGGTCACAGGCGGCTGAGATGAGCGCTCCGACCAAACTGCCAGAGGATGACCGCGAGGCGGCGGTTCGCGAGTGGGAAAAGCAGACCCACGCCTCATTGGTTGTAGGCGACCGGAAGAAAAGAATTAGCGGCGTCGCGATTGTTGCGCTCGCTCTGGCTGCACTCTGCGCGGTTTGGTACTGGAAGCAAAGTGCCAGCGAGGGGAGGCCCGTAGCCAATGCCGAGCTGGACATTCCGGAACGCAAGCCCGTTCCCAAGCTGAAGGCACGAGAGCCGGCCATTGCGCCGGCCACGGCTTCCGCGCCAACCCCGACCCCGGCGAGCGCCACACACGCGGATGATCCGATGAGAGCCCAGCGCGAGCAGATGGAGATGCAGCGTCGGGAACAAGAGCGTCGCATCCTCGAAGCACGCATGAAGTCCGCGATCATTGCACCAAACACAAATAATCAAGCGGCGACGTCGGTGCTGCCGGTGAGCGGAGGTGACGATGGTGCCGCTAATTCTGATACTGGGCGGAGACAGGCGAGTGCGGGCATGTTGGCCGGTGGCAACGGCGAGCGGGGCGCACAGGACTCGAACTCGCGCTTTGCACGAGCAGTGTCGGGCAACGGCGTCGCGGTAAGCCAGGCCAATCAGATTGACAATCTGCCGTACAAGGTCTTGCAGGGCAAGACAATCGAGGCAGTGCTCGAGCCGCGGGCGATCTCTGATTTGCCCGGCATGGTCTGCGCGACGGTGCAGCGCGACGTGTACGGCGCGCAAGGCCGGAACGTGCTCGTTCCTTGGGGTTCGCGCGTGTGCGGCATGTACAACGCAGACGTGCGCAAGGGACAGGACCGGCTGTTCGTCGTCTGGAACATGCTGCGCCGGCCCGATGGCGTGCAAGTGGCGATCGATAGCGCGGGGGCCGACCAGCTCGGCACGGCCGGTATGGGCGGTATTGTGAACACCCATTTCGCCGAGATTTTCGGCATGTCCGCATTGCTGTCAATCATCGGCGCCGGCGCATCCAATGCCGGCGTGAGCTCGAGCGATCAATACAACTCGGCCGCGTACTATCGACAGTCCGTGCAGCAGGCGGCGGCGCAAACCTCGCAGCAGGTGCTGGCGCCTTACATCAATATTCCTCCCACCATCACGGTGCCGGCTGGCTCGCGCGTTCGCATTTACGTGAACCAGGACCTGGACTTTACGCCGCTCTACAAGGAGGAAATTGAAACCTCGCAGCACGGTGATGGCGTGACGTTCATTCAATAAGGGTCGGTCATGTCAGAAATTGCATCGTTTCGGGCCAAGCTCGCGCCGATCGTCGACTATCTGGATGACGCCGAGGTCACTGAGCTGGCAATCAATCGGCCGCGCGAGCTTTGGCTGGGACGGCAGGGACGGCGGTATATGGAGCGCGTCGAGGTCCCGGACCTTACCTACGGACTGCTTGAATCGTTGGCCGAGGTCACGGCTTCCTACACCAGTCAGGAAACCGACCGGGAGCGGCCGCTACTGGCTGCAACAATTCCAATTGACCTGTCCGATGGTATCGCCGATACGGAGCGCGGCGGCTATCGCGTTCAAGTCGCGCGCCCGCCGGCCGTCGAGGAACAGACCATCGCCCTGTGTATCCGCAAGCCGACGCTGCTCGATATGGGGCTGAGCGAATACAGCAAGCAAGGCGCGTTCGCCGATGTGAACCGACAGATTGAGGACCGGGAGTACTCGGATGACCACTTGAGTGAGCTTTTTAAGGCGAGCCGGTGGGAAGCGTTTTTGCGCGGCGCGGTGCGGGCGCACAAGAATATCGTGATTTCTGCCGGCACGAACGCCGGCAAGACGACGCTACTGAACGCGCTTCTCAAGGAGATCCCCGAACATGAGCGCGTCGTCACCATTGAGGATTCGCGTGAGGTCCGCCCGCCTCAACGCAACTGCCTGCACATGCTGTATTCGCGTGGTGGGCAGGGGGTTGCCAAGGTCACAGCGGTAGATCTGTTGGAGGCGATGCTGCGATTCACGCCCGACCGTCCAATCATGGGCGAGCTGCGCGGCGCGGAAGCCTACTCGTACCTCGAACTGCTCAACTCGGGGCACACCGGCTCAATCACGACGATTCACGCCGACAGCCCAAGCCTGATGTACGACCGGCTCGCTCAGATGGTGATGCGGTTCGGTTCCCCGATGCCAAAAGACCAGGTTATCGACTACGCCCGGTCACTCATTCAGGTGGTAGTGCAGTTTAAGCGCGGTGTTGACGGCCGCCGCTATGTCTCGGAGATCCAAAATGAGGACGCTTAATGTGGTTACGGTGGTCTCCGGCGTGTTCGCTGCCGCTCTGATAGTTGCCGCAGCGCCGGTGCCGGCGCAACTGCCGCCACAATCGCTGCCGTTTGAAAAGCTGGCTGCCGAGTGCGCGCCGGACGTTCACCCGACCACCCTGAAGGGCGTGGTGAGTACCGAATCTTCATGGAATCCCTATGCGATCGGCGTTGTGGGAGGGCGCCTTGATCACCAGCCCCGCAACTTGGCCGAGGCAATTGCTACGGCCCGCGAGCTGGATCGGCAAGGTTTCAATTTCTCGGTCGGGTTGGGGCAGGTCAACCGGTATAACCTCGCCAGGTACGGCGAGAGTTACGAGACCGCGTTTGAGCCATGCCGCAATCTCAAGGCGGGTAGCGCGATCCTCAAACACTGCTTTCAGCGTGCTAAGGCGCAGATCGGTGACGAACAGCAGGCCTTGCGTGCCGCGTTCAGTTGCTACTACTCGGGCAACTTTACGCGCGGGTTCCGAACGGACATAGCCGGTCAGCCGAGCTATGTGCGGAAAGTCGTCGCCAATGCGATGAGCGCGGCGCAACCGATCCCCGTTATGCCGGCCGTACAGCCCGGGAGTTCCGTTGCTGCGGTGACAGAGCCTCCCTCCGGTCGGTCTGGAGCTCCGGCAAAGCATGCGTCGTCGGGCCAATGGGTCATCTTTGCTGACGGTCCGAAGCAGGGCGGCAACACGGTTCCGGCCGAGGATGCGGACGCGATCATCAAGAGGGATCCGGAGCCGCCCGTCAAGGTCCAGCTCACGACGCCCGCGAACGGCGTTGCGCAGAGTGACGCTGCTGTTCGTGCCGAGCAAGCGCCGCCCGTGCAGCGGGCGCTGCCGCAGAACAGTGGGCAGCAGGACCCGCCTTTCGTGCAGTTCGTGGACTGAGCACAAGCGCAAAAGTCCCACTTGGGAGACGCAGCGATGAGAAAACCGATATTCGCCCTGATGTGCGCCCCGTTCGTGATCGGTGCTGCCTCGCCTGCACACGCTTCCCAGCTTGGTTGCAAGGTGTTGCTATGCCTTTCCAATCCCTCATCAAACGGTGGACCTACAGGCCTTCCTGACTGCGTCGATCCGATTAATCGGCTGTACCACGACTTGAGCAGGGGTCGACCCTTTCCCACATGCGACCTTGCGGATGGCAACGACGGCTCCAGCTACGCCCGTCAGGTTTATGACGCGTATGACCCGTGTCCGGCCACGCTGCAGCCGGCTTCGCGCGACTCATACGTTGTGCAAGAAGGAAAAGCGCACGGCAATGAGTCGGGAAGGGGTGGCAACGGATTGTTCGAGATTACGGACAATCCGAAAGTGTCTGAGCCACAGAACGACTACAGCTACAGTGTGGGCGCACGAGCCTGCGTCGGGAAGCTAGTCGGCTCGTATACGGCTGGCACTTACGACAACGCCTACACCGTGATCATGTATGACAAGGTGGTGTGGCAGCCGGCGCACAACCCTCGAGCCATCGACGTTTTCATCGACCATACGTGGCAGCAGCGCGTACGGTACTAAGCTGGCGAGAAGCGTCGATTTGTCTCGACATGACGTAAGATAAGAAATCGCTTGCCGCCATTCAGAGGCCGGTCGGATCTGTCGATCGTAAATTGCCGCTGTCGGGAAAACTGAATGCTCCTGAACGACCCATGAGCAGCCAATAAAGCCTTGACGAACCAGGCGACAGGTTCGGCGGAAGGCGATCGTTCGCCCGGCCCGACCTACTTTCGAAGGATGAAGTCCATTCAGCGTTGCGTCGCTAACTGCCGGTCATTGGCAGGAAGTTCGGGACCGTTTGACATGTGGCGCAGTTCACGAGTCTTCCTCGTGATTTGCAACAACGACAATGCAGCGGTCCGACGCGGCTGCCGCCAATCGATGCCCTTGAGCAACATCGACAGTTGGGCCGCCATCAAATGGACCTTGCCATCATCGGCCTTTGGCTAAATAAAGCGGCCTTATTCGAGCTCGCCGGGCGACCTCGTGAAGGCTTTGCGGGCGACCGAGGACGGGCTCTGGCTTCTCGCACAGCGTGGTTGGGCGTCTCTTGCGGCTCTCGGCTTGACTTCCGAATCGGTCACTCACATGCGAGAAACCTTTCGCACGCGTAACTCGTCACGACCGTCACCGCTACGACGCAGAGGGTTACCAAATTGCTGCCCGAGTCGTTAGTTACATACCACTCGCAACGAAACCGGCCCAGGTGGGTACAGAACACGCCAAGGGGTAACGCCTTGCTTTGCGCTGTCCGCTGGCCTAGGCTTTAACACAACCTTTCTGAAAGCCTTTCATCCGTGAAGCTTCCGTTATGTTGGGTACAAGGCAAAAGTGAATAAGCGAACTGTTAAATCTTTGGTTCTGTGGTCGGCCTTGTTGGGAGCGTGGTCGGTGTTAGCCTCCGACGAGGCAGACCGCGCTCGCCATGACAGGGAGTATCCGGTCGCGAAGCTCTTCGACGCGAATAGCAAGTTCGTTGGCAGGCTGGTGACTTTCGATTCCTACAACGTCGCAGCCGGAGTAGTTCTCAACGTACAAGGCGTTCTCGTTTATGCGTCCATTTCCCCGATCCTGATAGGCAACGATCCGTCTGCTACCGAAATGAAGTGGTCCGGCAATCCCGGGTTGTTTGCGGGTTCGAACTGCTCAGGAGACGCCTATATTCGTTCTGCGGTCGGGCCATTACGCCCGACAGCCTTAGCCCGCAGCGGGGCGACCGCCACCCTCTACGTCGGCAGCGCCGGACCCAAACAGTTGGTGACGGCGCGCTCGCAGGGCACAGGACCCGAGAACTGCTACTCTGAAAGTCCGTTCGAAACTCAAGCGTGGACGGTCGAAAGTACTTTCGACTTGACACAACACTATCCCGAGCCGCTGCGAGTCGGATACTGAAGCTAAGCTCTCGTGCCGCGCGTGCAGCCGTTAGCAAGCGACGTGAAGTTCGACCGGCCGGATCGAGATCCATCAGTTGGTTTCGGAAGTAGACGTGACACTAGGGATGCTTCCTTCAATTCGCGTATAGCGGAGGCAACGTGAAAAGGCGAATGGTAAATTGTTTGATTCTGTTGGCGGCGCTCTGTGGAGGATGGTCAGTGTCAGCCGCCGACGAGACGAACGACGCTCGCCATGACAGAGAAGGCCCGGTCGCGAAGCTCTTTGACGTCAATGGCAAGTTTGTAGGTAAGCTGGTGTACTTCCCGACCAGTTCCGTTGAACCAATTGCCCCGGGCGGAGTTGTCCTCAACATAAATGGCGCGCTCGTTTATGCGCCTTGTACTAAACCGCTGAAGCGGTAGTGGGAGGGAAGCGAAGGCGAGTGGCTGGCGTTCCATGAGGACGGGCATCTGGAGCCGGACCGCAGCGAGGTGGTGAACCGGCCACCGGGAGCAGCATGGAGGTGCCCGACCGGGCACTCCATCCACTGTTCCCAGGAGGTCCACCATGACACTGCTCCGTGAACGCATGCAGCACGACATGCTGATCAGAAACCTGGCAGAGAACACCCAGACATCCTATCTGAAGCGCCCCGGAAATGTAGGAGACTTTGGATCTTGGCTGTAACGGGAGATTTGAAGAATGGAAAACGCAAGCAAA
>NZ_FCOG02000615.1 GCF_001544975.2 Caballeronia arationis | reverse complement strand
ATCACGACGAGCGCCCAGATCCGCGAGTTCGACAGCAGCCCGGCGAAACCGTGGCCGAGTTTGTCCCGGTTTTCCGCAGCGAGCACGCTTGTGAGGTGAGCCTTCTCGGGCTCCGACAACCACTTCACGCGCCGAATGTCCTCGCTCATGCGGAAGAAGATGTAGATGCCGAGCAACACTGTCGGAATGCCTTCAACGAGGATCAGCCATTGCCAGCCGCGCAAGCCGCCGAGGCCCGTCATAAAGCGCAGGATCGACCCAGAGACAAGCCCGCCGATCACGCCTGAAGACGCCAGTGCGATATAGAACACGCCCCAGGCGCGGCCACGCCGTGCGGCGGGATACCACTGGCTCATGTAGTAGATCGCGCCCGGAATGAAGCCCGCTTCGGCCAGGCCGAGCAGAAAGCGCATCACGTAGAACTGCGTGGGCGTGCGGATAAAGATGGTCGCGCAGGAGAGAAGACCCCACGTCACCATGATGCGCGAGATCCAGCGGCGCGCGCCCACCTTGTGCAGGATCACGTTGCTCGGCACTTC
>NZ_FCOG02000387.1 GCF_001544975.2 Caballeronia arationis | reverse complement strand
GCGACCGAGTCGTCAAATCCCGCCCTAAACGCTACACCGTTCGATACCTCAAAAAGAACATTAACTGAACGGCATTACCGGCAAGCCGGGGTTTTCCGTGACACGCTGCCAGACCGGAACGCTTAGCGCTTTTCGATCGGCTTGACATCGCGCGGCGCCTCGCCGATGAACAGCTGGCGCGGACGGCCGATCTTCTGCTCGGGATCGGCGATCATCTCGTTCCACTGCGCGATCCAGCCGACGGTACGCGCCATCGCGAAGATGCAGGTGAACATCGACGTGGGGATGCCCAGCGCGCGCTGCACGATGCCCGAGTAGAAATCGACGTTCGGATACAGCTTGCGCGACACGAAGTATTCGTCTTCCAGCGCGATCTTTTCGAGCTCCATCGCGAGCTTGAAGAGCGGGTCGTCGTGCAGGCCCAGTTCTTCCAGCACTTCGTGGCACGTTTCGCGCATGAGCTTCGCGCGCGGATCGTAGTTCTTGTAGACGCGGTGGCCGAAGCCCATCAGCTTCACGCCCGAGTTCTTGTCCTTCACCTGCTTGATGAACTCGGAAATGTTGTCGACCGAGCCGATCTCTTCCAGCATGTTCAGCGCGGCTTCGTTCGCGCCGCCGTGCGCCGGGCCCCAGAGGCATGCGATACCGGCCGCGATACACGCGAACGGATTCGCACCCGACGAACCCGCGAGACGCACGGTCGACGTCGACGCGTTCTGCTCGTGGTCCGCGTGCAGGATCAGGATGCGGTCGAGGGCGCGCACGAGCACGTCGTTGACCTTGTACTCTTCGCACGGGTTCGAGAACATCATGTGCATGAAGTTCGCGCTATACGACAGGTCGTTCTTCGGATAAACGAACGGCTGGCCGATGCTGAACTTGTACGCCATCGCGACGAGCGTCGGCAGCTTCGCGATCATCCGGATCGCGGAGACTTCACGGTGACGCGGGTCGTTGATGTTCAGCGAGTCGTGATAGAACGCCGACAGTGCGCCGACCGCGGCAACCAGAACCGCCATCGGGTGCGCGTCGCGGCGGAAACCGCGGAAGAAGAAATGCATCTGCTCATGCACCATCGTGTGGCGCGTGACCGTGTCGACGAACTCGGTCTTTTGCGCCGCGTTGGGCAGTTCGCCCTTCAGGAGCAGGTAGCAGGATTCGAGGAAGTCGGCGTTGACGGCCAGTTCCTCGATCGGGAAGCCGCGATAGAGCAGTTCGCCCTTGTCGCCATCGATATAGGTGATGGCGGAATTGCACGCCGCCGTAGACATGAAGCCCGGGTCATACGTGAACTTGCCGGTCTGACCGTACAGCTTGCGGATGTCGATCACGTCCGGACCCATCGAGCCCTTGTAGATCGGCATTTCGACGCTCGGCGAGTTGTCGCTGAACGATAGCGTGGCTTTAACATCTGACGGGGTCATAGCACATCCTCAATCGAAGTATGGAAACAGGTTTTCGATAATTTGCACGACGGAGCTGCGCGGCAAAGCTGCAGTTTCGGGGGTTTTACGAATTTCCGCTGAGATCAGGCGGAGCGAAGCATCCCGAGCACGCGGGTCACATCAGGCGAAGCCAGTTCGCCTTCCGGTTCCTTGCGCGCGAGCAGCAAGTCCATCAGGTCGTTGTCGCTCAGCTCAAGCAGGCGGGTCAAGGCGGCCACGTCGGCGTCACTGAGGTCATGCTCATATCGGCTGAAAAAACGCTCGAAGATCAGATCGTTTTCCAGCAGGCCGCGCCGGGCGCGCCAGCGAAGGCGCGCACGGCGTAGAGGGTCGGACTGATGCGGGGTATCACCCATGACAGTAGTCCATCTCAGACAGCGCGGCGCACCATCAATTCCTTGATCTTGCCGATCGCCTTTGTCGGATTGAGCCCCTTCGGGCACAC
>NZ_FCOG02000566.1 GCF_001544975.2 Caballeronia arationis | reverse complement strand
AGTCCGGAAACCCGCGAAGCAACTATCGGCCTTTGAGCGAGCACCGCTTCTATCATCACGAGCGGCACACCTTCATAAGCGGACGGCAGCACGAGGGTGTCGCTTGCGATAATGAACGGTAATACGTCTTTCTGCGGCCCGAGCAGTTTTACCCGGGCAGAAAGCGCGGGACTCCCCTTTACAATGCCCCCCAAACATTCGGCATCCTCACCGCCCCCAATGATCAGCACGAGGGTCTTCGCGAACGCCCTTTCATGGCGCTCGATGGTCCTCATAAGAAAGTCTTGCCGCTTTTGCCGAAAGTTCAATCGGCCGATATGCGCGACGATATACGTACCGTCATCCGGCAAGTCGAGTGCCGCGCGCGCCGCACTTTTCGTGAGTTTCGTTTGACAGAATCGGTCGTCGACGTAGTTTTCAAGAGTAATGGCGCGCGTGTGCGGAGCTAGCGCGCCGAGCTTTTTACGCAGGTGATCGTTTAGCGTGACGTACTCGTCAGGTACCCGGTATAGCAAGCGCTTAATGTGCCACTTGATTCTAGCGGGTCCGCTCCTGCTATTAGGTGCGTCATCGACGAGCGGCAGGTAGCTTACGGACGTCACCTTCGCATGACGCGCCGCGAAGAGACCCGCAAGCCCCGAAGCGATCGTACCCTGTGAGATTAGCAGCTTGTCAAGACTCAGTGCGCGCAA
>NZ_FCOG02000135.1 GCF_001544975.2 Caballeronia arationis | reverse complement strand
CTCGGTCTGGGCGATCCACAGTCCCAGCACTTCCTTGTGGCCGTCCATGTTCACACCAATGGCCAGATAGACCGCCTCCGCTCCGACGAACGACGACGTCCGTAGGCCGCCGGCGCCGAGTGTGCGGGTGCCATCTGTCTTGAGTTCGGTCGCACAAAGCATCGACATCATGCAAGTGCGGATCTCTCGCAGCCGCCTTGCCGGAGAACCCGCGGATATTCTTATTCAGCCCAGTTTAGGCGGAATAAGAATCCTTGACTTCCACCGCGCGGCGCCTGCGATCGTCGAAGGGCGTCGGGCAGTTGAACGGATGATGCCTGCGATTCGCTCCCGATTGGGGCTTGAATGAGGTCACACCAACGAAGCCACGCTGGAAATTGGTTGTGCAACTTTGTTCCATCGGAGGGCTTTTCATCGAGAGCCACCTCCCCTACGATGGCCGTGGGTCACCAGGCGGCATCCCCGCGCTTCGCGCATCGCCGTAAAATCGTTTCGGCCTTCGCGGGACATGCTACCGGAAGTTCGCCCGACAAGACCGTTACCGCCGACGCGACGCGGTGCCTCCATTCGCCGCAACCTCGTCCCGGCCAAAACTGTCTTAAACTCCGGAGAGGTGCTTATTCGCTTATTCGGAGGGGATTCAAAGGAATTTTTCGTTCGTAAGGCATGGCTTGCAAACTTGCAAACACCCGCCGTCCGGGTTAACCAAGGAGGCGACAAAAATACGACGGCGGGATAATGCCTCATCTGGCGAAGATCGACCAAGACATGACATACAGCGACGTCACCTTTAGGGGCTACTTACTCAAACCACTTGCGGTCTTCGATAGCGGCAAATACGCGGCGATCGTCATTTTCGAAAAGGACGGAAAACAGCGAGCATCCGGTGTGCTAGGACGGTTTGCGTCGTCTGAAGAAGCTCGCGAGTTTGCGCTTCGGTTTGGAAGGTCAGAGATTGACGATCAGCTTCTAATCGCGCCATTCTAGACCGGACGAACGGCCCGTAGCTCGCTGCGCGCTTTAACGTCCACAATGGCGGAGGGAACATGTTTCAAGCGGAGATCTGAGCATGGAGTTCATCAAGTTCGGGGGCCTCGACTTCATGGGTTCATTCATTACGCCGATCGTCGCACACGATGCGAAGGGCTATGTTCCGCTGGTCGTGATCGCCTTTCCGGGCGACGACGTACATGGAACGGGCGCGCTAGGATGCTTCGGCAGCCGCGAAAGGGCCTATCGTTGCGCAATCGAGTATGGCAAAACGGAAGTTCTCAAGCACTTCCACTTTACGCCCGAGTCCTAGAGGTGTTACGAAAACCATTCAAATACCGCTCCGGACGCTTTGGCCAGGTTGGAAGAGCGACGGCGCTTGGCAGGTAAGATATTTGTGCGGGGCCAACAGCGAGAGTAGGTTCTCGCAGGCAAGGCACGGTATACGGTCGCCCAGCGATCGCGCGAGCTGCCTTTGAAAAGTCGATTCAAAGAGCGGAGCGAAGCCACGAGGTTGGTGGGGCTTGGGCAAGAACCCGCTTTGGGATTGCCAAGCTATCTGGGTCCAAGTGAGCAATTCGCAAAATAGAGAGAGCGATGAGCCTGCTGCTGACCATTTTCGGCGAAGGAAAAGACCTCGGCTCCTTGCAGATGGCCGCACGCGCCGTCGCCGTGTTCTTCGGTGCGCTGGCGTTCATACGCATCGCGGGCCGACGGTCGTTCGGTCAACGCTCGCCATTCGATTACGTCGTCGCAATCTTGCTGGGGGCAACGCTCAGCCGTGTCATCGTGGGCGCTTCGCCCGCCATACCTACCGCCGTCGCGTCACTGGTGATCGTGTTGATCCATCGCGTTCTTGCATGGGCATGCGTGCGTTTGCCTGCGCTGGAAAGAATCGTCGTCGGCTCGGAGAGGGAAATCTACAAGGACGGCAAGTTCGACGAAGAACAGATGTCGGCCGCTCTCATTACGAGGACCGATGTGTTCGAAACCGCCAGGCAAGAACTGCATACGACGACGCTCGACGACGTGAGGGCAGCCATTCTCGAACGTAACGGCCAGGTGAGTTTGATACGCAAGCAGAAGTGATCCGCCGATAGGCGTCGACCGGTCAAAGACTGCATGCAAGCGCATTCGGCTTTCACGCTGGAATGACGATGCCAAATGCGAAGGGTTGGACTGATCCTTTGGACCGATTCTCCGTGTCATCGCTCTTCGCCTTGCGCGTCGGCAATGCGCTCTTCGACTTCACCGCTTTCGTTGATGCCTTTGTTAGCGCCGCCTTCGTCTTCGGTCGCAGACCCTCGAAAGGCGGCTTCCATCGGCTTCAGCACCTTGGCCTTGCTGAATTCGACCCGCTTCCAGAACAGTCGTGCGGATTCGCGCATGACCATCTTTGCGCCGAGCATCTTCACATAGCGACGATAGTCGGCCTGGATCTGCGCGGAGTGATGCAACCATTGGGTCCCTTGCTTCGTGGTCGCGACACGCCGTGGCGGTCTTAATAGCGCCTCTTTGTATGGCGTCAGCGTCTTCTTGATGACAGTGCACGAATAGTCTTTGCTCGCGGTGTATGGAATTTGGCAATGCGAAGGCGAAGTCCGTCAACCCGTAGCGCAACGCGACTCGTTGACATGTCGTATCTTCTCGACGGATGACGACGAATACACGGGACGATCCAATGTACAAGAGCGAAAGCTCGCAGACGGTTAGTTGCCTTCTCCCGCGAAAGTGTGCGCGTTCGCGCTGAGACGGACCCACCAGTCAAATTTGTAGATCGTGAATGGCCGCTAGCCAGGAAAAACCAATGCTCCTTGACGGCCCTGAACCGACGGTCGGACTTCTCGACAACGGACGTACAAACGAACTGGCGCGGAATCCGCTGTCAACGATTTACGTCTTGGTTCGGAGTGACTGTCTTGGGCTTCCTTAAGAGCAATGAAGTGCCACTTGTTGGTCGCGTTCGTCGTCTCGCGCCTGCCATGCACTCAAGGTGGATTGAAATTTCGCCACGGCGAAACTTCTTGCAAATCGCCTCGCTTGAGAGCGCGCAGGATCACTCGGTGACGAAGGTCCGACCTGTGATACCTGGAGCTCGATGCAACAGCGAAACTAGGTGTTAAGGCTCATCGGCCGCGTCCCGCCGGGAGGCAGGCCAAACAGCCTTCGTACACGGTTCAGAAAGGCACCATATGGACGCCCCAAGACGAGCATCATAACAGTTGCTCCCAGAACTCCGAGCCATAAACCACGCCCCGAAGCGCCACTTACCGCAATGATCGCGGAATAGATCGGGACTTGGAAGCTCACGAGCGCAACGCTATCCCAAAGAAGCTGCGATAGCCGGTTGGTGGATTGGGCGCGTCGCATCACATAGTCCCGCCAAACGCCATACGGGCGCCCAACAGGAACCATTAAAGCCGCGCCTAGCATTCGCGCATGGAGAACTTGATCCCAGCTCATCCCCGCGATAAACCGCTCATTGATAACGCCTGTCGTGGTAAAGAACAGTATCAGAGCCGTCGTGTCCGCAACAAAGGCCCGCCGACGATCAGGCTTCTCAGTGTCGAGAACGGGCATATTGATATTTGGCGGCAACGTTCTGTAAACGATACCAGCCCGAATCGAGGCGTGCTGGGGTCGTTTAAGGGTTGTGGTGCAAATAGGTTATCGGGATGAAAAAATTCCTGTAGAAAGGGATACCTTATCGAGAGGACAGCACAGCATTCCATACGGCGGGCGCAGCGGAATCCTGGAAGCCGAGCTTCGCGAGATCGAACTGACCCTTGCGAATGCGGTGCGTCAACTCGATGCCTGAAATCGTGGTCGCGGCGCTCCCCAACCGTTTGAAGCCGAGCATCACATTCATTCTGGATTTGATGCTCCGATGGTCCTGCTCAAACAGGTTGTTCAGATATTTCGAGCGGGATTTTCCGAGTTTTTGCGATGCGAAAATAAGGACCCGCGACAGCCTTCGCCGTATCGCCGCACTCGACGGGGAGCTTGTCTTGGCCGAGCGTTGGTAGCGCGGTCAATCATCGTCGTCCTCCCGTTCACGGGAGGAGCCGGACGGCTGCTGCGGCCTAAACCCCTGCAGCTCGGCGTGCGCGTCCGCCATGAACACCTCGGGCCAGGTGCCGCACAGGATTTCGAACGGCACGCGCGCCGCGAGCAGGCGCGCGGCCAGTCGCACGTCGTCAGAGCGTTCCCCCCACAGCGCTTGCTGTATGAGGACGACGGCACCACGTTTCGCGATACAGTCGAGCACCGGTGCGAAGGATGGCTGTTCAAGCAGCGCCGCTCCATAGGTCTGGGCCAGTGCGGTCAACACCGCGAGCTCAATACGTGAGGGCCGGGCCTGCAGGATCGGCACCGCGTGACCACGTGCAGTGAGCCAGAAGATCGCCGCGCGACGCTTGAGCGCGACCGTCTCGTCGAGCGCAAGGACGACGCGCGCCACTTCCCGGTCCGAAAACGCCTCTTCGCCGTGTGCCACGGGTTCTTACCCTCTCGGGTAGGTCTAGGAGAACCGATATTACCTGCATCCGCCATCCCGATGACGCCGGCTGATAGACCTACAACTCATTTAAAAACTCGGGCATCTGCCGGACAAAAAAGCCTCCAACAGATGTCGCGTTGCGACCCAATAACCGCCTGTCACGCAGGCCTCCCAACAAGTGACCGTTGATAAAGCGAGTGCGGTCATCGTGTCGAGCCTGACGGCACCTGCCCATGCCACCCTATTTCTCGATCTTCACCCGCGTCTCTTCTGCCAACTTCAAATGCTCGCGGAGTATCGGCGTTGCACTTGCGGCAAGCGCCCGTACATCAGGGTCGCTACCATGCTGCGCCTCGTCGCTGAAGTGCTTGATGTCATCCTTGTGGTCCGAGACGTTATGCTCCATGAAAACCTTGTCAAACGCGTGCCCGGTCAGCGGCGTAAGCGCAGCCTGAGTCGCCTTTTGAGTAATCGATATCCCGCTAGGCAAGCTGTAGCCTTTGCGCTTTGCGAGGCTTTCGATCTGAGCATCGAGTGACTTATGGTCTGTAATCATGCGCTTGGCGAACGCCTGCACCGATGCGTTCGACGATTTACGCAGCGCGATTTGACACGACTGGATCTCAGCGCGGCCATCCTGAATCGCAGAGCCAAGGAAATCGGTGGGGTCTTTTACATCGTCGGCGCGCGCTATGGCCGCGCCTGCTACGAGTAGCAAGCCGGCGACTGCCTTTGACGCAACGACGGGAAGCCACCGCATACGCCGCTCGCCTTCGGTGGGTGCGCGCACGGTGCGCAATTTCGGTATCAGGTCGCGCGTCGGCATCGGCTCCTCCTTCACTGGCACGTTTCCGTTGATGAGCATTGCGCGTGCCCGGCGCACTCGGCATGGCTGCCAAACGGCATTTACGGCGACTCCTCGCGGTTTCCGAGATACGATCGCACGCATCCGCTCGCAGCCGCCTGAACGCCGGGCTGTGGTAGATGACCTGTCGATCTCCCAAGTCGCGCACGGCATTCACCGGCCCAGGGCACCGGTCTGAGCACGACATACTGTAAGTTGCAAAGCGTGAGCAAGGCGCAGCGGCTCGCCATGAGCCAAGCTCTGAACACGGGCGCGAGACGCGCCGACCGTGGACGTTATCCAAGCTGCCCAGTCGGCGACGCGCTGCGTCGACTTGCCGGATCTCTGGAAGGACCGGCTAGATCGAAGCAGGCGAGCATCGCGCCTGGGCCGGGATAGACTGCGTGGCAGCCCGCATCCCGCAGACTCGCCTCGTTGAAACCGCCCGACAGGAAGGCGATGCAGCCCATTCCCGCCGCGCGCGCGGCCTGCGCATCGTAAGGACTGTCGCCGATCGCAACGGCGTCGGCGCCAGCGACGTCGAGCTTTTTCAACACGGCATTGAAGATATCAGGCGCCGGCTTGGACGCTTCGGCGTCATCGGACGAAGTCGAAGCATCGAGAAGATCGGTGATGCCCGCAAGGTCGAGATACACGTTGAGCTCCTGTTTCTTGGCTGACGACGCCACGGCCACTTTCAGGCCCGCTTCACGAACTCGCGCGATCAGGTCGGGCACACACGAGAACGGGCGAACCATTGGCAGATAGTGCGATCGGAAATGGTCACCGCGCCATTTCTCAAGCGCTCGGGCATAAGTATTGCAGGACCGATGGCACCGGCTGCGCATCGAAAGAGGACTGCTATGTCAACCACGCCCATCGTTCCAGGACAAGCGCAGCGCTCATCGAGACTCGCTCCTGCGATTTTCGAACTCTTGAATCCCATCCCTTATGGTCTGTTTGTCGGCACGCTAATCTTCGACGTGACCTACATGAGCACGCGCAATGTCTTTTGGGGCAAGGGCGCCGCGTGGCTCGTGACGGCAGGTCTCATCATCGCGATCGTTCCGCGGCTGGTCAATCTCGTTCATGTGTGGTTGCGACGCCGGCGCCGCGTGTCGCGCATCGAACGGATCGACTTCTGGCTTAACCTGGCGGGGATTGCAGTTGCGATCGTCAATGCCTTCGTGCATAGCCGCGACGCGTATGCGATGGTGCCGGACAACGTGATTCTCTCGGTCATCACCGTCGTGCTGTTAAGCATTGCTCATGTCGCCATGTCCATGAACAGGGTCGATCTAGCGGAGGCGGCTCATGAATAAGCATATTGCGGCCGGTGCAATCGCCGTCATTTCGGCGCTGTTGAGCGGATGTAACGAACACGCACGATACGACGCAGTGCATCAGGCCGGATCCAATCCGCCAATCCCGGAGGCCCGCAACTTCCTCGCCCCGCCGATGCAGGTGCCCAAGCACGTCGGCTGGAAGAACGGCGCCACGCCCAAGGTGCCGGACGGCCTGAAGATCGAAAGCATCGCATCGGGCCTCGTGCATCCGCGTCAGGTCTATACGCTTCCCAATGGCGACGTGCTCGTGGCCGAATCCAACAGTCCGAACGAAGAGGCCGTCACCACGCCGAAGCAGCTCATCGCCGGCCTGATTGAAAGCAAGTCGGGAAAGAAGGCTAAGGGTGCCAATCGCATTACGCTGTTGAGAAAGCCTCCCAGTGGCAGCGGCGAGTGGGAGAAGCATGTATTCATCGATAACCTGCATTCGCCCTTCGGAATGCAGCTCATTGGCGACACCCTCTACGTCGCCGATACTGATGCGATCCTCAAGTTTCCGTACAAGACAGGTGAAACGAGCATCGGCGAACGTGGGGTCGAACTGGCCGATCTCCCCAATACCGTCAACCATCACTGGACCAAGTCGCTCCTGGCGAGTCCCGATGGCAAGAAACTGTATGTGGGCGTCGGGTCCAACAGCAATGTCGGCGAGAACGGTCTGGAAGTCGAGTACCGTCGCGCTGACGTGCTCGAAGTCGACACGGCGACAGGCGCAAGCCGCATCTACGCCGCGGGCATCCGCAATCCCACCGGCTTGCAATGGGAACCGAAGACCGGACAACTGTGGGCCATCGCCAACGAGCGCGACGAAATCGGCGCGGATCTCGTGCCCGACTTCCTGACGTCCGTGAAGGAAAACGCCTTCTACGGCTGGCCGTACAGCTACTACGGCCAGCACGTCGATCCGCGCGCGCAGCCGCAGCGTCCCGACCTCGTCGCCAAAGCGATTCCGCCGGACTTCGCCATCGGCTCTCACGTTGCGCCGCTGGGACTCGTGTTCTACACCGGCAACAATCTGCCGCCGCAGTACCGTGGCGGTGCGTTCATCGGCGAGCACGGCAGCTGGGACCGTTCACCGTTGAGCGGCTACGTCGTCTCTTACGTGGCGTTCGAGAACGGCAAGCCGGTCGGCGCTCCGAAGGACATCGTGACGGGCTTCGCGTCGCAGGACCAAAAGGAGCTTTATGGCGCGCCCGTAGGTGTCGCGCAAGACCGGAACGGCGGCCTTCTGATCGCTGATGACGTCGGCAACATGGTTTGGCGTGTCGCGAGCGCGGGCGGCTGATCGCGCGCTCCCCCAATTCACCGCTCAGCCGAACCGGCGGGCCTTGCCTTGGAAGGCAACCGGCTGCGTCGTAGACGGCGTTCTTCGGTTGACGCTGCCTTACGCGCGCAAGCTACGCCTTGGCTAACGCCTCAACGAATTATTTCAGGCCGCCTCTCTCTCCTGATAAGGGCGTGGTTGGGCACCTCCTTGGTTTGTCGATTCTATCGGTGTTCCGGTGCACTGCGTCGACGCGGTGCCAGTTGCGCGTGCGGCCTTTCTATCGAAGCGGATTGCGTTGCCGGGCGTTCTCGTAAAGCGCCGCGCGTCGCCGGTGGCCATGGTGTCGCACTTGACGACTTCAACGGCGAAAAGCATGGCCCGCTGGGTCTCCTCGGAGGCGCACCCGTACAAGTCGCATGTAGGCGTCTGCAAGACCAACGCCGCGAAAATCCCGTCGATCATGAAGCGACGCGCGAGCGCCGTTTACCGCCACCAACACGAGGGGCTTGTCACAGCACCCGCACATGAGCGACCAATGGCCGCTTGCAACGGCTGAGCTGACGTCTAGACGCCCGTTGACTTCACTCAGCGAACGGCCGTTTGTGGCCCGCTTGCAGCCTTCGCGCATCGTTGCACCCTGGGTCAGGGAAGCACCGCATGTTGTCCGAGAACGCCCATCAACGTCCTCGCGTTCCGCTGGCCTGATCTCCCAATTGTTGTTCTTTACACCAACAGGCGTTACCAGCGACAGCAGAGGACCGCGACCCTCAACCGCCTCTATGCCCTCATGTCACTGACCGTCGCGCAACTGTTCCAAAGTGAATTCCGCGTCGCGACGCGCTTCTTCGTACGTCCCGAAAGCTCGCGCCGACTGGCGGAGCAGTTTCATTCTGTGCTCGGTCAGGTCCGGTGAGGAGATTGACCAGACCCAGCCGCCCTCTTCACGGCGGACGGAAATAACCTCCGACGGTTCGTCCATATCCATGGGCAGCGTCCTATCGCTGTCGTTGTGTCGCCACGAAGTGTACTTGAATTTGGCCCACTATTTGGGTAGCGCGCTGCCCGGTTGCCTAGAAATGACGGAAGCCTGATGCGGCTGTTCTCTCGGTCGGGGCGACCACTTCGCCGTCGAGCCACGCCGACTGGCGTTGCGTGTACGCGTTGCAGTCGGCGCGGCGGGTACCGATTGGCGCATCGTCGAGCAGACCGGCGGCGATTCCCGACGACGGACCCTTGAGGCAAAACTGGCGAACTGCCCGAATCGAAACGCCGCGTCGCAGGGCGAACGCTGCGATGTGTTTTTTCCCGGCCCCGTTGCTATCTTGGATGGCGCGGATTGATCGCACTGGAGCACCGGTCGGACAAAGAAAACCACCGTGCTCGCTAAAAAGATGCCCCGCCAAAGCGGGGCCAAGTGGGAGAGTCAACTAACGGCTGAGCAATGGATCTGCCGACTTCCGCCGAACCGTTGTGTGCGTCAAGTTGTGCAGCAAGCGGGGACGATGGTTTCAGTTGATCGTTCTGGCGTGTCCGATGCGGAGGGCGTAGCCCTTCGCATCGGACACCGCGAGCTACCCGGCAATGTTGCCTTCAACCCAATGCAGCAGCTTCGGATCTTTACCCTGCCACTCGGTAATCCACGCCGCGAGGTCTCGTTGCGCCTCCGGTAGGTCGAAGTCACGGCTCAGTTGGTCACCACGCTCAACGCCGTGGCCAAGCTGGTCGCATAGCCCAAATACAGCGTCTTGCCGTACAGCAAGGACATGGCGAAGCCCAGTCCCGGCTTGCTGAACAAATCCTGCTCGAACGCAAGCTTCCTATCGCATAGAAGTTGCGTCGCCGTCGGCCACGTTAGTACTTCTTTCGCGTTCGCCGCCTTCAAACGTCAGGTTTTGCGCCCTGCCACCACCGGTAAACGACACCGACCTGCGACGTCGGTCTCCGCGCGCAATACCATTGAAGGCCTTGAACGGTGCACGTCCACAGCGGCGCGCTGGCGATGTAGTCGACGCTTGATCCGCTGCCGAGGATCGCCGTCATGCTCTGACCGTTGTATGTTGTGGTGATGCCGTTGCTCAGGCCTGGCGCCATCGACACGCAGGAAGTCGAGTTGTTCGCCCGGGTGCCGCTACTAAAAGTCAAAGGCCCGGCTCTAGCTTGCCCTTCCGTTCGCCAGCCCTCTAGCCACCTTCTTTGGCGTTGCTGCCAGGCGTGCGCGCGGTCGGCGACGGCGTCGGCGCCATTGACCTGCCGAAGGGTCGCATCGAGGACGGTCACCGTGACCGGCCGTGGCCTCCACCGGCCCAGTAGTGGCCGCCACCGCCGCCCCATCCAGCGGGCATTCCGGCCCCGTACGCGCGGCTGCCGCCCGCGTAGCCAGAGTAACGGTGGCCCATGCCAGCGTACCCGTGGTAGCCATGGCCGCCCCAATAACCGGGGTGGCCCCAGTGGCCATAGTGGTAATGGCCATAGTGGCCGACGCAGCATCCGCCCCAGAACGCGAAGCTGAACGTCACCGATGGCCACCACCAGCCCGGCCAGCCATAACCGTAGCCATAGTAGGCATACGGGTATTGCCAACCGTAAGGTGGATAGGCGACCGGATAGTAGGCGGGTGCACCATACGTCGGCGCGGAGACCATTTCGTAGGCAGGCGCCGCGTCGGACGACGCACCGTCCGGCATCGTGAACTGTTCGCGCACCATGGATTGCGACGTCTCGTCGTAAGCCCCGGCAGGGTAATAGCTGTAGCTAGGATAGTAGCCGTACGGCACGTAGTAGCAGCCGGAAAGCACCCCGGACAGTCCGAACAGTGCAATGGCACTGACGACGCGCATCGTCATGACCTGCTCCTTGCCGTTGCGCATGCTTCCAATGGCGCTCACGTATTTCTCTTTAGATTACGCCAGGTTTGCATCGCCGCAAAGCGGGATAGCTGTTTGGCTCCGCAGGGTTATCTTGAAAGCACCGGCTCTGTCGCGGACGGTGATCGCCGTCGACTCCCGCTCGCTCGGCGAGGCCGGGCAGATCCTTGACTTCGCTATGCAACGCGTCGACCACCGAACGGTTTTCAAGGATGAGAAAACCGCTGCATACAGCAGGAGAGCCAATCCGAGGACGGCGGAGGCTGCACCGGCGTGCTTTATAACCGCAGACTCGTCGCTCAAAATGGTCTGCACGGTGCCGGCAAGCGGCGTGAATATCAGCAGCATCGCGGCGATACCCCTATTACCGTCGCGCGTTGCACTTGCTCATCGCTCGTACAGCGGGATCTGTCGACAAGGTGCCTTCTCCTCGTGTCACTCGACCCGTCGTCTCGGTATTCCGCCACGAGCGACCGGTACCGCTCGAATGCCGCTATGTACTTCTGGCTCAGCAGCTGCAGGAAGATCCAGGAGGCGAAGATCAGGCTCTCTCACGGCATGCGCTGGGTGGCCGTTGATGGCCGACGCGTGGGACAGGGAGATGATGTACCTCGCAGTTGTCGCTTGATCGCCCGGGCTGCGCATAGCCCGATTCGAGGCATACGTCGTCGTTCGAGTTCTGCGAGAGGGGTCCGAGTTGTCCGATCTGGATCGGCTTGCGTGATGAGCATGACGGCCGAAGCGTCAGGCGCCGCTGCTTCACGAAACGTTTTTTGCATCCACAGGATGTCGGCGCGGTTGCGCGCCGCATATTCCGCCGGGTCGGGGTTTGAGATTGACCCGGAAAAACGGACGCCTATCCTTTTGAAGAGGAGGTGCCGAAATGGGCAAGCATCGTACGCCGTACCCGGCGGAATTCCGGGCGCAAATGGTTGAGCTGGTGAAGGCCGGGCGCACGCCGGAGGAACTGGAAAAGGAGTTCGAGCCGACCGCGCAGACCATCTATAACTGGGTGGCGCAGGCCGGGCGTGACGCGGGCACGCGCCACGACGGGCTGACCACCGCCGAGCGGCAGGAGCTTTCGCGGCTGCGTCGTGAGAATCGGCAACTGAAGATGGAAAGAGACATCCTCTCTCACGCAGCGGCCTGGTTTGCCCGGGAGACGGGAGCCGTATCGCCGAGGGATACGGATTCATGAGAGCGAACCGGGCCCGCTGGCCCATTGCCGCGATGGCACGGCTGCTCAGGTTCTCCACGAGCGGCTATTACGGGTGGCTGGCAAGAGAGCCATCGGCGCACGCATGCAGTGACGCGCAACTGCTCGCGCGCATCCGCACGCTGCATGCGAGCTCGCGCGGTACATACGGTGCGCCCCGTATTCATGCGCAGCTCGCGCGTGAGGGCGTGCATGTCGCACGCAAGCGCGTAGCGCGCCTGATGCGCCTGGCGGGGCTGCGCGGTGCGAGCCGGCGGCGCTGGCCCCACACCACGCGGCAACGCGCAGGGGCCCGCCGTGCCCCCGACCTGGTGCGTCGGCACTTTAGCGCCGATACCTGCGATGTACTGTGGGTGGCAGATGCCACGTACCTGCCCACCGATGAAGGGTTTCTGTATCTGGCGGTGGTGCTTGATGTGTTTAGCCGGCGCGTCGTCGGCTGGGCAATGTCCAACCATCTGTATACCGAACTGATGCTACGGGCACTGGACATGGCGCTGACCCAACGGCGTCATGAAGGTGTGATCCTGCACTCCGACCAGGGGTCCCAGTACACGTCCATTGCCTTCGGGCGGCGTTGCCGCGAGGCGGGCGTACAACCGTCGATGGGCACAGTCGGCGATGCCTATGACAATGCGATGTGTGAGTCGTTCTTCGGCACGCTCGAAGCAGAACTGCTGATGCGTGAACACTTCGCGACCCACGAGCAGGCCCGCACACGTATCTTCTGGTTCCTCGAAGGATGGTACAACGTGCGCCGCCTGCACAGCAGCATCGGTTATTGCTCGCCGCTGGAATTCGAAAACCTGCATTCAAAAAATGCAATGTCATCGCCGCGCGGGTTGTCCACCGCCGGGCAGCGTCATGGTCGAGACAGGCGACCCGCTACCCGGCCGTGGACAACCCGCGACTCAACGCTTAACGGAGGATCAATACCGTACTGAACCCAACTGCAAATCTGTCCGCTGAAGCGGGGCAACCTCAGTTCGTATCGCACAGGTTGTTGCAAAAGCCCTGAATTTCAGAGTCGCGTACATAACGACGTGCAGCATCCAGCGGCGGTTCTCCACGCAACTGACGTACTGATTGTTCCGGTCCAGGCAAGCGCATCGGCCGCTGGCCGAGCAAATAGGGGGAGCCGAACCAGACTTGCCGCTCGTGATCGAGCCGTTCCCTGGAAGAAGACCCGCCGTTGGCCGGACGATCGCCGCAAGCGCGGATGCGGCGAGGTGGCTCTTTACCTATCCCTGTGGAGCTGTCGGTGCGGCTGCTCCCTTCTCTTGTCGAAGCTCTTCCTCCACGCTTTCCCGAGCTAGTCGCCAATACTCGTCTGCGCATCCTTCCATGCACCCATCCTGCTGCCAAAATTCGTACGCTCGTAACCGGATCCGTTCATCGATAGTTAGGGCTTCCATTCCAAATCTCCGAACCGCAGTTGGCCAGCACTAGATTCCTTGACCGAATTGATCTTGTAGCAGTCGAGTCAAGTATTCTACGCGGCGATTTTTACCTGATCGCGCCAAGTGTTGACGGCCCGCTCGGCGGTGCGAAAGCTGCGCTGCAAAGACGCCGGCGACTCCGCAGGCGCCTGAGGGCTAACCAACGCGAGGCCCGGGCGCAAGGAGTACACACGCGTGTAGAAGAGCGCCGTTTGCAGCCCAAGCTTTGTGAGCCGATAGCGGTGGGTCTTGGGCACTGGCTGGATCAGGCCATGCAAGCGCAGGCATCGCAGCTCGTAGCTCATGCGGCCCGGGCCGATTTCGCCGGGATGCAGGCCCAGCAGCACGGCGTAGGCTTGCCGCAGGTCTTGATTGGTAAAGCCGCGTGCGACGAAAATGAACATCACCAGCGCACGCAACAGCGCTTGGTCCTTCGGGTCGGCAAAGCGCAGCGCCGGTGCGCGCTGCCCGTCAACATGGCGCGCACGCTGCAGGCCCTGAAATGCATCTTCGCCCAATGCACGGTCGTGGCTGAGCTGCTCAATTTCGAGCATGCGCCGATTGACGGCAAAGCCGATGCGGCGTAGCTCGGGCAAGTTCCGCAGCAGCCGTCCCACGCCGACGTCGCGGGTGTCGTTGATGGTGGTCTCGGTACGTAGCGACTGACCCTCATTGTGGTACCGCTTGATGCGTGAACGTTTGTAGTCCACATGCAGCGAAGGGGTGACTCCTTCAGTGATCACCCGCGTGCGAAAGCGTCCCGGGGTGCGCCGATTGACGCGGCGATCGAAGATCAGTTGCACTTGGCCCGTGCGTCCGAGGAAGAAGATGCGGCCTGTCATCAGTCGATCGAGCACCTGCAGCGCCTTGGGGTCTTCGCACGAGAGGATGCCGTTGTCCAGCGCCTCGAAGGCGATGCCGCGCTTGCGCAACTGGCACTTGGCGTACTCGTTGCCGTTGATACACAGCTTGGCGTTGTACGGAAAGTAGGAACAGAACTTCAGGAAGAACGGGCCGAAGTCGTCGTCCACGCAGTAGAAGTAGTAGTGGCTCACCATCGCACTGCCATCCACCCACGGATAGCCCATGCCGGTGCGTGCACAACAGCGCCGCTCGGTGCGCACCACGCGCGCCTTCTCCTGGGCGCGGCAGCCGTACAGAATCCCTTCATCGGCGTCGAACCGCTGCAGATACTGCTGGGTGATGTCGTCCTTGCGCTGGTGCCTCCCAAAGCTCACCAGATCCACACCTTGCTCGGCGACAAACTTCTCGATGCTTGCCACGAAGGCCACGGTCTTGGGCGCCACGGTCGCGGTCGAGGCGAAGCGCTGACCGAGATGCCCCCGCAGGTACCACACTACGCCGCCCACGCGCTGCAACTGTGGCACGTAAACGTTCAGGTACATCCGGTCGATGCACTCGCTCTCGAGCACGACGTGAGCGCGCAGAACTTCGCACACACTCTGTGATAACGTCATCACTGGCTCCGGTCGTCCACGGGTCCTTGCACCCATTGAGCTTCGAGCTCGTACATCGCTGGGCACGTCCCAGCCGGCTCGGCCGGAGCCACCTTACACCGCCAGCGCTCCGCAGTCACCCGTACCACTCGTCGGTCTGAGGCGGAGCCTCGTTAG
>NZ_FCOG02000286.1 GCF_001544975.2 Caballeronia arationis | reverse complement strand
GCCGCGAAGAGACCCGCAAGCCCCGAAGCGATCGTACCCTGTGAGATTAGCAGCTTGTCAAGACTCAGTGCGCGCAACGTCCCGCTCGTCGAGCGAACCGTACGAAACAACTCAAAGAGATTTCCACGCAACAATTCGGCCGTGTACGACAAGCCGACGATGTGGGTTTTCGGGCGATTTTGCGCTAATGCGGCGACGAAGTTGTGGAGTGACTCGTTCGATATCGGTACCAAAACGTACAGCGCCTCAACGTCCTCGTTATCGACAATTGCCAGCACGAGGCGCTTAAGCATTTCTTCGTGGCCTCCGTTGATGCCCGAATCACAATATATTCCTAACTTCAACTTCAGGCCCCCCTTTCTTACAGCTTGTTAGACAGTTCCATAATTACGGTGCTTGATTCGTCATATGAGTTAGGCCAAACTGCGCGCTTTCCATCGGTGACGTGTGGCATAAGCTCCCGACCTTACCGTATGACGAAGGCGCGGCGTGTCTCAGTGCGCAAGGACACACAGAGCCGGCTTCCCGTTAATAGCAAGATCAATAGCGATAACGCGCTTCGATTAGAGGCTAAGGAGTTGATTGTTCGATCGAGCACGTCGTCTCGAATGCGGTGCAGAGAAAGGTCGTCGGTCTAGCCTTGCGCCTGGGGGGGCGAGTTCACAGTAAGTACGCTGCGGATCGAGCGCTTATCAATGCCCGTCACCGCGACCGCGAAGTCATTGTCCTCCTATCTTGCATCCTCGCGGCTGCGACGCCCAAAACAGCTTGCGCGGTTGTCAGCACCCCTAGGAAACGACTTTTTTGACCGATGTGCCCCGCGTCCGACACGGTGATTTTCATGTTTTGAACCCAAAGCATCCTGTCGGACTTTGCCCGGAGCAAATGAAGCTTTTTCAGACTTAGCTTTACCTTACAGTTGTTCTGACAGACATCCCGTTGTTCGAGCCGCGATCATGTTATACCGGAATTCTGTAGACTTCGGTGCGTGTTCTCGGTCACTCATAGTGAAAGAACGACCTTCCAAACAGCAGGTGCACTTGTATCTTTTGAGACGCGTGCTCGGCAATTCGAATTGCTTTTTTTTCGAATGCGCCTGCGAATTTGGGTGGTCCTCAGCGCCGGCGGCGACAAGTCGCCGCACGCAACGCCACGTGCGGCAATAGGAGTCTTCTACCGGCTCATGCAGAAGTCAACGATAGCATCGACGTATTTCTTTGCAGACATCGGAGCGTCAGCATCAGCGATGCGCAGTTCGAGTGCGACAGCTCACCCGCGCCGCACCCAAGAATTCTAGAGTTCCGCGCACACCTGATCGGACGAGAGCGCGCGCTGAATCGTCTCGAAGTGCCTGCGCGGCAGGCAGACCTGCTCGCGCAACCACGCTTCAACAGCCTTGTCGCGTTCGCGAATGCACACGAACCGCAACGCCCAACGATGCGTCTGCTGCTCACCCGACGTCAAACCAACGTCGTCGCTGTTGCACTTGCGAACAAGATGGCACGAACGATCTGGGCGCTGCTGGCCTATGGTCGAACATATCAGGCTCTCAGCAACGTAGTAGGCTTTTGCCCGTCATCAGGAACTCGCCGCGGCCACCGGCGTGCGCGTGTACTTCTGTGACCCCCATAGCCCCTGGCAACGCGGCACATGTGAAAACACCAACGGCTTGCTGCGACAATACTTGCCCAAAGGAACCGACCTCTCGGTCTACACACAGGACGAACTCGATGCTATCGCCGACAGCCTGAACAACCGGCCGCGCGCAACCCACGCGTTCTATTCGCCGCTCGAGGTCTTCGCCGCCACGCTCGCCTCAGCAACCCAACCGCAGGGCGCAAAACATTACGCCCTTTGTAGCGCTTCGATTTGAAACCGCCGTTCATTGTTGGCGTACGGACCAATATCGTGTTTTGAGTACGCGCGCAGGCGACGGTCGACGCTGTCCACGGTAAGCGTGTCGCCATGACTGCGGACGCGCTTACCGTGCACCTGCGGCTGTCGTGGGAAATCGTTCATCACGACAAGACGGAAGGCCTCGGCCTGGCTGGCGCGGGCGACCCGATGTGCAAGCTGCCGCGCGAAGTCGGACGCAACGGACACACCGACGCCGTGAATACATTGAACGCATGCGGCGGTTCACCAAAGCGATCGCCCGAAAGCGGCTGGACGTGATATTCGAGGACTCGGAGTGACTTTTGATCGGTGCCGCGCCACGGCGCTGATGTGCGAGGCCGGACGATTGCGGCTACTTCTCACAAACCCGTTTTATAGATTCACTTGGCCGCCCCTTTCGACGACGCGGTTAGGGGGCAGGCTGAAGTATTCGGCCGCCTGCGCCGCGTTTCTCGCCAGGAACGCGAACAGTCTCTTGCGCCATAACGACATGACGTGGCTTTTTCCTGTCGCGACAATCGTGTCCCGCCCTAGGAAGAACGAGACATCGACGGGCTCATAGTGCCAATCCGGGATTTGCTTTTCGAGAAGCTTGAGAACGGCGGGGACATTCGGAATCTCCATGAACCCATGGCGCACAGACACGGCGTAGCAACCGTTGCCGAGATCCGTTACCGCGACCTTGTCCTCCTCCGATACATGGGGTGTATTGTCGGTCGAGCCGGCCATGAAGATATTGATGCGATGCATGACGCCGTTGTGTTTCAGATTGTGAAGAAACGCCGTGGGCGTCATGCCGGTCACCCCGCCCGGGAAAACGGCTGTGCCTTGCGTGCGCATGACAGGGTGCTCGCCCGTGGTCAACGACTTGATGAGCGGCGCCAGCTCGAGGCTGTCTTTCTTGATTTGTTGCACGATCATTTCCCGCCCCTTATGCCACGTCGTCATGACCGTGAAGATTGCGGCGCCAGCGAGCAAGGGAAACCATCCGCCATCCATGACCTTATTCGCGTTGCTCGACACGAACAGCGCATCGACGAGCGCCATTGGGCCGATGACCGCGATCGTTGCGATGGGTTTCCAGTGCCACAGGCAGTGCGTGACAAAGTACATCAGGAGCGTCGTCAGCAACATCGTGGACGCAACTGCGATGCCGTATGCCGCCGCGAGATTGTCCGAAGACCGGAAAAACAGCACGAGAAAGACGACCGCAACATAGAGCGTGAGATTGATGAAAGGCACAAAAACCTGACCGATCTCGCGGCTCGACGTATGAACGACGGGGATGCGCGGGAGCAGTCCAAGCTGTACCGCCTGCTTGGTCATTGAGAACGCGCCCGATATGACGGCCTGTGAAGCGATGATGGTCGCCAGTGCAGAGAGCACAACGAGCGGAATCAGTGCCCACGAAGGCACCGATTCAAAGAAGGGCTGACTGATGACCGAAGGCTTGCTCAACACCAGGGCGGCCTGACCGAAATAGTTGAGCACCAACGCCGGAAAGACGAGCAATAGCCACGACAACCGGATAGGTCGCTTGCCGAAATGTCCCATATCGGCGTAGAGCGCCTCGCCACCTGTGAGTGCAAGAAAGACTGATCCAAGCACAATGAAGGCAGTGGCCGGAGCATGGGCGACGAACTTGAATGCAAAGGCGGGCGATACGGCGCGGATGATGCCAGGATGACTCGCAATATTTGTGACGCCAATCACCGCAAGCGTGATGAACCAGACCAGCATCACGGGCCCAAAAACCTTGCCGACCGCGCCCGTCCCGCGCTTCTGCAGTTTGAACAGGGCCGTAAGAATGACTAACGAGGCTCCGCCTCAGACCGACGAGTTGTACGGGTGACTGCGGAGCGCTGGCGGTGTAAGGTGGCTCCGGTCGAGCCGGCTGGGACGTGCCCAGCGATGTACGAGCTCGAAGCTCAATGGGTCCGAAGACCCGTGGACGACCGGAGCCAATCATGACGTTATCACAGAGTGTGTG
>NZ_FCOG02000225.1 GCF_001544975.2 Caballeronia arationis | reverse complement strand
CGGTATTCCCTTCACTCGTCTGGAGTTCCTTTGGATCCTGGCTGCGCACCATCCGTCCCGGCATCCCTCCATCGGAGTTGGTTGTCGCCAGTGCACTACGACAATGCCTGCCCGAATTTCTCGTGAATAGCGCCAAAACCAATTTCTTCGCGAAATTCATCGCCGAAAGGCAGGACCCTGACACCTTCGAGATGTTCCGACTGGCCACATAACCCCAAGACTGTGCCGAACTCGGCACTCTTGAGTATTGAACACGGCCGATTTTTTTGCCGCGTTTCTAGGATTTGTTGACCATATGGTGAACAAGAAATTCCTGCCGGCTGCGCATCGAAATTCGATATCCGTGGATGCAGATGCAAGTGCTTTGATAGAAAAACTTCACCGCTATGCACGTATCGACGTGCCCAAGTGGCTGTAGCATCTCTTACGGCCGACTGAGAGCACATTGCCGTCGGCTGCCCAAGGAGCGGGTCAACTTCAGGGGTCTCGCCACGGAGCGCGTGACTCCAGCGGCCCATCGTTCAAAGTGCTTGGCGCTGGAGCTTGGAAGATGCTGACGTTTTCTGTTTGCGTGGCAGCCGTCGCTGCTGCCGTCGACTTCCGGCAGACAGACTATGCGTTCCGCATCGGGCCGGGCTCGGCCATGAAGCGTCATTCGCCTAAACCGTTGCGCGGACGTTCAGACGTCCGCTTCAGTTCGTTGAATGGGCGGTCGCGACAATACCGCGAGCGTCAGGTTCCCTTGGCAGCGCATGTACTTTCAACCCTCTCCGGCCCTTGGGCTCCCGCGACTTCAATGCCGGGTATCCAATTGCAACACTCGGCCGTACGCCAACAATCTCGCCCCTACGTGAGCGAGTCGTGTGGTCAGGCCGTGGTATCTCCGCGAAGGATTCCCGTTTTAACAAATGCGAAGACTGCGATCGAAGCCTGCCTGCGACTCCGGATAGCCTGCCATCAATCGAAATGCGCTCACTGCGCATCTTGTTGCCAGCGCAGGATCGGATGCGTGCCTCCCACGGGTATCACCCACGTGCCGGTCGGACCGAAGTCCCACGTCGGTCCGAAGCTCGCGGTCGTGCTCATCTGCGCGGTCGTGAGGCCGTTCGCGGCGGGCAGCGCCTTGCCGCTGTATACGCTATTGGTTGCAGTGGTTGCTTGCACATCCCAGAAGACGTTGTCCGCGATGGTTCCGGCATTCGTAAAGGCCACACCGGCCTTCTGGTCGGGTGGGAACAGTGGAGTTTGGTGCGTGGTAGCGAACGATTCGTTGATCGTTCCGCCGTTATACAAGACCAGGCCGGCGGTGGTATACATTGTCGCGGCGCCAGCCGCATAGGACTGGGTGATCGATCCGTGGTTGTCGACGACCAGGCCTGCGCCCGATGCATGCGAACCGCCTCTTACTGAGCTGATCGAGAACGACTGGACGATGTTCCCATTGTTGAGGCGGGCGAGGCCGCCAAACGCGCCATCGCCGTTGAGACCGGCACCGGCCGACGAGCGCTCGATCGTGCCGTCGTTCACCGCAACGAGGCCGCCGGCGCCCCGGTACGAACTGATGCCGCCCGACGCATGCGTGTTCGTGATAAGCCCCTGATTGCGTAGCGCGATGATGCCTCCGCCGCCGCCTGCGAACATGCCCGATGCGGTCATATACGCATTATTGACACTCAGATTCCGCACAACCCCTGTCGTACCGATGTCGCCAAACAGACCGGCCGATTCCTGATATTGGTACAGGTTGCCGATGGCATGACCCATGCCGTCGAACTGTCCCGCGAACGCCGCATTCGCTCCTCCGATTCTCCGGAATTGATTGGGCCATCCCCCCAGGTCTAGATCCTTGCCGAGCGCGTATACCCCGGCGAGATTGTTCGTTACGTTCTCGAGGGCCTCTTTAGAATTGACGAGCTGGTACGCGGTCGCCTGCGTGTTGAGGCCGCTGAACGGCGCGGGGGCCCACGATGGATTGCTCCTCACAGTGCCAGCGAGGTAACCGCCGTTCGTGTCATGGAGCGCCGCGACGACGCCGGTGCTGCGCGACCAGTCGATGGTGCCGCGGTTCACGACGCTGGCGCCATTATCGATGCCGTTTGCGTCGGCTCGCAGCGTGAGGTTGCCCGCGCCGTTGTTTGCGACCGTTATGGCCCCGCCGATCGTCACATTGTGCTGCGCGTTGAGCGCAAGCGATGCGTCGCCGCTCCAGCGCAGCGTCGACTGGAGATTGATGTCACCGCTCTTGCCGTAGGCGCCCGTCGTGTTCACATTGACTGACGTACCGCTCGACAGGTCACGGGCGAGGATCGCCGCGGCCACCCCTCCCACGTTGAACTCGGGCGCCGTCAAATTCCATTGTCCGGCATCGATGACGGCGTCGTCGAGATGGAGCGCGTAACCGCTCGTCTCCACGGTCCCGCCGCTGCCGTCCGCATTCAATGCCGCGACGTTCGTGTGAACGTGCGCCGTGCCGCGTTCGGCCACTAGCCACACGTGACCGTCGCGCGTGGCGGTGCCAGTTGCGCGCAGTTCGCCTCGCGTGCCCGCGAGCGCGAAAACGTTGCCGTCGGCTGCTTCGAGGGCGATCTGCGCGGCACGGATCATGCCCTTGTTGACCACATCGCCTCGAGTACCGGGTTCCACGAACACTTGGCCGCCGCTCGACGAATCCACCAGCAACACCTGAGCGCCGGTGGCGAGTTTCACCGTACCCTTGGGCGCGTCGATCGAACCGTCGTTCTCGGTGAGCTTGCGCGAGATCAGGAATACGTCGCCGCCGCTTGAACTGATCCTGCCGAGATTGATGATGCTGGCCTCGCTCGTACTGCTCAAGGCAAATGCGCCCCCCTTCATGAACGCGTCATTGGCCACATCGAGTGTCGAGGCGACGAAGCGGCCACCGGTCGTGACGACACCGCTCGTGCCTATAAGTACGCCCTGCGGATTAATCAGGTAGATACTACCCGTGCCACTCAGCCTGCCATCGATGACGGAGCGACCGATACCGGTCACACGGTTGAGCGTTGCACCGGCGCCGTTATTCACTGTCACACTATTGGCAATCCCGATCGAAAAGCCGCGCCAGTCGATGACCGCGCGCGGCGTGCTTTGAGTGATGTTGAGCGCTGAGCCGTTCGACGAGATCGAACCCGTGCCAGCAACGAACTGTCCCCCGCTGGGGAGGGGGCCGGCCGCGAGCGCACATGCTCCATGTGTGAGCATCCCGCATAACAAGGCGGACCAGTATCTGTGGCGAGCGTGACGAAGGCCCCAGGTGAGAGGCGCTTGCTTTTGCACAGCTGAACTACAAGGCACAAAGTGATGCATGACTCCTCCCGCAACAACCTAAAACATTACTGGCATCAGTATTTGGCGAAGGTCCAATGTAAGAATAGACGCAATCCGATCAACTGCAATGGCGCGGCGGAAGATCGACGCTGCAATGGATCACGGCCCGGACCAAGCGCCAACACTGGCGACCGGCGCGTTTCTTTCGATCGCTGAAGCTTGTTGTGCCTTGGCTTTGCTCCGTTGCTGGACTTCACGCCTCAACTGGCCCAGTAGAAAAGGACGGGCCTGAGCGAATACGGCATGGTGGCGGAACGGTATGTGCACGAGTTCGATGCCAAGTGGCTACGGGGCGGCTCGCCCGCCGGCGACGCGTTGCTAGGGAGCGGAGAAATTCAGTCCCTTGCGGATCTCGCCAACAGTTTCGACATGGTCCGGACGATGCGGGCGCCCCGATTACCAAGGATGCCATTGTGCGCCTCGGGTTGCGGTACATGTGCCGATCGTGCCGCTGGCACTGACGATGATGTCCCCGGAGTACCTCCTGAAGAGACTGTTCGAACTGTTGTTCTAGGCGTTGGCCTTCCTTGCCAAGCGTCATGGATGACAGTATTGGCCGACATATGTTTTTGTCTGGAGTGGCTGTACCGAACGACTGCTCGACTCTGGTACCTGCCGTTGCACCTCTGACGGCTCGACCCTCGGCAACGGGTCGATGAGGGACCGTCAGACTCCGCGTCCCGGCCGAGAACATCGCAGCATTTGCCTGTGTAGGTCGGACCGAAGGGCGTACGTACAAAGACAGGTCATTAGGATAACAAAACAAACGTCACTAAATTCCTTTATGTAAAGTTACGCGCTTCCCGACACATCTCGGGCGCGCGCATTGAACTACCGAGACCGCTTCGGCAAGTCCCCGCTAAACGAATACACAGAAGGGTACGAAGCTTACAGTGTCAGGGCCCGAGACGACTCCTGACAGCTGGCGTTACTCGGACTTGAAGCAATAAACAGCGAGTTTATTGCCGTCAAGATCTCGAACATACGCAGCATATGCGTTTGGTGCCCAACCGCGAGGACCCGCGGCACCTTCGCACTGGCCGCCCGCAGCAATCGCAGTTTTGTGGAACGCATCGATCGACGCTCGATTCGGCGCCTCAAAGGAGACGGTTACGCCGTTTCCCACGGACGCGGCTTGACCGTTTGCCGGCGTCAGAACGAAAAATGACGGTGATTCTTGACCCCAGATGGAACCTTGGTCGCCAAGATCGTTGACGCGTTCTAACCCGATTTCGCCGAGCACACTGTCGTAGAACGAGCGCGCTTTTTCTAAATTGTTTGTGCCAACAGTAACGTGTGTGAAAACAGCCATGTGTATTCCTTCAGGTGAGCTGCGTTGAACCGGAGCGCCGTTGGCGCCTGCTAAACGTTTGAGGGTCTCTCATCCGTGGATTCCCGTGGGTTGCCAAGCTTCACGGGATGGTCTCTTCGGAGCACATCAGCCGTCGAGTAGGACAGCGCCGGCACTTGGTGGGCGCTGCTTCCTTAGGGAAGGACGGAAATTGCTATGCCGGCTGATCGATTCCGACCCGGTGCTAACCGCTGGACGAGATCGAAGCAACGTTGTCATCCAAAGAAGTTAAAGCATCGTTTGACTCAATTAATACATGACGACGGATCGGATCGACTCGCCCTTCTTCATCAGATCGAAGCCTTCGTTGATGCGTTCGAGCGGCAGATGGTGCGTGATGAGATCGTCGATGTTGATCTTGCCTTCCATGTACCAGTCGACGATCTTCGGCACGTCCGTGCGCCCGCGCGCGCCGCCGAACGCCGAGCCTTTCCACTCGCGGCCCGTGACGAGCTGGAACGGCCGCGTCGAGATTTCCTCGCCTGCCGCCGCCACGCCGATGATGAACGATTGCCCCCAGCCCTTGTGCGTGCATTCGAGCGCCTGGCGCATCACCTTCGTATTGCCGATGCACTCGAACGAATAGTCGGCGCCGCCATCGGTGAGTTGCACGATGTGGTCGACGACGTTCTCGACTTCCTTCGGGTTGATGAAGTGCGTCATGCCGAACTTCTTCGCGAGTTCGACGCGCCCCGGATTGATATCGACGCCGATGATCTTGTCCGCGCCGACCATCTTCGCGCCCTGGATCACGTTGAGCCCGATGCCGCCGAGCCCGAACACGACCACGTTCGCGCCTGCCTCGACCTTCGCCGAATACACGACGGCGCCGACGCCCGTCGTCACGCCGCAGCCGATGTAGCAGATCTTGTCGAACGGCGCGTCCTCACGCACTTTCGCGACCGCGATCTCGGGAACCACGATGTAGTTCGAAAACGTCGACGTACCCATGTAGTGAAAGAGCGGCTTGCCGTCTAGCGAGAAGCGCGAAGTCGCGTCGGGCATGAGGCCGCGGCCTTGCGTCGAACGGATCGCCTGACAGAGGTTCGTCTTGCGCGACAGGCAGAACTTGCACTGGCGGCATTCCGGCGTGTAGAGCGGAATGACATGATCGCCCTTCTTCAGCGTGCCGACGCCCGACCCCACGTCGACGATCACGCCTGCGCCTTCGTGCCCGAGGATCGCCGGAAAAATCCCTTCCGGATCGGCGCCCGAGAGCGTGTAGTAGTCGGTGTGGCAAATGCCCGTCGCCTTCACCTCGATCAGCACCTCGCCGGCGCGCGGGCCTTCCAGTTCCACGTCTTCAATTGTCAACGGGTCCTTCGCGCGCCATGCTATTGCGGCCTTTGTACGCATTACTGGTCCTTTAGATTTGAGCGAACTTCTTAACTCGAGAGTGCCGAGTTCTTGCGCCTTTCTCACGGTCTCATCTTGGCGTTCGTGAGCGCCGATCCAGTTCTCGGTAA
>NZ_FCOG02000013.1 GCF_001544975.2 Caballeronia arationis | reverse complement strand
CACACACTCTGTGATAACGTCATGATTGGCTCCGGTCGTCCACGGGTCTTCGGACCCATTGAGCTTCGAGCTCGTACATCGCTGGGCACGTCCCAGCCGGCTCGACCGGAGCCACCTTACACCGCCAGCGCTCCGCAGTCACCCGTACAACTCGTCGGTCTGAGGCGGAGCCTCGTTAGGGAGTCAACGGTATTAGGACGTGACCGCACTTGCACTACCGAGTGGCGCAGCGCCTAAGTGTCGCCCTCAAAGGACCACCGGGCTTGGCGCGCGCACGCACTGACACCACTGAAACTCGACCGGAGTGGTATGCACTGCGTTCCGGTCCGTCCGCGCTTCGCTCGGACGGGGGGGCACAACCGAAAACAAGTGGACTACAACCTCGACCGCGAACCTAAACCGCACGACTAATGCACCTCTCGTCCAGCGAAGCGAAAACGGATGAATGACTGCTGTGCCAACTCGTTTGCTGTGCGATTTCACAGTGCGTGCCGCGCACCAAGCCCCTGAAGTCCTTTGAGGGCGACACTTAGGCGCTGGGCCACTCGGTATTGCCAGTGCGTTGCCGTCCTAAGACTGCTGCCTGAAAAAGCTGCTTTCTTTGCTTACTTTCTTTGCAGCAGCAAAGAAAGTAAGTCCCGCCCCGGACAGGGGCAGAGCCAATAGACCGACAAGAAAACAAGTTTCATGGAAGCGCAGGCGTATCAAACGGTGTTTAACAACCCCGAGCGCCAGCAAAACCTTTACGCGTGTCCGCACTTCGTATCGCAGGCCTGCGCTTCTTCAACCTGCTGCGAAGCCTCGGCGCGAATGCCGAGTCGTTCGAGCAGTTTGCGGTCCGCTTCGGCTTGCGGATTGCTCGTCGTGAGCAACTGATCGCCGTAAAAGATCGAGTTCGCGCCAGCGGCGAAGCAGAGCGCCTGCAGCGCTTCGTCCATTTGCTCGCGTCCGGCCGAGAGCCGGACCATCGCGCGCGGCATCGTGATGCGCGCCACCGCGATCGTGCGCACGAATTCGAACGGATCGAGCGGCGCGGTGCCCGTCAGCGGCGTGCCTTCGACCTGCACGAGATTGTTGATCGGCACCGATTCCGGATACGGGTCCATGTTCGCGAGTTGCGTGATGAGACCCGCGCGCTCGCGACGCGATTCGCCCATGCCGACGATCCCGCCACAACACACGTTGATGCCGACATCGCGCACCCGTTCGAGCGTATCGAGGCGGTCCTGGTAGGTGCGCGTCGAGATGATCTGGCCGTAGAACTCGGGCGACGTGTCGAGATTGTGGTTGTAGTAGTCGAGACCCGCTTCGCGCAGGCCTTCTGCCTGATGCGCTTCGAGCATGCCGAGCGTCACGCAGGTTTCCAGACCCATCGCCTTCACGCCGCGGATCATGTCCTTGATCGGTTCGAGATGACGGTCCTTCGGATTGCGCCACGCCGCGCCCATGCAGAAGCGCGTCGCGCCATTCGCCTTCGCGATCTCGGCGGCCTTCAGCACGGCATCGACTTCCATCAGCTTGTCCGCCTTCAGTCCCGTGTCGTGATGCACCGACTGCGGACAGTACGCACAGTCTTCCTCGCAGCCGCCCGTCTTGATTGAGAGCAGGGTCGAGAGCTGCACGGTGTTCGGGTCGAAGTGCTCGCGATGCACGGTCTGCGCGCGATAGAGCAGGTCGTTGAACGGCAGTTCGTAAAGCGCGACGACATCCGCGACGCGCCAGCGCTGCAGCGTCTGCGCTTGCGACGCGGCTTGAGTCTGAGTTTCGGCGGGTCGTGCTTGCGTCATGTGATCAATCCTCTGGATAAAGCGTGAGTCAGTGGCCCGCGTCGGTTGCCTGAAGCGTCTGCAACAGCAGGGTCGAATCGATGTGCGTTGCCGCCTGTCGGGCATCGGGCGGCGCGAGATAGGGAACGGTGCCGATGAGCGGCGCGTTGTACTGGCTGTCGAGGCGCAGCCGGATCGCCTCGATGTTCTCGCCGGGATAGAGCATGTCCGGATCGACGCGATTCGCAACCCAGCCCGCGAGCCTCAGGCCGCGCGCGGCGATCGCCTCGGCGGTGAGCAGCGCGTGGCTGATGCAGCCGAGCCGCATGCCGACCACGAGCACGACCGGCAGGTTCAGCGCGAACGCGAGGTCTGCGGTGTCGTGCACATCGGTGAGCGGCACGCGAAAGCCGCCGACGCCTTCCACCACGACGACATCGGCCTGAGTCATCGCGAGCTTGTGGGCATCCACGATACGCGAGATGTCGAGCGACACGCTCTCGCGCGCGGCCGCGATATGCGGCGCGATGGGTTCCTTCAGCAGATAAGGTGTGCGGATGTCGGGCGGCAGCGCGACGTTTGCGGCGGCATCGAGTTGATCGGCGTCTTCGTTGTGCCAGACGCCATCGCGCTCGATGGCGCCCGCCGCGATCGGCTTCATCGCGGCGGCGCGCAAGCCCTGCTGCGCGAAGCCGTGCAGCAGGGCCGACGAAACGAGCGTCTTGCCGATCTCGGTATCGGTCCCGGCGACGAAGAAGGAAACGGGTGCGTTCATTGCTGCTGCTCGCTCAGGGCGTGAAGGGCATCGCCGAGAAGGGCGAGATCCTGATCGCTGTGCGAAGCGGAGAGCGAGATGCGCAGACGCGACGTGCCGGCGGGCACCGTCGGCGGACGGATCGCGGGCACCCACAGACCCTTTGCATCGAGCGCGGCGGCGAGCGCGAGCGTTTCATCGTTCCCGCCGATCACGAGCGGCTGCACCGCCGTGTGCGAATCGACCGGTAGCCAGCGCGTGCGCCGGAGCATCGCACGCGTCGTCTCGATCAGCGCGGTGAGATGCTTGCGACGCGCGTCTCCTTCTTCGCTCCCGATGATCCTGATGCTCGCCGACACCGCATGCGCGACGGCCGGCGGCGACGCCGTCGTGAAGATATACGGACGCGCGCGCTGCACGAGCCATTCCACCACGGTCTCGTGCGCGACGACGAACGCGCCCGCGACGCCTGCCGCCTTGCCGAGCGTGCCGACATAGACGAGATGCGGCGAGCGCAAGGCGGCGTGCGCGAGTGCACCGCGTCCTTGCGGCCCGAGCACGCCGAAGCCATGCGCATCGTCGACGACGAGCCACGCGCCATGACGCTCGGCGAGTTCGACGAGACGCGCAAGCGGAGCGATGTCGCCGTCCATGCTGAACACGGTATCGGTCACGATCACTTTCGTGGCCGCTTCGCCCGACGATGCGTCGAGCATCGCGTCGAGCGCTGCCGCGTCTGCGTGCGGATAGATCTGCACTTCGGCGCGCGAGAGCCGCACGCCATCGATCAGCGACGCGTGGTTGAGCGCATCGGAAAAGACGAGCGTGCCGCGCCCCGCGAGCGTCGTGAGCACGGCGAGGTTCGCCATGTAGCCGGTGCTGAAGTAGAGCGCGCGCGGGTTGTCGACGAAGCCGCCGCTGAATTTCGCGAGGTCGTCTTCGAGTTGCGCATGCGCGCGCGAGTGGCCGCCGAGCAGATGCGAGCCACCGCTGCCCGCGCCGTAGCGTTGCGCGCCTTCGGCGAGCGCGGCGCGCAGCTTTTCATGCGCGGCGAGGCCGAGATAATCGTTGCTCGCGAAGCCGATGATCTCGCGGCCGTCCACCGTCATGTGCGCGGCGCAGGCGCTGTCCGCGGTGCGGCGGCGACGGCGCAGGCCGCGCTGGCCGATGTCGGCGAGGCCTTGCTTCAGCGTATCGAAGAGCGCGTCGGATGTGCTGCTCATGCGGCCTCCGCGAGCGTGGCTTCGAAGGTCGTGCGCGTGCGTTCGGCGAGCAGCATCAGCTCTTCATCGTCGAGAATATAAGGCGGCATCAGATAGACGGTCTTGCCGATCGGGCGCAACAAAAGCTCTTGTTTCAGGGCATTTTCGAAGAAACGTCGCGAGAATGTGCGGGCTTGAGTAGCGTCTTCGATCACCGCGTCGAACGCGAAGATCGTGCCGCGCGAGCGCAGGTTGCGCACATTCGGATGATCGCCCAATGGCTTCAGCGCAGCGCTCATCAACGACGACTTGCGACGGTTCTCGTCTAGCACGTCCGCGCTGTCGAACAAGTCCAGCGTCGCGAGCGCCGCGCGGCAGGCGAGCGGATTGCCCGTGTACGAATGGGAATGCAGGAAGCCGCGCGTGAGGTCGTCGTCGTAGAAGGCGGCATAGATTTCATCGCGCGTGAGCACGATCGACAGCGGCAGATAGCCGCCGCTGATGCCCTTCGAGAGACATAGGAAATCCGGCCACACCGACGCCTGTTCGCATGCGAAGAAGGTGCCGGTGCGTCCGCAGCCGACCGCGATTTCGTCGGCGATCAGATGCACGCCGAACTCGTCGCACAGCGCGCGCAGTCCCTTGAGATACGACGCATCGTGCATCGCCATGCCGGCCGCGCACTGCACGAGCGGCTCGACGATAACCGCCGCGAGATGTTGCGCGCGCGCTTCGAAAAGCGAGCGCATGTCGGCGAGCGCGGCGCGCGCTGCGTCGTCACCTTTGCGCGAATCGGGCGAAGTGACCACGTGCGCGTGACGGATCAGCGCATCGTAAGCGTCCTTGAAGAGCGCGACATCGGTTACGCCGAGTGCGCCGATGGTCTCGCCGTGATAGCTGTTCGCGAGACACACGAATTCGCGCTTCTGCGCCTGTCCGCGATTGCGCCAATAGTGAAAGCTCATCTTCAGCGCGATCTCGACCGCCGATGCACCGTCGGACGCGAAGAACGCATGGCCGAGCGTCTGTTGCGTCAGCGCCGAAAGCCGCTCCGCGAGCAACACCGCCGGCTCGTGCGTGCAGCCCGCGAGCATCGCGTGTTCGAGCGTGTCGAGCTGATCCTTGAGCGCCGCGTTGATCGCGGGATTCGCGTGGCCGAAGAGATTGACCCACCACGAACTGATGCCGTCGAGATAACGCCGGCCGTCATGATCGTAGAGCCACGCGCCCTTTCCGCGCGCGACCGGAATGAGCGGCAGGCGCTCATGATGTTTCATCTGGGTGCAGGGATGCCACACGGCGGCGAGCGATCGCGCGACCCAGTCTTGATTGGCTTCAGTGTTCAAAGCAACTCCACGACATGCGCAATGCGCACGCCCATTACTTCACGCGAGCCACGACGGCTTGCGCTTCTCCAGAAAACTACGCACGCCATCGCGTCCTTCATCGGATGCACGAATGCGCGCGATGCGGTCGGCGGTATCGGTGATCAGCGTGTCGTTGATCGCCCGCTCCGCCAGGTCGACCACCAGTTGCTTGCATTCGCGCACCGCGTTCGGGCTGTTCGCGACGATCGACGCCGCTACTGCGTTGACGGCCGCCTCGAGCTGATCGGCGGCCACAACCTGATGCACGAAGCCGATGCGCAGCGCTTCGGCTGCATCGAAACGCTCGGCGGTGACGAAATAGCGATGCGCCGCGCGCGCGCCCATCGCGCGGATCACATAGGGCGCGATCGTCGCGGGCATGAGGCCGAGCTTCGCCTCCGATAGGCAGAAGTTCGCGGTGTCGGCGCTGATCGCGATGTCGCACGCGGCGACGAGGCCCATGCCGCCCGCGTACGCGTCGCCCTGCACGCGCGCGATCACCGGCTTCCCGCAGGTGTAGATCGTGTTGAGCATCGTCGCGAGACCGAGCGCGTCGGCGCGGTTCTCGGCGTCCGAGTAACCCGCCATGCGCTTCATCCAGTTCAGGTCCGCGCCCGCGCAGAACGCCGGACCGTTCGCGGCGAGCACGATGGCGCGCACGCTGGTGTCGTCATTGAGCGCGCGAAACGCGGCGGTCAGTTCGACGATCGTCGCGTCGTCGAAGGCATTGCGCACGTCGGAGCGGTCTAGCGTCACGCGGGCAACGTGCCCCTCGACGGCGAACTGGAGACGCTGCAGGTTCAGTGCATCGGTCATGGAAATGTCTTCGCAAGGTGGACGACGAGAAACCGATTATCGCTAAATTCGAGATGCATTTCGATTCCGGCCCGCAATGCGGGCTTGCTGCGCAGCCACGAGGGCGCGCGGCGCACGCGATACCGCGCGTAACTTCGTGCATCGCGTTGGCTTGTCGGCGCATTTTGCGCGCGAAGATGCAAAAACGCCGGCTCGTGCGCCGGCGTGAAAAAAAACGGAGTTCGGTAAATTCAGCGCGATGCGGTCTGCGTGTCGCCGCTGGAATCGCGCCAGACGACGGCTTCGTCGACTGCGTAGAGACGGCACGGATCGCTGCTTTGCTTCTGGCAGCTCGCAAGCGCGACGGACATCGGATCGTCGCCGCCCTCGGCCCACGACCACGCGCCCGAGTTCGACACTGCGAACGCCCGGCTCGAATACTGATTCAGGAAGTTGCGATAGCCGGCCCGGCCGCTTTCGTCGAGGAACGGAACTGCGGTAACGGCATCGAGGTTCGCATAGCCGGTGGCTTTCGGCGCATGCGGCTCGGAGACCTGATATTGCACCGAGGTCGGCATGCCGATCTGCGCGAGGAACGCCTTCACGTGCGGCCACCAGACCTGGACACCGTCGCGGTCGCCGACGAGGCGGTGCGCGTCGTTCTTGTAGCTGCCGAAATCGAACATCTGGGCTTTCGCGCCGTGTTCGGTGAACGCCGTATACATCTGGCCCGCGAGCTGGCCCTGCCACACGGAGTCGTTATTGCCGTAGAGCCAGAGCGACGGGAGACGCACCTTTTCGCCGTAGGCGCCGAACGCCGAGGTGAGGTTTTTCTGCCAGCCTTCGCACTCGTCCTGGCGCAGGCCGCCGGAAAAGTTGATCAGGCCGCGCACGCCGGGCGCCGACACGGCGTCGCGCGCGCCATAGGCAATCGCAGTCAGGCCGCCATGCGAGGTCCCGCCGACGACGATACGGGTCTTGTCCACGTACGGCTGCTGGCTCATGTACGCGACCGTTGCCGCGACGTCGCGCGCCTGTGCGTAGCCGTTCGCTTCGACGTTGCAGCCGCTGCCGGCATAGTTGCCGTCCGATTCGGCGAAACCGCGGCGATTCGGCACCACGACGACGTAGCCATGCCGCACGAATTCGCGTGCGAGCGCGAGCGGGCGGTTGCGGGGCTGATTGTGCGAGTCGCCGGGGAGCTTGCCGTGATTGAACACGATCATCGGGAACGGGCCGTTGCCGTCCGGCTTGAAGATGGTGGTCTGCAGCGTGATGTCGTCCTCGGGAACGCGGATCACGGTTTCGTTCAGACTATTGTCGACGACGGGGAGGGTCGGATCGATGGTGCCGGGAAGCTGCCCGAACGCGGGTGCCTGCAGTCCTTCCGACTGGCGGGTGCCGCCGACCGGAGCGGCGTGCGCGACGGATTGCAGCATTCCGAGTGCGCAAATGAGGCTCAACCCGATCGAACAGACGTTGCTTCCCATCCCTTTGAACTCCAGCCGCCTGAAAGGCATTAAACGGTGTGGCCCAGATTGAAATCGCAAACCCAAGTCACAAACCGACCTCCCTGCTTACCTTGGAAGCAGTATGAGGGCGGGATTCCGGGAGTCATGTCCTGAAAAGACACGACATTTGGCTTCAATACGGCCGTTCAGGCACTGCATTACGACTTCGCCTGACGTAACCGTAGATTAACCGGTCAAAAAGAATGTGAACAATTAGCGAAGACCCTGTAATTACTCGCTTAATCGAAAGCAGGTATTAAGGGAATTTCTACCGTGTAATTGTAGGGAACGCTTAATAACACTTTTAGGCGTTATTAATTTCGCCGTCGATATAAAGCCAGCGTCCGTCGGCATTGCGCACGAAACGGCTCGTTTCATGCAAACGGTGCGCGCGTCCCCCGACCTTGTAGCGCGCGACGAATTCGACTTGCGCATGGTTCGCGTCGACCTGCACATGGCGCTTGATCTCCAGGCCGAGCCAGCGCGTGGCCGGATCGGCGGAAGCGTCGAGGTCGTGCGGACACGTTTCGTCTGCCCATGTGGCGCGCAGATAGGGCGTGTCGCCGAGGACATAGGCGGTGTAGCGCGAACGCATCAGTTCCATCGCGGTGGCGGGTAGCGCGTGGCCTTCCACGAACCGCCCGCAGCAGTCCGCGTAGCGCGGCGCGCGGGCGTTCGGCCGGCGTTCGGGCGACGCGCCGCCGCATGGGCATTCGAGCGGCGTCATTGATCGGCGTGCGGCATGTCGATGTGACGCGGCTGCGTGCGCACGCGTTCGAGCCACGCGCGGATGGCCGGGTAGCGCACGAGATCGAGATTCGCTTCCCCCGCGACATGCGTGTAGGCATAGAGCGCGATGTCCGCGACGGTATAGCGCTCCCCGACGAAATACGCGCGCGTGGCGAGATGCGCCTCCATCACGTCGAGTGCGCGATACGACCCCGCGATCTTCTCGGGCAGGCGAGGATCGTCGGGCGTCTTGAGGAACTGCAGGATGAAGCGCGCCACCGCGACGTTCGGCTCGTGGCTGTATTGCTCGAAGAACATCCACTGAAGCACCTGCGCACGCGCAAGGCGGTCGGCCGGCATCAGCGGCGTGCCTTCGGCGAGGTAGCAGAGGATCGCATCCGACTCGGAAAGACACGTGGTGTCGTCGATCTGCAGCACCGGCACCTTGCCGTTGGGATTGAGCTTGCGAAACGCGTCAGTGCGCGTCGCGCCGTTCATCATGTCGACTTCATGCCACGCATACGGCAGTTTCAGCTGTTCGAGCGCGAGCTTCACCTTGTAGCAGTTGCCCGAAGCCGATACACCATGTACCTGATAAGTCACGAGCGGTCCCTGGAAACGTTGAGTGTGTGAAGTTCACCAGTCGATCTTCGTGCCGTCGTATTGCACGAAGCTGCCGTTGAACTCGCTGCGCATTGCACCCGCTTCTGCGATAACCGCGCGCATGCCGGCCACGCTGTGCGCGACGTCGATCGCCGCCGACGAACCGCCCATCTCCGTGCGCACCCAGCCCGGATGCAACGCGATGCACGTCGAGTGCCGCGTTTCCAGCGACGCCACCTTGAGCACCGCGTTCAACGCCGCCTTGCTCGCGCGATAGAGCCAGCCGGTCGTGCCGCTTGCCGTGCTGATGCTGCCCATCCTGCTCGACAGCACGGCAAGCACGCCGCCCGCTACATCGACGAGCGGCAGGAGCACGGGAATCAGTTGCATCGGGCCGCGCACGTTGGTGCGCATGACGTCGTCGAAGTCGTCGGCGCTGATCGTCTGCACGCCTTCGGTACGCGGGCCGTAGATACCCGAAACGATGACCGCGACGTCGAGCGTCTCGCCTTCCAGCTGCCACGCGAGCGCCGACACCTGCTCGGGCTGCGTGACATCGAGCGAAAAGGTCTGCGCGCCAAGGGCGTCGAGCGCATGCAGCGACGACTTGTCGCGCGCGGTGGCGAGCACGCGCCAGCCGTCGCGGCAGTAGACACGCGCGAACTCGTGACCGAGTCCACGCGAAGCGCCGACGATCAATACGGTTTTCATTTCGGGTCCTTGTCTGAAAGGCTCAGAACAACTCCACGCCCATCGCCGTCGCCTCGCCACCGCCGATGCACAGGCTCGCGACGCCGCGCTTCAGCCCGCGCTGCCTGAGCGCGCCGATCAGCGTAACGAGAATCCGCGCGCCCGACGCGCCGATCGGATGCCCGAGCGCACACGCGCCGCCGTGCACGTTCACCTTGTCGTGCGGCAGGTCGTGTTCGCGCATCGCGGCCATCGCCACGACGGCGAACGCTTCGTTGATCTCGTACAGGTCGACGTCGTTCGCGCGCCAGCCGCTCTTCTCGAAGAGCTTGCGGATTGCGCCGACCGGCGCCGTCGTGAAGAGCGCGGGTTGCTGTGCGAACGTGCTGTGCCCCGCGACGCGCGCAAGCGGCGTCACGCCGAGACGTTTGGCCGTCGATTCGAGCATCATCACGAGCGCCGCGGCGCCATCGGAAATCGACGACGAGTTCGCCGCCGTCACCGTGCCGTCCTTCGCGAACGCGGGCTTGAGCGTCGGGATCTTCTCGATGTTGGCCTTGAACGGCTGCTCGTCGCGATCGATGACGGTGTCGCCCTTGCGGCCCTTCACCGTGACGGGCGCGATCTCCCACTTGAACGAGCCGTCCTCGTTCGCCCGCTGTGCGCGTCGTAGCGACTCGATCGCGAATGCATCCTGCGCTTCGCGCGAAAACGAATACGACGATGCGCATTGCTCCGCGAACGTGCCCATCAGCCGGCCCTTTTCATAGGCGTCTTCGAGGCCGTCGAGGAACATGTGGTCGAGCACCTGGCCGTGTCCCATGCGCATGCCGGCGCGCGCCTTCGGCAACAGATACGGCGCGTTCGTCATGCTCTCCATGCCGCCCGCGACGGCCGTCTCGACGGAGCCCGCGAGCAGCATGTCGTGCGCGAACATCGCGGCGCGCATGCCCGAGCCGCACATCTTGTTGACGGTGGTGCAACCGGTCGCGAGTGTCAGGCCCGCGCCGAGCGCGGCCTGCCGTGCAGGCGCCTGGCCCTGGCCTGCGGGCAGCACGCAGCCGAACACGACTTCCTCGATCTGCTCGGGCGCGAGGCCCGCGCGCTCGCGTGCGGCCGAGATCGCGGCGGCGCCGAGTTCGGGCGCCGTCAACGATGCGAAGTCGCCCTGAAAGGCCGCCATCGGCGTGCGTGCCGCCGAAACGATGACGACCGGATCACGATTTGTCTCACTCATGTTTCAACTCCTTGATGACGCCTGCCACAACGGCAGGAATATCGCCGAGGCGCGCGGCATCGGAGGCGAGCACGTCGTTCTCCGTCGAATGCGCGCCGCCGCGAGCCAGTGCAGCGATACACGATTGATACGCCGGTTCGATCTGGTCCGGCGCGCTGATCATCATGCCCATGTTGCGCATGCGGCCGTCGTGCACGCCGTAGGTCCAGCCGTGCACGGTGAGTTCCTGGCCGCGCGACCACGCGTCGTCGACGATGGTCGTGCGGCACACGTTCAACGTCTGCTCGATGGTGTTCAGCTCGACCAGCCGGCGATGGCGCGCCGAACCCATCGGCCATTCGTCGAGCAGCGACGCATGCTTCTCACGCACGTCCTCGACGTGGCGCAGCCAGTTGTCCGCGAGACCGACGCGGTGGCCCATAAGCGCCGCGCCCACGCCCGAGCAGCCATAGTGGCCGACCACCATGATGTGCTTCACTTTCAGCAGGTCGACGGCGAACTGGATCACCGAAAGGCAATTCAGGTCCGAGTGCACGACCACGTTCGCGATGTTCCTGTGCACGAACACTTCGCCCGGCGGCAGGCCAATGATCTGGTTGGCGGGCACGCGCGAATCGGAGCAGCCGATCCACAGATACTCGGGCGCCTGCTGGTGCGCGAGACGCGAGAAGTACTCGGGGTCTTCGGCGAGCACGCGCTTCACCCACGACGCGTTGTTCTCGAACAGATGCGCGAGCGGGTGTTGAGGATTGATGTTGTCGTCAGTGATGTTCATGTTCGTGTCTTTTGGCGGCCGTTTGCAATCGCGCTCGCTCATGCGGCGCGCGCTGCGGCCGTAACCTTCTGATCCTGCCCGAAACGCTCCGGATAGCGGATGCAGAAGCGGGCCGATCGTTCATAGGGAAAGAAGTCGGCGAGTTCGCCGCGCAGCAGCTGGTCCTTGTTTCTTTGCCACAGCGCGGGATCGAAGAAATCGGCGTGATGGCGCATGAAGGCCTCGCGCACACGCGGGTCGCCGAGCAGGAACGTATTGTAGGTTTCCGGGAAGATGTCGTGAGGGCCGACGGTATACCAAGGCTCGCCCGACATCTCGTCTTCCTCGTAGCGCGGCGGCGGCACCTTGCGCACGTTGCAATCAGTGAGGTACTCGATCTCGTCGTAGTCGTAGAACACCACGCGGCCGTGGCGCGTCACGCCGAAGTTCTTGTAGAGCATGTCGCCGGGGAAGATGTTGGCCTGCATCAGTTCCTTGACCGCGTTGCCGTATTCCCTGATGCCGTGCTCGATGTCCGAGTCGCTGCCGTTTTGCAGAAAGAGGTTGAGAGGCACCATGCGCCGCTCGATATACAGATGCCTCAGGACGAGATTGTCGCCTTCGTATTCGATCATCGACGGCGCCTCGTTCTTCAGTTCGCGAATCAGCGTGTCGTCGAGCCTCGCGATCGGCAGCGCGACGCTCGAATATTCGAGCGTATCGGCCATGCGCCCGAGCCGGTCGTGGCGCTTCACCAGCTGGTACTTGTCCTTGATCTTCTTGCGCGTCGTTTCCTTCGGCGGGGGAAAATAGTCCTTGATCATCTTGAACACATACGGAAACGACGGCAGCGTGAACACGATCATCACCATTCCCTTGATGCCGGGCGCGACGACGAAGTGGTCGCTGGAATGCGACAGATGGTGCAGCAGGTCGCGATAGAACAGGTTCTTGCCCTGCTTCTGCAAGCCGACCGACGTGTAGATCTCCGCCTTTGGCTTGCCCGGCATGATCGAGCGCAGAAAGTGCACGTAAGCCGACGGCACTTCCATGTCGACGAGAAAGTACGAATGCGAGAAGCTGAAGATGATCAGCAACTGCTCGCGGCTCAGCAGCACGGTATCGAGCGCGAGCAGGCCGGGCCGCGTGTGGCGCACCGGCAAGGCGAACGGCACGACGCTATCGCCGTTGATGATGCGTCCAACGATATACGCGGCCTTGTTGCGAAAGAAGAGCGACGAGAGCGCATGAATCTGGAAATTCGGCGCGGCCTTGAAATCGCCGAGCACTTCGGCCATCGACTGCATCACGCACTGCACGTCGCGTGACAGGTCCTCGAATGGCGGTTCGAGCTGGAAGTTGGTGACGATGCGTTCGAGCGTCGGGGCCAGGCCGTCCCGCGCCGGGTAGTACGCGCGATACGTCGGCTTCGCCGCGGGTTCGTCGTTCTCGATGTATTCGGTCGAGATGGCCGGGCGCACGAAGATGAAATCGTTGTTGAAGTACGAGCGATGCAGGATCTTGCAGCACACCGAGTTGAAGAACGTCTCCGCGCACTCCGGCTGGCGATGCGATGTGAGCAAGCCGATGTAGTGCAGCTTGATCTGCTGCCAGACTTCGTCGTCGATATTCTCGGCGTCGTATTCGTCTTCGAGCAGCATCACGCATTCGTCCACGCGATCGTCATACGACATGATGCGGTCGCGCGCGAGTTGCTGCATGGCATGCCAGTCACACGCTTCGAAGAGCGTCTTCGCCTTGATTGCAGCGTCGCGAAACACGCGATAGTGACGGTCGAACCCTTCGAGCATCGTCTGCGCGACATCGAAGCCGATTTGCGACGAGAGCAGTTTGGGAAAGTGGTTCATGTCGACCTTGCACGTCGTATCAAGCCGCCCTGGATTTACGCGCACGCTTTTCAGCGCTCGCTGAAAGCAAGGCACGGCCTTGCTGCTCGTACTGCGCGAGCTCGGCGAGCGTCGCGTTCAGATCCTCCAGTTGCTGCTCCAGCACCTTGCGATGGGTGGCGATCGTGTCCAGAAATGCCTGCAGCTGCGCGACGGTGCCGGTTGGTGAATCGTAGAGATCGAGCAGCGTGCGAATTTCCGAGAGCGTGAAGCCGAGGCGCTTGCCACGCAGCGTGAGCCGCAGCCGCGTGCGGTCGCGCGCCGCATAGACGCGACGCAAGCCGCTCGGACCGTCGCGTGTCGGCGCGAGCAGGCCCTGATCTTCGTAGAAACGAATGGCGCGCGGCGTGACGTCGAATTCGCGCGCCAGTTCGGTGATCGTGTATTGCGTCTGTTGTTTCATCGCGAGCGCGATAGGTCCGCGGACGTTAATATGTACGTTTACGTTATCGTCAACCTCGCCAAATTGCAACGGCGCCGCAACCCGGAGATCCATGCGCGAATGAACGCCCTCGAACATCAACTCGACTACGTCTTTGCCGACGCGCTGCCCGAAGCCGGCAAAGTCATGGAAGCTTCGCCCGGCGTGTTCTGGGTGCGCATGCCGCTGCCGTTCGCGCTCGACCACATCAACCTCTGGCTCATGCGCGACGAAATCGACGGCGTGCGTGGCTGGACGATCGTCGATTGCGGCATTTCGGACGAAACGATCCGCGCGAACTGGGAGCGCGTATTCGAATCGCACCTCGACGGCCTGCCGGTGCTGCGCGTGATCGTCACGCATTGCCATCCGGACCATCTCGGTCTCGCGGACTGGATTTGCCGCGGTGGCGACAAGAAGCGCTGGAATGCGCGCCTGTGGATTTCGCTGGGCGAATACGCGATGGGCCGCGTAATGGCCGCCGGAGACGGTTCCAACGCGGGCGGCGAGCGTGCCGCACGGCACTTCGCGCGACACGGCCTCACCGATGAGGCATCGCTCGAAGCACTGAAAAAGCGCGACAGCTACTATCCCACGCTCGTGCCATCGATCCCGCCGCAATTCCGTCGCCTGCGTAACGGCGACACGCTGACGATCGGCGGCCGCGCCTGGGAAGTGGTGACGGGCTACGGCCATTCGCCCGAGCACAGCGCGCTCTTTTGCGCGGAGTCGAACGTCCTGATTTCCGGCGACATGGTGCTGCCGCGCATCTCGACCAACGTATCGGTGTTCGACATCGAACCGGAGGGCAATCCGCTCGCGCTGTATCTGGAGTCGCTCGGCCGGTATGAGACGATGCCCGCCGATACGCTCGTGCTGCCTTCGCACGGCAAGCCGTTTCGCGGGATGCATACCCGCATTGCGCAGTTACGCGATCATCACAAGGCGCGTCTTGCCGAAGTGCACGAGGCCTGCGCGACGAAGCCGCACAGCGCCGCCGATATCGTGCCGCTGATGTTCAAGCGTAAGCTCGACATCCATCAGATGACGTTCGCGCTCGGCGAGGCGCTCGCGCACCTGCATCTGCTATGGCTGAAAGGAGAGTTGAAGCGGGAAGTCGGCGACGATGGCGTGATCCGCTTTTCCCGCGCGTGACCACGCCATTTGCCGGTAACTACTGAACTGAAACGCTCGCGAAGTTCTGCCGCCCGAACGGGCTCACGCGATAGCCGCTCACATTGGCGCGCGTGAGCGCGGCGGCCGTCGGATACGCGAGCGGAATCCACAGCGCCTGATCGTGGATGATCTTCTGCGCGTCGATATAGGCCTTGGTCCGCTTGGCGACATCGGGCGTCGCCTTGCCGTCCGCGATCAGCTTGTCGAGTTGCGGGTCGCAGTAGCGCGCGAAGTTGATGCCCGACTTCACTGCGTTGCAACTGAATAGCGGCGAGAGATAGTTGTCGGGGTCGCCGTTGTCGCCGGCCCAGCCCATGAACAGCATGTCATGCTGGCCTTGCTTGGCCTCCTTGATCAGCTCGCCCCATTCGATCACCTTCACCTGCGCCTTCACGCCGATCTTCGCGAGATCGGCCTGCAGCAGTTCGGCGCCGGCCTTCGGATTCGGATTCAGCACGCTGCCGTTCGGACGCACCCAGATCGTCGTTTCGAAGCCGTTCGGGAAGCCTGCGTCGGCGAGCAGCTTCTTCGCCTTGTCCGCCGAATACGCATACGGGCTCACCGCCTTGTCGTAGCTCCACGTGTTCGGCGGATACGGATTCACGGCGGCCGTCGCGGTGTTCTCGAAGACGGTCTTCAGGTACGTGGTGCGATCAAACGCTTGGTTGAGCGCCTGGCGCACCCTCGGATTGTCGAGCGGCTTCTTCTGCGTATTTAGCGCGACGAACGCCGTCATGAACGCCGGTGTTTCGCTGACTTTCAATGCCTTGTCGTTCTTCGCATCGAGCACGTCCTGCGGTTTCGGCGAGAGCGCGATCTGGCATTCGCCCGCCTTGATCTTCTGCGCGCGCACCGATGCATCCGGCGTGATCGCGTAGATGAGCCGATCGATTTTCGGCTTCGGCCCCCAGTACGACGGATTGACGTCGTAGCGGATCACCGAATCCTTCGTATAGCTCTTCAGCACGAACGGTCCAGTGCCGATCGGCTTCGCGTTCAGGTCGGCCTGCTGGTTCGCCTTCAGCAACTGATCGGCGTATTCGGCCGAATAGATCGATGCGAAGCCCATCGTGAGGATCGGCACGAAGGTCGCGTTAGGCTCGTTGAGTTCGAACTTGACGGTGTTGTCGTCGACCTTGCTCACCGACTTAATCAGCTTCACGAGCCCCATCGATTGCGCGTGCGGGAAGCCGCTCGCACCCGCGACCTTGTGCCACGGATTGCTGTCGGAGAGCATGCGCTCGAAGGTGAACACGACGTCGTCGGCGTCAAGCTTGCGCGCCGGCTTGAAGTAGTCGGTGCTCTGGAACTGCACGTTCGGTCGCAGATGGAACGTGTAGGTGAGGCCGTCTTCGCTCACGTCCCACTTTTCCGCGAGGGCGGGCGTCACTTTCTTCGCGGCTTCGTCGTAGGAGACGAGCGTGTTGAAGATCACGTCCGCCGACGCGTTGGTCGTGACGAGCGAGTTGAACTGCACGACGTCGAAGCCGTCGGGGCTCGATTCGGTGCAGACGGTAAGCGGCTTCGCCATTGCGAGGATCGGCATGGCGACGAGCGCGGCGGCCGCAAGCAGATTGAGGCGCATGAGTTCTCCCGTGACCCTGAGGGTCGATTGATCGTTACGTTCTTTATCGTTCGACGGCGCGCAAACCGGATGCAAGCCGCGCGCCCGCGCCGGTAGATTATCGAACGCGACCTACGGCGACAACGATCCGATCGCCATATCCATATGTGCGCCGCGAGACGCGCCTTGCCGAATCGTGGCGCGCGGGCTACACTTCACCCCGTCTTTGGGGAGTAGCCTTCCTTCCGCCTTCGGAAGGAGAACGCGTCAACATCCTCGGCTTTTCTGCCGTGGCGCGTTCGACCGCGAGTTCATCCGCTCGGTTTGGCGAGACCATTGATGCATCGTGTCGTTCCTGGTCGGACGGCGCGCGATGCATCATGGTTCGCTGACGTCCGACCGTGGAATCATCGTGTCCCCACAACTCATAAAACAATCCCCCGCACGCGCCGTCACCAGCGCGAATGTCTCCGTGCACGCCTCGTCGCGAGGTGCCGCATGACGATGCTTTTCATTGAACTCGCGCTGATGCTGGCCGTCATTCTCGTGGCGTCCGAATTCTTCACGAACGCGCTCGAACATCTCGGAGAACGGCTCGGCATCTCCGAAGGCGTGACCGGCTCGCTATTCGCCGCCGTCGGCACGGCGCTCCCCGAAACGACCGTGCCGATCATCGCGCTGCTCGGCGGCACCGCGAGCCGGGCGGTCAACGAGGAGATCGGCGTCGGCGCGATTCTCGGCGCGCCACTCATGCTCGCGACGCTCTCCACCTGCCTGATGACGCTTGCGATCCTGAAGTCGCGCGGCATGCGTGGGGTGATTTCACCGGAACGCAGCGGCTTCACGCGCGATCTCAACTTCTTCCTGTGCGCATTCGCCATCGCGGCCGGCGCGATGTTCGTGCCGCACCACGCGTGGCAGGTGCGGGCGCTCTTCGCGGCGAGTCTCGTCGGCGTGTACGTGGTGTATGTGATATCGACGTTCAGGGCATCGGCGGGACTCGTCGAAAGCGGCCACGGCACCGAGGCGCCCGAACGGCTTTTCGTCTCGCGACTCGGCCTGCCGACCTCGCTCGCCACGATCGTGCTTCAGTTCGCCATCGGGATCGCGCTTCTGGTCGGTGGCGCGAAGGGCTTCATTCACGGCGTGGAAGGCGTGTCGCAGGTGCTGGGCGTGTCGGCGCTGCTGCTGTCGCTGATTATCATTCCGATCGCGACCGAACTGCCGGAGAAGGTGAACAGCATCCTCTGGGCTAGGCGCGGCAAGGACACGCTGGCGTTCGGCAACATCACGGGCGCGATGGTGTTTCAGGGCACGCTGCTGCCGGCCATCGGCATCATGCTGACACCCTGGGAACCGCGTGTCGAAGTGCTCACGGGCGTTCTGATCACGCTCGCCGCGGCCGCGTGGCTGCGCTTCAATGCACGGAGCAATGGCGTGGTGTTGTGGGCGCTGCTCGGCAACGGCGTGCTGTACGGCGCGTATCTCACGCTGACGCTCGGGCGCTGAAAAAACGGCCGCACAAATAAGAAATGCCCGCCGAGGCGGGCATCAAGAGCGAAGCATTGCGCCGTGCTTCGACGCGTCGTTCTTGTTGTTGTTATTAAGGTTATCGGCTGTCGCTGGAAAAACTTTAGAAGCGTGCTGCCTGCTGATAGCGGCTCGCGGCGCTGGCGCGTTCCATCGAGCGCCGATGGTTCGCGACGAGCGCTTCCTGCGCAATCCCGGCCGCCTGCGTCACCGCTTCGATGCTCGACTGGATCTTGCGGATCGTCGCGAGCGCGTCGGCGGGCTGATCGGCCTGTAGCGACATCAGGAGCGGCGCGCGCGCTTCGGCGAGTTCCGCCGCGCGCGGCCAGTCGCACCCGGCCGTCGCCGCTTCGATCTGTTCCGTCAGTGCCCAGGCTTGCTGAATCACATCGTGCTGGTTCATTGCGTTGCGGTCCCCGGGATTACTTGTTGGTCGCCATCGCGCCGGCGCTGTTGGTGCCGCCGAAGAGCTGCGTGAGATAGCTCGACTGGTTCGACATCTGCGACATCAGCGTGTTGAGCGCCGTGAATTGCGCGTTATACGACGTAGTGAGCTGCGCCGTATAGGCGGTCAGCTGCGTCTGCTGATCGGCGATGCTTTGCAGGTCGGCGTTGAGCGCGGTCGTGCGCGTGTCGATGATGCCGCCCGTCTGCAGGAACGACGTCAGGCTGGTGTTCAAAGTCGCGGCGACGCCGGTCGTCGAGTTGAAGAGCGAGGAGACCGTGCCGGGGTTGCTCGTCAGTGCCGCCTTGAGGGCGTCTTCGTCGGTTTTCAGCGAGCCGTCGGGCTGCAGCGTGATGCCGATCGATGCGAGGTTGACCTGGTTCGTACCCACGCCCACGCCCTTGCTGATCGTGCTCGACAGCGTGTTGCGGATCATGTTCATCATCGAGTCGCCGAGCAGCGCGCCGCCCTGCGAACCCTTTGCCTGCGTCGAATCGAACGCGGTCAGCGACGATGCCGTGCTGATGAAGTTGTTATAGGCCGTCACGAATCCGTCGATGGCGGTCTGCTGGCCCGTCGTGTCCTGCGCGACCGTGAGGGTCTGCGTGGTGCCGACCGCATCGGCCGTCAGGGTCAGCGAAACGCCCGTCAGCGCGCCCGTGACCGTGTTGGTCGCGCTCGTCGCGGCTGTGCCGGCGATCGTGAAATTGGCGTCCATGCCGGCCGTCGTCTGCGTCCAGTTCGACGAATTGACCGCTGTTTGCGCGGGCGTCGTGACGCCGTTCGAGGTCGTGGCGCCGGAGTAGGTCGTTACGACGTTGAGATTGCTCAGGCCGTTGTCGGTGGTCGGTGTGACCGAAACGTTGATGCCGTTCGCCTGGCCGGTCGACGACGAGCGCAGCACGAGGTGCGCGCCATCCGTGCCGTTGACGATGGTGGCCGTGACGCCGGGATTGCCCGTGCCCGAGTTGATCGCAGAAGCGATGCCCGCGAGCGTGTTATTGGTCGAATCGATGTTGATCGACATGCTCTTGCCGCCGATCGACAGGTTCATCGTGCCCGTGCCGAGCTGCGCGGTGCTGCTGAACGCGCCCGAGGTGATGGACTGCGACGTGGCGATGTTGCTCACCGAAACGGCGTAGCTGCCGGCCACGGCGCCGGTGCTTGCCGTGCCCGTCAGACCCTTGCCGCTGCCGGTCGCCGTGAAGGCGTTGAGCGTGGTGCCGTCGGCGAGCGAGCTGGCTGCGCTTTGCAAGAGCGACAGCACGGATTTCAGCGTGCCGACCGCGGTGAGTTGCGTGTTGTCCTTGGTTTGCTTCGAGGTGAGCGCGTCGGTCTGGCCCGCCACCTTTGCATTAACGATCGCGGTAACGAGGGAGTTCACGTCCATCGACGAATTGGTCGAGCCGCTGATGATCGACTGGGCGGCCTGCTGGACTGCACTGTTCGGGTCGACTGTGGACGCCGACGTGGTTGCTACCGTGGACATGTATGACTCCGCTCCTGGCGATTGCCTGATCGGTTGAGGAATGCCTGCTCAGAAATGACAGGGTGATGCGTAAAACAGAAATGCCGATCGGGAGGCAAGCCTCCCGGTGTACTTCGTCCGGCGCGCGGTACGGCGTGCGCGCCGGTCATGGCCATGACGATGCTTAGCCGAGGAGCTTCAGGACCTGCTGGGGCATCGAGTTCGCTTGCGCCAGAACCGAGATGCCTGCTTGCTGCAGCACTTGCGCCTTGCTCAGGTTCGCGGTTTCCTGCGCGAAGTTCGCGTCGGTGATCTGCGATTGAGCGGACGACAGGTTAGTGGCCTGTGCGGTCTGCGTGGCGGCCACCGAACTGAAGCGGTTCTGCACGGCGCCCAGCTGAGCCTGCAATGCGTTGACCGAGTTCAGTGCGTTGTCGACCGCTTCGATCGCCGACGATGCACCGTCGGTCGCGCTGATGTCGATCTGCGACACTTGGGGCGGCTTGCTGTTCGCGTTCAGCGTCGCGAGTTCCGTCGTTTGTGCGGTGGTGGCCGACGGCACGTTGGTGCTGTTCAGCGTGATGCCGCCCGCGGTCGTGAGGCTGCCGAACACGTTGGACGAGTCGAACGTACCCGTTGCGGTCGTGCCGTCGCCGAGGGACTTGTTGTCCTGGTCGGTGAACGTGTAGCCGCCGTTGCCGTCGGCAATGACGTTGACCGAGGTGATCGCGGCGGAGCCGCTGGTGACCGCTGCGCCCGAAGCGTTCAGGGAGAGACCGTCGATCGTGCCGACGACCGTGCCCTTCTGCGGGGTGCTGCCGCCGAGCGACAGGGCCGAGACGTTCGCGCCCGTGCCGAGGTCGATCGTGATCGACTGGCCGACGTTCGCGCCGACCTGGAACGTCTTGCTGCCGGCGGTGCCGTCGAGCAGGTTCGTGCCGTTGTACGTCGTTTGCGACGAGATGCGGTTGATTTCGCTGATACGCTGCGTCACTTCCTTTTGCAGCGACGTCTTGTCGGCCGTCGACAGCGAGCCGCTCGATGCCTGCACGGCGAGCTGGCGGATACGCTGAAGGTTGTCCGTGATCTGGCTCAGACCGCTCGATGCCGTCTGGACCATCGACACGCCGTCGTTGGCGTTCGACACGCCTTGATTCAGGCCGTTGATCTGCGAGGTCATGCGCGAAGCGATGGCGAGGCCTGCTGCGTCGTCAGCTGCGCTGTTGATGCGCTTGCCCGACGAAAGGCGCGTAATCGCCGACGACAGGGCGCTCTGCGTGCCATTCAGGTTTTGCTGGGCGACCAGCGAGTTGATGTTGCTGTTAATACCGATCATGTTATTTCTCCAATGAGGCCTGGCAGGTGTTTCGTCTGTTGACAAAGCCGTTTATGGCGGAAGCGTCCGTCGTTTTGTCTGGCCGCTTGTTTAGGTTTTCGGCCCGTCTTCGGCAAACTTTAGGCGTCTCATTGCATTTGCCTGCGGAATGTCGAAGAAGCCTTGTGCCGCACGCTTCCTGAAGGGCAAACGTTTGTCGCCGCCACCCCGGATCGCGCGCCGGACTGCCCCGATCGGGACTGCGGCGCACGGCTTTGCCGCTGCCTCAGGCCTCGAACGTGGCGGGTGCTTCGCCTGCGCACCAGCGCTGCCACATCTTGCGCACCGCGCGCGAAAAGCCCGCGGCCACCGTGTCCGCCGCGAACGACGGCGACTGCATGCAGCGCTCCCGCATGCCGTCGCGAATCTGCGCGAGCCTCTGTATATCGGCGGCGCACGCCACACCCTTAGCCACAAAGTCGGCGCTGTCCTTCGCGACGAAGTCCTCGAGCCCCGCATGGGAGAGCGCCGAGATGCTGCCCCGGCTCGCGATCAGGTCGCCCGGGACGGTGAGCGTCGGCACGCCCATCCACATGGCCTGCAGGGTGGTCACGCCGCCGGCGTAGGGGAACGTGTCGAGCGCGATGTCGACGTCGAGGTGATGCGCGAGATACCTTTCCAGCTGGGCGCGATGGCGGAATTCAAGGCGGCTTGCCTCGACGCCTTCCTTCGCGAACCACTCGGTGAGGATCGTGTGACTGTTGTCGCGCGGCATGCCGGCGATCATCATGCGGGCGTCCGGCAACGCCCGCAGCAGTTCGGACCAGAGCGCGATCGTGCGCGGACGGAGCTTGTTGAAGCGGTTGAAGCTGCCGAATGTGATGTGGCCGTTGCGCAGCGCGGGAAGCGCGTTGAGCGGCGGCGCGGCTTCCGGCGGCTGGAAGGCCGCGAACGCAGGCAGATACGCAATCTTCTCCGTGAACTGGCCGTCGATCTGCTCGCGCGGCACATAGAAGCGATCGGCGATGTAGTAATCCATCGACGTCATGCCGGTCGTGCCGAGATAGCCCATCCATGTCGCCTGGACCGGCGCCGGCTTGCGTGCGAAGGTCAGGAGCCGGTTGTAGCCGGTATGGCCGGACAGGTCGATCAGCACGTCGATGCCGTCCGCGCGGATCTTGTCGGCCAGCGCAGCGTCCGGGAGGCCGGAAATGTCATGCCAGCGCTCGACGAGCGAACGCAGCCTGTGCGTGACCTCGTCGTTCACGGAACGGTTGTAGTAGGCGTGCACGGACACGCTCGGGTCGTTCGCCAGATGGCGGAAGACCGGCTCCATGAAGACGGCGACAGGGTGCTTGTTGAAGTCGCCGGACACGAAGCCGACGCGGATGCGGCGGTTCGGATCGCTGGCGTTGCGATGCTTCTTCCAGGTGCCGAGCAGCGGCTTTTCGCATTGTTCGGCGAAGTACAGGTGCTGCTGGAAGAGCGCCTTCGGATCGATGTCGTCCTTGTGCGTCAGGCAGAACAGCATGTTCTCGTGCGCGCCGTCGACATTCGGCTTCAGTTCGATCGCACGCCGGTGATGCGCTTCGGCTTCGTCGACGAGCGCCTGATCCAGCAGGATGACGCCGAGCGTGTCGTGAGCCTGCGCCGAGAGCGGATCGATTTCGATCGCACGGCGGCACGCCGCCTGCGCTTCGTCGAGACGCAGCATGGAGCGCAGCGTCATGCCGAGAATGCGGTGCGCCTCGCCATAGTTCGGGTCCTGCGCGATCATCGTGCGGCACTCGGCTTCGGCTTCGAAGAATTTGTCGCAAAGACGCAGGGCGTCCGCGAGGATGCGGCGCGCATCGATGAAATCGGGCCGCAGTTCCATCAGACGGCGCAGCGCGGCGATACCGCGTTTCAGATCCATCAGCTTGACGGAACCGACGCCGATGATCTCCCAGCCGAACTCGAACGCCGGATCGCGCGTGGTCAGCGTGCGCGCGAGCGCGACGGCTTCCTCGATGCGTCCGGCGGAATAGTGCGCGCGCAACTGGCTGAGTTCCTGGGGCGTGGGCGAAGTGCGGCCGTCGTTCGCCGCGACGGCTTCGCGCGCTTGTGTCGCCTCGCGCAGTTCAGCGGCGAGCCGGTCGATCGCCGGCCCGTTCACGCCTTGCGTGCGCGCGAGGTCGAGCACGAGATTCGCCGCGGCGACCTGGCCGCTGCGCGTCAGCACGTCGACATAGTTGGCCCAGTAGATGTGCTGCGTCGGATCGGTGCCGATCGCGGCCTCGAAGAACGGCACGGACGCTTCGTACTGGCCGCGCTGGGCTGTCAGCATGCCCAGGTTGAAGTTCGCGTCGGCGTGCGCGGGCCGCGCGTCGAGTATCAGGCGATACAGCGTTTCGGCCTCGTCGAGGTGCAAGGTCTGATGCCGTTCGATGGCGGCCTCGAGCACGTGCACGAGGTCCCGATCGAATTGCTGTTCTTCGGTAAGCGGCCTGCGGGCAGACGGCTCGTTCGATTCGTTCGATGCGTTCATAGTCTCGGCAATACAGGGATGTTGCGGAATTATCGGCGTGCGTCCTGGGAAGCGAAGCGCGGAACTGGGCCGGAAAACCGCTCCTGTTCGTCCGATTCGCGCGCAAGCTCCATTCGGATAGCGCCAGCAGCCGCGGGCGTTCGCGCGTATCCTCTTTCGTCCGTCCCAATCGCTACCGGAGCCCTCATGCAAAAACGCACCATCGGAACCTCGGACCTGCAGGTCGCACCGCTCGTCTTCGGCGGCAATGTCTTCGGCTGGACCGCCGACGAGCGCACGTCGTTCTCTATCCTCGATGCCTTCGTCGACCACGGCCTGAATTTCGTCGATACCGCCGACGTCTACTCCGCCTGGGTCGACGGCCACAAGGGCGGCGAGTCGGAGACCATCATCGGCAAGTGGTTCAGGCAAAGCGGCAAGCGCGACAAGATCGTGCTCGCGACCAAGGTCGGCATGCTGAGCACGCGGTCGGGTCTGTCGGCGGCGAACATCGCGGCCGCTGTCGACGATTCGCTGCGGCGCTTGCAAACGGATTACATCGACGTCTATTTTTCGCACCTCGACGACGACAAGACGCCGTTCGACGAGACGCTCGGCGCGTACCAAAAGCTGATCGATGCGGGCAAGGTGCGGGTGATCGGCGCGTCGAACTACTCGGGCGCGCGGCTGGAGGAGGCGCTGAAAGTATCGAAGGACACGGGGTTGCCGGCGTACCAGGTGCTTCAGCCCGAATACAACCTGTACGACCGTGAAGGCTACGAAACCGGTCTCGAGCCTGTCGCCGAGAAGCACACGATCGCCGTCGTCACGTATTTCAGCCTGGCGAGCGGCTTTTTGAGCGGCAAGTACCGTTCGAAGGACGATCTGAAAAACGCGGCGCGTGGCTCGCGGGTCGAGAAATATCTGAACGACCGCGGCCTGAAAATCGTCGATGCGCTCGTCGAGGTCGCAAACCGGCACGGCACGACGCCCGCGACCGTGGCGCTGGCGTGGGTGATCGCGCGGCCGAGCGTGACGGCGCCGATCGCGAGCGCGACGTCGGTCGAGCAGCTCGAAAGTCTGGCAGCGGCGACGCACCTCACGCTCTCCGCCGACGACATCGACGTGCTCAATAAGGCGAGCGCGCCGGCCAGGTAGCCGAAAAATCCAATCACATCAGAGAGTTGGGATCTTGGCGATTCGCAAGCTATCTGGTAACATCGCGCCCGAATCGAGATTTTTGCCCGACGGCGCGGTGTTTCTGCGCTGCGCCCGGCGGCCCGAAGTGCGTCATTTCAGAAGTTCTTCTCAAGTGCGCATGCCGCTTCGGCGGTCAATCCCAACTCTCTCTTTTCCGGCCTCCGTGGCCGCTTTGCTCGTGTCCGCCGTGTTGGGCGGACGATCGGAGTGCCGGCGCGTGGTACGGGCCGCAAGATCCGTCCTCGCAGTCAGAAATACGTTTAGCGATTTAGGAATTCCATGACCACTATTGTTTTGAAAGAAAACGAGCCGTTCGACGTGGCGATCCGCCGCTTCCGTCGCACGATCGAAAAGAACGGCCTGATCGCCGAGTTGCGTGAACGCCAGTCGTACGAAAAGCCGACGACGGCTCGCAAGCGCAAAAAGGCAGCGGCCGTGAGCCGTCTGCGCAAGCGCCTGCGCAGCCAGATGCTGCCGAAGAAGATGCACTAAGCGTCTGTCTTCGCGCCGCGGTCCTGAAGAGCTGCGGCAAAGCAAAAGGCGGTGCGACCCTCGGGTCGCACCGCCTTTTGCTTTATATCAGCGTGTTCGCGATGAAATTCAGATGAACGCGTGGCGCTTGCCAAGGGCCGTGAGCAGACGAGGCCACTGGTCGACGCTGGCGTCGTCGTGAACCTGCTCCAGTTCGCACAGCAATTCGACGATGCTCGGATCGTATGCATTCACCTCCGATGCATACAGCGCGCGCAGCAGATTGCCGTCTTGCGCGTGCCGATAGTACGAAATGCCGGTGCCTTCGATGTCCGGATGATAGACCTCGTCGTTCACGAGCGATCCAATCGCGCACTTGTGGCCGTTCGGGCTGCGCAGCCGGCACGAGCCGTTGTCGTCTTCCGACACGGCCCGCTGGCTCAGCAGATGAGCGCACACGCGCTCGTAAATGTCTCTTGCGGTCAACATCACAACACCTGCAACACTCATGCAGCGGTTTTCAGAAGGTCAGCCGAGAGGCCGAATTGACGAGCGATCGATGCCAGCCGCTCGCGCCATTCCCATTTGCCGAACACGTCGTGCACGTTCTGCAGACAACTGAGTAGCTCGACAGTGGTCGGATCGAACACATTGATGCGCGAGCGCAGCAGCGCTCGCTTGAGCGCCGCAACGCCGACGTCCATATAAGGCGGCACGCCTTCCGGCGCTCTCGCGATATAGCGGATGGGCACGCCTTCCATCGCGGTCATGTAGTCGCGCGGTTTGATGAAGTTGCCGACAGGGCAGCCACCGCAATAACCGCGATACGCGCCGCCGCCGTGCGGCAGCAGGGCGGCTTGCCCCTGACCGAACAGATGCAGAACAGCGCGGTTGAAAATCTCCTGATGTGTCAGGAAGTTCAGGCTTTTCATGTTCGTTCCCCCTGCGCCCCTGCGCAGCGGCCAATCGTTGAATTTCGAGCAACCCGCACTTTCAGTATCGGACGTCGGTGGCAGCGTGATAGAGCGGCCGCGTACATAAACGACGCGATGTTTCGAGTCCTGAATCTACTTCGAGTGCTGTGGTTTTCCCGGCCTGGGCGTCCGATACGGGAGCCCTGTCGTGCTCGCGAGGCGATCGTCCTCGATGAAGGGCCTTGTCTCATCGCCAGTTATAGCGAATCGGCCCGGTAAAAAGGTGCGCCAGCACACGCGAATGCGCAATTCTGACACGGTGCGAACGATCGTGCAGCGCGTCAAATTCGGAGCGATCCGTTGCCGGACAAGCAATTCCGCGTGCTTCACCGCAAAAAAAGCCGGCTCTATCGGGACTTTCCCGGGTGTCAGAAAAAAATCCCCCTAAACGTTGCGAAAAAGCAAAAGTTTCCGGATATGAAATGATCAATTAGCGTCGGGTGCGGGGTCCACCGGCTTGTTTGCCGATTTACGGCGCGGCTTCGTGTCGTTCTTCGCTGCGTCGCCCGAGTTTCTCGCGCTTCGGGAGAGGCAGCCTTTCTCGTGATCGTTGACCATGCCGGTAGCCTGCATGAACGCGTAGCAGATGGTCGTGCCGATGAACTTGCAGCCGTACTGCTTGAGCGCACGGCTGAGCGCATCGGACTCGGGCGTCGATGCGGGCGCCTGACTGTAGGAATCGCGCGGCGTGTCGATGGGTGCGTCGCCGACGAACGACCACACGAACGCCGCGAACGAACCGTGCTCGGCCTGAATGCGCTTGATCGCCTGCGCATTGAGAATTGCCGATTCGACCTTCGCGCGGTTGCGCACGATGCGCGCATCGCCGATGAGTCGCGCCACGTCCTCTTCCTTGAAAGCCGCGACCTTGTCGACGTCGAAGCCTTTGAAGAGATCGCGATAACCTTCGCGCTTGTTCAGGATGGTCGACCACGAAAGCCCGGCCTGCGCGCCTTCGAGTACGAGCATTTCGAAGAGATGGCGGTCGTCGCGTGAAGGGACGCCCCATTCGGTGTCGTGATAGTGGGCCATCGCGTCCGTCGACGCCCAGCCGCAGCGGTGCTGTTCCTTTGCCATCGTCCGTTCCCCGGATTTATGTCTGCGCCAGCATAGCGGAATGCGCGGCGCCGGCCACCTCGTCCATTCGGCCAATTGGCGGCGCGCGGCCGCACCGGTAAGCTTGCGGGCATGACTCATTCAGACCATACAAACCACTATCTGCTAGGCGTCGACGGCGGCGGCAGCGGCACCCGTGTCGTCCTCGCGGATGCACACGGAAACGAACTCGCACGCGCGACAGGCGGGCCGTCGGGCCTCGGGCTCGGCGTCGAACGCGCATGGCGCGAAATCGAAGCGGCCTGTGCGCGCGCGTTCGAAGCGGCCTCGCTTTCGTTCGACTGGCGCGCATGCGCCCTCGGCTGCGGACTGGCGGGCGTGAACCACGCCGGCTGGCTCGCGCAGTTCCACGCGACGGCGCCCGCGGTCCGCGCGCTTGCCGTCGAAAGCGACGCGTACACGACACTGCTCGGCGCCCACGGCGGCAAGCCGGGCGTCATCGTCGCGCTCGGCACGGGCAGCATTGCGGCGGCGCTCGACACACAAGGCGCGTGCCGGATCGCGGGCGGCTACGGCTTTCCGAGCGGCGACGAGGCGAGCGGGGCGTGGCTCGGCCTGCGCGCCGTCGTGCATCTGCAGCAGGTACTCGACGGCCGCGCCCCGCCGGACGCCTGGTCCGACGCGCTTTTCGTGCTGACGGGCGCGCCGGATCGAGACGGGCTGGTCGTCTGGTGCTGCGGTGCAAACCAGACTGCTTACGCGACGCTCGCGCCGAGTGTCTTCGAGCATCGCGAGCACCCCGTGGCGGCGGCGCTGCTTGCCGACGCAGGGCGCGAGATCGAAAAGCTGGTCGCTGCGCTGGATCCGCACGCCGCGCTTGACGTGGCGCTCTGCGGCGGCCTCGCCGCGCCGTTCGGGCCGTTCGTGCCGGCTCACCTGCGCGAGCGTCTGCGCGCGCCGCTTGCGGATTCGGCTGCCGGCGCGCTCCAACTCGCGCGACGGGCGGCGGGCCGGGAGGGCGCGGCGCAGGGCACGCCGGCCGCTTCGGGCCGTGCAGGCTAAAATGTCGGACTTCACGTTCGCGCGCACACCGAAGGCATCCATGTATCCAGTCATCGCAACCGATCTCGACGGCACGCTCCTCAACAGCGACCACCAGGTCGATCCCTTCACGATCGAAACCGTTCGCCGGCTCGAAGCGAGCGGCATTCGCTTCGTTATCGCTACGGGGCGCCATTATCGCGATGTCGCCGGCATTCGTGACGTTCTGGGTATCGACGCGTACCTGATCACGTCGAACGGTGCGCGCGTGCACGCACCCGACGACACGCGCATCTATTCGCGCGACCTCGAACCCGCGGCTGTGCGGCGTCTGGTGCAGCCGGATCTCGCGGGCGGCGGCGGACGCGTGATCGTCAATCTCTTTGCCGACGACGCGTGGCTGATCGACCGCCATGCGCCCGAACTGCTGGTTTTCCACCAGGATTCGGGTTTCAAGTACGAAGTCATGGATTTGCGCGAGCACGACGGCGAGGGCGTCGCGAAGGTGCTCTACATCGGCGAACCGAAGGATCTGAAGGAAACGGCCGCCAATCTGGAGCGCGAATTCGGAGATGCGCTCTATGTCACGTATTCGCTGCCGGATTGCCTGGAAGTGATGACGGCGGACGTCTCGAAGGGGCGCGCGTTGCGCTTCGTGCTCGACGAGCTCGATCTCGACCCGGCGCACTGCGTCGCGTTCGGCGACAACATGAACGACATCGACCTGCTCGAAACCGCCGGGCATCCGTTCATGATGAACAACGCGAATCCCGATCTGATCAAGCGTCTGCCGGACGTGCAGCGCATCGGCAACAACTTCGAGGCGGGCGTGGCGCACCATCTTCGCAAGCTGTTCGGCATTGTGGACGAACTGGCCTCGCCGGGGCAGGTGCCGGATTGAGCGGGCGATAACGCCGCCGGCAGATAAAAAAAGGGAGCGCCGCGGCGCTCCCTTTCCGCTTCACGCATTATCCACGATGATTCCAGCCGCCGCGGTCGTTGTTCCATCCGTGGCCGTTGTTCCAGCCGGTGCGGTTCCAGCGGCCGTTGTCGTGGCGGTCGTCCTGCCAGCGCGGCTCGTCATGGTGCCAACGCGGTGCGCTGTACACCGGCGCCGGACGGACATACACCGGGCGGGGCTGCACATAGGCCGGGGCGTAGGCCGGCGCGCCGAGCGAAACACCGATGCTCACGCCGGTATGCGCCTGGGCGACGCCGACGGCGCCAATGACAAGACCGGTCGCTGCGAGAAGATGAGTGACGATGCGCTTCATGTTGTTTCTCCTGGATGGCGACGTCTGTCGCATGAATCCAATTTAAGCGTCCGCCGTCTTACATGCTTCGACCAGTTGTTACCGTCTGCAAGTGTGGTATAAGGCTTAGCGCGTTCAGGAGGATGGGTTGCGCAGGGCCGCAGAGCCTTGTCGATATTGGCTGAGCGCGTCGGGTGCCGCGACGGTGACGCCAAGCGCAGCGAATCCGGAAGGCGCCCTTGTAAACGCGCATTACATTTGTCGCCGGCAATTCATATTCCGAAGGGCGCTGCCCAGCGAAACGGGCGCCGAAGCGCCCGCTTTCCACTGCGTTTTCGCGAAAAATGCCGCGCGCGTTCAGTGCTTGCCGCGCGCCAGCTTCGGATAAACCACGCCCGCGATGACCGCACCGACGATCGGCGCAATCCAGAACAGCCACAGCTGGTCGATTGCCGCGCCGCCGACGAAGAGCGCCGGGCCGGTCGAGCGTGCCGGGTTCACCGACGTGTTGGTGACCGGAATCGAGATCAGGTGGATGAGTGTCAGACACAGGCCGATCGCGATCGGGGCGAAACCGGCCGGCGCGCGACTGTCCGTCGCGCCGAGAATCACGAACAGGAAAAAGAATGTCATCACGACTTCGCAGACGAGCGCCGCGACCATCGTTTAGTGGCCCGGCGAGTGCTCGCCGAAGCCGTTCGTCGCGAAGCCGCTCGCGACCAGATCGAAGCCGGGCGCGCCGTTCGCGATAACCGAGAGACGTACGCGCCGAGAACCGCGCCGATCACCTGGGCGACGATGTACGGCGCGAGGTCGCGCGCCGGGAAGCGGCCGGCGACCGTCAGGCCGACGCTGACCGCCGGGTTCAGGTGGCAGCCGGAGATGTGGCCGATGGCGTAGGCCATCGTGAGCACGGTGAGGCCGAAGGCGAGCGAGACGCCCGCGAGCCCGATGCCGACGTGCGGGGAAGCGGCTGCGAGGACGGCGCTTCCGCAGCCGCCGAGCACGAGCCAGAAGGTACCGAAAATTTCAGCGCCGAGACGCTTTGCTAATTGCATGATGCTGCTTATCCTCAAAAGATGATTAAGCCGGGTGATCGACAAGACGTGGCGACGGCATAACGAAATAACGGACTTGATTTGCGTCCATTCGGGGTCGAAGTTTAATGTCGGCGGAACGGCCCGTTTGTCAACAATGGTTAACTGACTTTTAAATGGTCGAATCTTTTTCGGGATAAACAGGCTTTGTGCGTTGATTTGACTAAATCCGCATATTTGGAATTTTCGAAGGCGATGAATTGCATCTTTTTGTCGGCCCGGCTAGGCTCTCGTCCCATTCCGATTTGATAAAACAGGGAGTTCGAAATGTCGAAATATCTGGAGTTGAAAGCGCAGATATCACAACTTCAGGCACAGGCCGAGAGGTTGCGGCAGGAGGAGGTAGAGGCGGTCGTCGCGCAGATTCGCCAGCAGATCCTCGAATACGGGCTGACGCCGCAGGACCTCGGGCTGGCAGTCGTGAAACGCGGCCGGCCGCCGAAAAAGGAACCCGTGCCGCCGATGTATCAGGACCCGAAGTCGGGCGCGACGTGGAACGGCCGCGGCAAACCGCCGAACTGGATTGCCGGAAAAAATCGCGAGCGCTTTCTTATCGTTCGATGAACACGCGAAGTTTCCGTTATTCCAAAAAAAATGCCGCCTCGAAAGGCGGCATTTTTTCTGTCGATTGTCGCGACGCGTCTTAATGCGAATTCAGATTAAACGGGAAACGTCTCATCAGTACGCATTAAGCCGGGCATCAACCCACTGCGACCTGACGCAAAACCGGACGCTTTGCAGCCTGAAGCATCGACGTATAGCTTTCGACGTAATTCTGCGCCATTGTCTTCGAGCTGAAACGGCGTTCGAATTGCGCGCGAATTTCCGTGCGCGACAGTTCGTCGATTCGTTGCAGCGCGCCGACGGCACCCTGCACGTCCTCACAGATATAACCCGTCACGCCGTGATCGATCACTTCCGGCACCGAACCGCGATTGAACGCGATCACCGGCGTGCCGCAGGCCATCGCCTCGATCATCACAAGGCCGAAAGGCTCGTTCCAGTCGATCGGGAACAGCAGCGCCTTCGCGCCCGACAGGAATTCCGGCTTCTGCGCCTCGTTGATCTCGCCGACGAATTCGACGTGCGCCTGCGACAGCAGCGGCTCGATCGTCGACTTGAAGTATTCCTGGTCGGCCTTGTCCACCTTGGCGGCGATCTTCAGCGGCAGACCGCTTTGCGCGGCGATCTTGATGGCGAGATCGGCGCGTTTTTCCGGACAGATACGGCCAAGGAACGCGAGATATTCCGGCTTCTTGCTGGTCTGCGGCGTCAGCAGGTTCTCCGGCAGACCGTGGTAGATCGTGTTCAGCCACGCCGCCTGCGGCAGCGGCACGCGCTGCGAGTCGGAGATCGAGATCACCGGCGCCTTGGTGAACGTGTTGAAGATCGGCTGAAGTTCCGGCAAGTCGAGGCGGCCGTGCAGCGTTGTGACGAACGGCGTGTCGAGCCGCGAAAACAGCGAAAACGGCATGTAATCGAGGTGGAAGTGCAACACGTCGAATTCATGGGCGCGTTGACGGACGGTCTCCAGCAATAGCATGTGCGGCGCGATCGCGTCGCGGATCGACGGATCCAGGCGCAGCGCGCGCGGCCAGGCCGGTTCGAGCGTTGCCTTGGTTTCGGAGTCGCCGCTCGCGAAAAGCGTCACATCGTGGCCGAGGTCGACGAGTGCGTCGGTGAGGTAGGACACCACGCGCTCGGTGCCGCCGTAGAACTTCGGGGGAACTGCTTCGTGCAACGGTGCAATTTGTGCGATTCGCATATCGTGACTCTCCTGTTCATGAGGGCACCGCATATTCACGCCCCGGTCGAGCGTTGACGCGCATGCCTGTCGGACGGACAACGGTTTGCCGCCGTCCGAGATCGGCCCGGAAATCGACCGGGTTATCCCTTACGTTCATTATCGATAACGAGCCCGGCATTTCACCTTATTTTTCAATCGCTTAACCTTGTTACAGGACGAAACACCGCCTGTTACGAAGCGCGCGAATACGCGCGAAAAGCCCGTGCTTAAAGGCTTTGCGCACGATCCCAGCGAATTTCACCGCGGCGAGCGCGCGGACACCTCAGCAGTTTCCGGACCACGCCACAGCAGTTTCCGGGCCACGCCCGTCGCGCCGGGGCCCCGCCGGTGCGGGCTGTGCGGGCTTTTCACCGGATTGCTTCAGTAATTTCAAATCCTGCCGATAATCCGGCCATGCATGCGTCGAATACAGCGTTTAATTCCGTGTAGGAAATATTCCTACACGGAATTACGCATCGTACTGTCGGCAAATCGGAATGTTTGTCCGATACCGCGCCGCCGCCGATTCGCCGAAAATCCGCCTGAACATTAAAGGAGCGGGCCGATATTCCTTTTTGCATTTCTGGAATTCGAGCAAACGTTTCCACATTGCCAGACCAGGCAGGGTTTCGACTCGGGGAAAAAATGACGACCGGTAATGCCAGCATGCTCGCGGAAATCCGCGAGCTGAATCTGTCGTACTTGCTGCTCGCGCAACGCCTTCTTCAGGAAGACCGGCCTAGCGCGATGTTTCGCATGGGACTGTCGGAGGCGATCGCGGACGTCCTCTCCTCGCTGAATCTGGCGCAGCTCGTGAAGATCGCGGCATCGAGCCAGATCCTGTGCCGTTTCCGCTTCGACGACCACACGATCCTCTCCTCGCTCGCCGACAAGGGCAAAAGTGCCGCGCTCGCGCAATCGCACGCGGCGATCCTGATGGCGAACCAGCCGGCCGGCGAGATCGGCTGATCGGCGCATGAAGGCTCAACGGTTTTAATCAGGCAAACGCACAGTCCGGTTCCCTATGGCGACGAAAAGCGTGGTGGCGGAAGTCCGCGAAATCACCCTGGCGATCGAACTGATCGAACTGGGCGCGCGGCTGCAGCTGCTCGAAGCGGAGACGAGCCTGTCGCGCGACCGGCTCATCCGTCTCTATAAGGAACTGAAAGGCGTTTCGCCGCCGAAGGGCATGCTGCCGTTCTCCACCGAATGGTTCATGACCTGGCAGCCGAACATCCATTCGTCGCTGTTCTACGGCATCTACCGGTTCATCAGCCAGCACGGCGGCTGCGACACGATCCAGTCGATCGTGAAAAGCTACCGGCTCTATCTCGAACACATCGAACTCCACGGCGACGAACCGATCCTGAGCCTCACGCGCGCATGGACGCTGGTGCGCTTCTTCGACTCCGGGATGCTGCAGACGAGCACCTGTTCGCGCTGCACCGGACATTTTGTCGCACACGCGTACGACTTGCGCCAGGGCTATGTCTGCGGGCTGTGCCAGCCGCCGTCGCGCGCAGGCAAGACGCGCAAGGCGAGCGCGGCGCGCGCGGCCGAAGCCGAGACTGGCGCGACAGGCGAGGCAGAGCTGGCGGCGTAGCCGCATCGATCGGCGCGGCGCCACGTCTCCGCGTGGCCGGGCACGCGCGCCGACGCGGGTTTGATCGTTTGCCCGCGCCGATCTTTTCCCCCAAAGTTTTTGCGGTCGATGCCGTAAACCACTTAACGGCGGTCTCTCGCCGAATCGACAAGTGAGGACTCGACTGTGCTGATTTTCGTGGGAACGCTCGTGACGCTGTTGTCCGTTTTCGGCGGTTACGCGCTGGAAGGCGGCCACCTTGGCGCGCTCGTGCAACCGGTCGAAATCCTGATGATCGCGGGTGCAGGCGTCGGCGCGTTCATCCTCGGCAACGGCATGAAGACGATCAAGGCCACGCTGAAGGTCATCCCCACGCTGTTCAAGGGCTCGAAGTACAACAAGGACGTGTACATGGAGCTGATGGCGCTCCTCTACGTCCTGCTTGCGAAGGCGCGCAAGGAAGGCACGCTCACGCTCGAGTCCGACATCGACGATCCCCACAAGAGCCCGATCTTCAGCCAGTACCCGAAGATTCTCGCGGACGAGCACATCGTCGTGTTCCTGACGGATTACCTGCGGCTCATGGTCGGCGGGAACATGAACGCGTTCGAGATCGAAAGCCTGATGGACGAAGAGATCGAAACGCATCACGTCGAGGGCGAAGGGCCTGCGCAGGCCCTGCACAAGGTCGGCGACGCGATGCCGGCGTTCGGCATCGTCGCGGCGGTGATGGGCGTCGTGCATACGATGGCCTCCGCCGACCAGCCGCCCGCGATTCTCGGCGAGATGATCGCGCAGGCGCTCGTCGGCACGTTCCTCGGCATCCTTCTTTCGTATGGCCTGATCGGGCCGCTCGCGAGCGTGGCGGAACAGCGTGTCGCGGAGTCGACGAAGATGTTCCAGTGCGTCAAGGTGACCATCCTCGCGAGCCTTAACGGCTATGCGCCGGCCATCGCGGTCGAGTTCGGCCGCAAGGTCCTCTTCTCCACCGAGCGTCCATCGTTCTCCGAACTGGAAGAACACGTGCGTCGCGTGAAGGCGAAGTGACGTGCCGTCATGGCGCGTGACCTAAAAGGCATCGGGATGAGCAACGACAAAGACCGTCCGATTTTCATCAAGCGCATCGTGGGCCGCCGCAAGGGGCATCACGGCGGCGCGTGGAAGCTCGCCTACGCGGACTTCATGACCGCGATGATGGCGTTCTTCCTGCTGATGTGGCTGCTGAGTTCGGTGTCGCCGGTGCAGCGGCGCGGCATCGCGGAATATTTCAACATGCCGCTCAAGGCGGCGATCCTGGGCGGCCAGAGCACCGGCATGGATTCGAGCATCCTGCAGGGCGGCGGGCGCGACATTTCCAGCCCCGATCAGGGCACGACGCGCATGGGCGACGGCCAGACTTCGTGGGCCAAGCGCACTGCCGCCCAGCGCGACGAACAGCTCCTGAAGGAAGCGCAGAACGAACTCGAACGGCGCGAGCAGGCCCGCCTGCACGACCTGCAGGTGAAGCTGATGGCGGCGATCGAAGCAAATCCGACGCTGCGTCAGTTCAGGCAGCAGATCCGCATCGATTCGACGCTGACGGGCTTGCGTATCGAGATCGTCGATACGCAGAAGCGGCCGATGTTCGCGATGTCCAGCAACAACGTGCAGCCGTACATGCGCGACATCCTGCGCGAGATCGGCAGGACCCTGAACGACGTGCCGAACCGCATCGTCGTACAGGGGCACACCGACGCCGTGCAGTACGCGGGCGGCGAGAAGGGCTACAGCAACTGGGAACTGTCGGCGGATCGCGCGAATGCGTCGCGGCGCGAACTGATCTCGGGCGGCATGGATGAAGCGAAGGTGCTGCGGGTACTCGGCCTCGCGTCGACGCAGAACCTGAACAAGAAGGACGCGATGGACCCGGAAAACCGCCGCATCAGCATCATCGTGCTCAACCGCAAATCGGAAGAAGCGATGACGCGCGACGATACCTCCGCGACCACGCTCTTCGACAACGCCGCGGGCGCAGGCGGCAACGCGGCGCCGGGCGCGCGGCCGCTCATCGACAAGCTGGCGCCCGCCAGGGCGAGCGCACCGAAGCCATCGCCGCAGGCCGCGATCGAGTCGCCGATGCAGCGCGTTTCGACCGCGCAAAGTACAGCCACAGCCGCCACGACAGCCGCGGCGCCCACGACGGCGACGCAGTGACGGCTCCGCAGACAGCCACCCCTCGGCCGGACATCACGAGCAAGAGACTTCCATGATCAAGAACATTCTGGCAATCGACGATTCCGCCGCCATGCGGCAGATCCTCTCGGCCACGCTGACCCTTGCGGGCTACGGCGTGACGGTGGCGTCCGACGGCATCGAAGGGATCGAAGCGGCGCTCGCGGAGCGCTTCGATCTCGTGCTCACCGACCATCACATGCCGGGCAAGAGCGGGCTCGACCTGATCGCCGAGCTGCGCGCGAATCACGCGTACAAGGCGACGCCGATCCTCGTGCTCACGACCGAAAGCGGCGAGCCGTTCAAGGATGCCGCGCGCGCATCGGGTGCGACGGGATGGATCGAAAAGCCGCTCGACCCGGAGCTTTTGACCGAACTCGTCGCGGCGTTGTCGGAAGAAGCGCCCGAGGGTTCAAGCTAGGCTCAAGTATCTGAATAAATATCCGAAAAACCGGACACGACAACCGAACGCGCATAGCGACGCCGACTGACAGCATCTCTGCGGTGAATCAAGCATGACTCTCGACATTACCCAGTTCTATCAAACGTTCTTCGACGAAGCCGACGAACTGCTCGCGCAAATGGAGCAGCTCCTGCTCGTGCTCGACATCGCGAACCCCGATCCCGAAGACCTTGCGGCGATCTTCCGCGCGGCGCATTCGATCAAGGGCGGTGCCGCGACATTCGGCTTCACCGCGCTCACCGAAACGACGCACATCCTCGAATCGCTGCTCGATCGGGCGCGCAACAACGAACTCGTCCTGCGCCGCGACATGATCGATACGTTCCTCGCGACCAAGGACGTGCTCTCGGACCAGCTCGCCGCGTATCGCGCGAGCGCCGAGCCGGATGCGGCCGCGGCCGCGTCGATCTGCGCGAAGCTCGAGCGCCTGAAGAACGAGGGCGCGGTAGCACCGGCCGCACCCGAAGCGCCCGTTGCGGCGGCAGCGGCCGTCGCGCCCGTGCAGGCGGAATCGCTCTACGAAGGCCCGAATGCACCGCCCGCGCACGTGATCGCGCAGGCGGAGAAATTCATCGAAGACGACGGCAACTGGGACGGCGCCTTCGAGATGACGGATTCGGAATTGAATGCAGGATCCGCGCAGGACGCGACGCCGGGACACATCGGCGCAACGGGCGAAGCCGGCGCGGAAGCAGGACCCCACCTGAAAATTACGCTACGGGGGGTGGGCGAGAAGGACCAGGCTCTGTTGACGGAGGAGCTTGGGAATCTGGGCGGTATCGTCGAGCAGAAGAAGTCGGGCGGCGACCTCGTTTTGTGGCTCGACTCCGACGTCTCTTCGGATGACATCGTCGCCGTGTGCTGCTTCGTGATCGACGAGGCGCAGATCATCGTCGGTCGCGGTGATGGCGGAGCGGCGTCGCAGGACGAGGCGCCGGCGGCAGCAACCGAAGCAGTGGTTCACACGCAGGGCCAAGAGGCGGCAGCAGCAGCGCCCAAGGGAGAAGAAGCGGCACCGGCGGCGGCGCAAGCCGCTGCCGGCAACCGCCCGGCAGAAGCGCCGAAGGCGAGCGCTCCGGCCACGGACACGGACAAGAAGGCACGCCCGGCCGCAGCGGCATCGGCGGAAGGCAGCTCGATTCGCGTCGGCGTGGAGAAGGTCGACCAGCTGATCAACCTCGTCGGCGAACTGGTGATCACGCAGGCGATGCTCGCGGAAACCACCAGCACCTTCGACCCGGCATTGCACGATCGCCTCTTCAACGGCATGGCGCAGCTCGAACGTAACGCGCGCGACCTGCAGGAAGCCGTGATGTCGATCCGCATGATGCCGATGGACTACGTATTCAGCCGCTTCCCGCGCCTCGTGCGCGACATCGCCGGCAAGCTCGGCAAGGAAGTGGAGCTCGTCACGTTCGGCCAGGCGACCGAACTCGACAAGAGCCTGATTGAACGCATCATCGATCCGCTCACGCACCTCGTGCGCAATTCGCTCGATCACGGCATCGAGACCGTCGATGCGCGCCGCGCGGCGGGCAAGTCGTCGACGGGTCAGCTCGTGCTGTCGGCGGCGCATCACGGCGGCAACATCGTGATCGAAGTAAGCGACGACGGCGCCGGCCTGCGTCGCGACAAGATTCTCGCGAAGGCGCAGAAGCAGGGCATGCAGGTCAGCGAGTCGATGAGCGACGAGGAAGTGTGGCAGCTCATCTTCATGCCGGGCTTCTCGACGGCCGAGCAGGTGACGGACATTTCCGGACGCGGCGTCGGCATGGACGTGGTGAAGCGCAACATCCAGTCGATGGGCGGCCACGTCGAGATCATGTCGCGCGAGGGCAAGGGAACGACGACCAAGATCGTGCTGCCGCTCACGCTGGCGATTCTCGACGGCATGTCGGTGAAGGTCGGCAACGAGATCTTCATTCTGCCGCTGAACTTCGTGATGGAGTCGCTGCAGCCTGTCGCCGAGGATATCTACACGGTCGCCAACGGCGAGCGCGTCGTGCGCGTGCGGGGCGAGTACCTGCCTCTCGTGGCGCTGCATGACGTGTTTTCCGTCGAGGGTGCGCGCACCGAGCCGACGCAGGGCATCGTCACGATTATGCAGACGGAGGGACGCCGCTTCGCGATGCTGATCGACGAACTGGTTGGCCAGCAGCAGGTCGTGGTGAAGAACCTCGAAACGAATTACCGCAAGGTGCACGGCATTTCCGCCGCGACGATCCTGGGCGACGGCAGTGTCGCGCTGATCGTCGACGTGGCCGCGCTCAATCGCGAATCGCGTGCGCAGCACGGATCGCATGCTCATTCCTAATTTTGCAAACCCAACCGGATTCGGGGGCTAACGTGGCAGCAGACATTCAATCCATTCATTCCGCCGCGGCATCGCAGCGCCGCGACGCGCAGCACGCCGAGGCCGCAGGCCAGGAATTTCTCGTCTTCACGCTCGGCGCCGAGGAGTACGGCATCGACATCCTGAAGGTTCAGGAGATTCGCGGCTACGACAACGTGACGCGCATCGCGAATGCGCCGTCGTTCATCAAGGGCGTGATCAATCTGCGCGGCATCATCGTGCCGATCGTCGATATGCGGATCAAGTTCAATCTTGGACGTGTCGAGTATGACAACCAGACGGTTGTGATCATTTTGAATGTCGCGCATCGCGTCGTTGGGATGGTCGTCGATGGGGTGTCCGATGTGCTGACTTTGACCGCCGAGCAGGTCATGCCCGCGCCCGAATTCGGCGCTACGCTCACGACCGAATATCTCACCGGGCTCGGTACCGTTGACGGGCGCATGCTCATTCTCATGGACATCGAGAAGCTCATGACCAGCAAGGAAATGGAACTGATCGACATGGTCGCGGCTTGAGGATTTGCTGGCGCTTTGGGGTCCAACACCGTTTGATGTTTCTGCGCTCCTGTGGAACTTGCTTTGCCTTTGGTCTATTAGCACGCCCCTGTGCGGGGCGGCAGTTACTTTCTTTGCTGCTGCAAAGAAAGTAACCAAAGAAAGCAGCTTTTTCAGGCAGCAGTCTTAGCACGGCAACGCACTAGCAATACCGAGTGGGCCAGCCCCTAAGTGTCGCCCTCAAAGAACTTTAGCGGCTTGGTGCGCGGCACGCACTGTGACATCGCACAGCCAACAAATTGGCACAGCAGTCATTCATCCGTTTTCGCTTCGCTGGACGAAAGGTGCATTCGTCGCGCGGTTTAGGTTCGCGGTCGTTGCAATCCGCTGGTTCTCGGTTGTGCCCGTCGTCCGAGCGAGGCGCGGACGGACCGGAACGGAGTGCATACCACTCCGTTGGAGTTTCAGTGGTGTCAGTGCGTGCGCGCGCCAAGCCCAGTGGTCCTTTGAGGGCGACACTTAGGGGCTGCGCCACTCGGTATTGCTGGTGCGTTGACGTGTTGTGACTGCTGCGTGAAAAAGCTGCTTTCTTTGCTTACTTTCTTTGCAGCAGCAAAGAAAGTAAGTCCCGCCCCGGACAGGGGCAGTGCTAATAGACCAACACCAAACAAGCGCCTCAAACGGTGCCAACAAACAAACAGCAAAACGCAGCAAAAGAACCCGTACAGATTGAAGGAAACAGAATCATGTTCAAGAAGTGGTCGATTCGTACGACGCTGACCCTGGTGGGTCTGCTCTTCGTGAGCTTTGCGGCGGTGGTCGGTGCGCTGGCACTGACGGGCCTGACCTCGGCAAGCACCTCCTTATCCGCGCTGGCGCAACAGGACATGGTGTCGATCCGTGCGCTCGGCGAAGCCTCGTCGTACTTGCTGCGCTCGCGCGTGACGCTCGATCGCGTGCGCTCGCTCACGGAAGCGGGCAACGCCGATGAAGCCAGGAAAGCACTGGACCGCGGCCAGTTCCTGCTCGACAAGTCGAACGAGAACTGGAAGCTCTACATCGAAACGCCGAAGCCCTCGCTGCCGCAGGCAACGCTCGACTCAGTGATCGCGCAGCACGACGCGCTGCTGCACAACGGCGTCGAACCGGAATTCACCGCGATCCGCGCCGGCGACATGGCCGCCTATCACGCCATCGCCGATACGAAGATCAGCCCGATGTTCGTCGCGTTCGATACGGCCGCGTCCGCCGCCGTCGCGTTGCACCTGAAGCACGCGGAAGAACTGCGCTCGAACGCGACGTCGCACATCGAGACGCTCAGCGCGGCGATCGCCGTCGTGCTCGTGCTCGCCGTGCTCACTCTGCTGGCAACGCGCGTCGCGCTGCGCGGCCTGATCGTGCAGCCGATCAACGACGCCGTCGATCACTTCGAACGCATCTCGCGCGGCGATCTCACGAAGTCCGCGCACACCGACAAGACCAACGAGATCGGCCGCCTCTTCGCGGGCATCGAACGCATGCGCACGAATCTCACGCAGATGGTCGGCTCGGTCCATCGCGGTGCGGAATCGATCGACACCGGCGCGCGCGAAATCGCGAGCGGCAACACCGATCTCTCGCAACGCACGGAAGAACAGGCGGCATCGCTGCAGGAAACCGCGTCGAGCATGGAAGAACTCACCAGCACGGTGAAGCAGAACGCCGAGAACGCGCGCCAGGCGAGCCAGCTCGCGGTGAACGCATCGGATATCGCGTCGCGCGGCGGCAACGTCGTCGATCAGGTCGTCGACACGATGAACGCGATCGCGTCGAGTTCGAGCAAGGTCGTCGACATCATCGGCGTGATCGAGGGCATCGCGTTCCAGACCAACATCCTGGCACTGAACGCGGCCGTCGAAGCGGCCCGCGCCGGCGAGGAAGGTCGCGGTTTCGCGGTCGTCGCAGGCGAGGTGCGCTCGCTCGCGCAGCGCAGCGCGGCGGCGGCGAAGGAAATCAAGGCGCTGATCGGCGACTCGGCCGCGAAGGTCGAAAGCGGCTCGGAACTCGTCGCACAGGCGGGCGAAACGATGGGCGAGATCGTGCAGGCCGTGCGCCGCGTGACCGACATCATGGGCGAGATCAGCGCGGCCTCCGAGGAGCAGTCGGACGGCATCGAGCAGGTCAACCGCGCCGTCACGCAGATGGACAGCGTCACGCAGCAGAACGCCGCGCTGGTCGAGCAGGCGGCGGCAGCGGCGGCATCGCTCGAAGACCAGACGCGCCAGCTAAAGGACATCGTCGGGCACTGGCAGATCGAGAGCGGGGCCGTCAAGCCGAGCGCATCGGTCGCGGCGGCACGTCTGTCCGGCGCGGCACCGCGCGTCGAGCCGGCCCCGCTCAAGGCCGAAAGCCGCAACGACAGCACAAAAATCTCGCCGGAGCCTAACGTCGCGCGCAATCGCGCCGTTAATAAAGGTACGGGCACGGCCGCCGCCAGGCAAGGCGCGACGAGCGCCCCGGCAGCAGTGTCCGCAGCACCGGCCGTCTCGCCCCGCGCGACGGCGCGTGCCGCGGCCACCGCGGACGGCGACTGGGAAACTTTTTGACGCAGCACTTTTGAGGCAGTTCGATACGACCATGCAGGTTTTCGGCATCTCGCCCCGTGACGGGCGACTCATCGAAGCGCGGGCAACGGGCCGCCTGGTCGCCGAAGACCTGCATCGCGACGCGATGCGGCTTCAGTCAGGCAAAAGGCAGTGAGGCAAGAGGCATCATGATGGCAACGCGCCAAGCACGCATCGACACGACTGAACGTCCGCGGACCTCGGATGTCGAGCGCGATTTCGAATTCACGTCGGCGGATTTCGCCCGCATTCGCGAGCTGATCCACCGCCGCGCGGGCATCTCGCTGTCCGACCACAAGCGCGACATGGCGTACAGCCGCCTCGCGCGGCGCCTGCGCGCCTGCGGCATCGACACGTTCCGGCAATATCTCGACCGCCTCGAAGCGAGCGATGACAGCGCCGAATGGGAAGCCTTCGTCAACGCGCTGACCACCAACCTGACGGCGTTCTTCCGCGAGTCGCATCACTTCCCGATTCTCGCGGACTTCGCGAAGCGCCGCCAGCAGCCGGTCTCGGTGTGGTGCTCGGCGGCGTCGACGGGCGAGGAACCGTATTCGATCGCGATGACGCTGATCGAAGCGCTCGGCGAACATGCGGCGCGCCAGTGCACGGTGTTCTCGACCGACATCGACAGCCAGGTGCTCGCCAAGGCCGACGCGGGCGTCTACTCCCTCGACCAGGTGAAGCAGTTGAGCCCGGAACGGCTCAAGCGCTTCTTCCTGAAGGGCACGGGCGCGCATGCCGGTCTCGTTAAGGTGCGCCCGGAAGTGCGCGCGCTGGTGAAGTTCGATCGCCTGAACCTGACCGACGCGCACTACAACCTGAAGGGCCCGTTCGACGCGATCTTCTGCCGCAACGTGATGATCTACTTCGACAAGCCGACACAGGCGCAAGTGCTGTCGCGCTTCGAGCCGCTGATGAAGCCGGGCGCGCTGCTGTTCGCCGGCCACTCGGAAAACTTCACGTATGTGACGCAGGCATTCCGGCTGCGCGGCCAGACGGTGTACGAACTCGCGCGCGACGCGAAGGGCGCCGCTCCGAAGCAGGCGCGCGCGCTTGCCGGGGAGCCGGCATGAGCGGATTGCCGATCGCGTCGAACCTGTATTTCGACAACCACTTCCAGAAGCCTGGCGTGAAGCTGCTGCCGAACGAGTTCTACATGACGAGCGAGGACATGGTCCTCGTCACCGTGCTCGGTTCGTGTGTCGCGGCGTGCATCAACGACCGCACGGCGGGCATCGGCGGAATGAATCACTTCATGCTGCCCGATGACGGCTCGGACGCGTCGCATGCTTCGTCGGATTCGATGCGCTACGGCGCCTACGCGATGGAAGTGCTCATCAACGAACTGATCAAGCGTGGCGGACGTCGCGAGCGCTTCGAGGCGAAGGTGTTCGGCGGGGGCGCGGTGCTCGCGGGCATGACGACCATCAACATCGGCGATCGCAATTCGGAATTCGTGCGGCGCTATCTCGCGCTGGAAAAGATTCGCATCGTCGCCGAGGACCTGCAGGGCGCGCATCCGCGCAAGGTCGCGTTCATGCCGCGCACCGGCCAGGTGATGGTCAAGAAGCTGAAGACGCAGCAGGAAACGAGCGTCGTGGAGCGCGAGCAGGCGCTCGTGCGCACCACGCCGGAAGAACGCGCCGAGCGGCTCGCGCGGGCGCGGGCACGCGTCGAGCTGTTCAATCAGGCAGGCACTGGCGGCTCGAAGGCCCGCGTGGAACTGTTCGGCACGTCCGCTGTTTCCGCGACGGCCGCCCGTCCGGCAGCGGCGAAGCCGCGCGTCGAATTGTTCGGCGCCGCCGCTGCAACGACTGCCACCCGTGCCGATAACGGCACGGCAAAGACTACGGCGAAGCCGCGTATCGAATTGTTCGGGGCGGCGCAGGCTCCGGGCGTGAACGGTCTCGCTCGCGCGGAGCGCGGCGCCCGGACCGCGGAGGAAGCATGACCACCACCCAGCAAGGGCAAAAAATCAAGGTGCTGTGCGTCGACGATTCGGCGCTCGTGCGCAGTCTGATGACCGAAATCATCAACTCGCAACCCGACATGCACGTAGTCGCGACCGCGCCCGATCCGCTCGTCGCACGCGAACTGATCAAGCAGCACAACCCGGACGTTCTGACGCTCGACGTCGAAATGCCGCGCATGGACGGCCTCGATTTTCTCGAAAAGCTGATGCGCCTGCGGCCGATGCCGGTCGTGATGGTGTCGTCGCTGACGGAGCGCGGCAACGAAATCACGTTGCGCGCGCTGGAACTCGGCGCGGTCGATTTCGTGACGAAGCCGAAAGTCGGCATCCGCGACGGCATGCTCGACTACGCCGAAAAGCTCGCCGACAAGATCCGCGCCGCCTCGCGCGCCCGCGTGCGGCAGACGCACCACGTAGCGCACGCGGCAAGCGGCGGCGCGCCGGCCGCGGGCGCGAAGCCGGCGCCGATGTTCAACAATCCGCTCGTCAGTACGGAAAAGCTGATCATCGTCGGCGCGTCGACGGGCGGCACCGAAGCGATCCGCGAAGTGCTCGTGCCGCTTCCGCCCGATGCGCCCGCCGTGCTGATCGCGCAGCACATGCCGCCGGGCTTCACGAAATCGTTCGCGCAGCGCCTGAACGGACTCTGCCGCATCGCGGTGAAGGAAGCGGAGCACGGCGAACGCGTTTTGCCGGGTCACGCGTACATCGCGCCGGGCCACGCGCACCTCGTGCTCGCACGAAGCGGGGCCAACTATGTCGCGCATCTGTCCGATGCGCCGCCGGTGAACCGGCACCGGCCGTCGGTCGATGTGCTGTTCCGCTCGGCCGCGCAGCATGCGGGCAAGAACGCGCTCGGTGTGATCCTGACCGGCATGGGCCGCGACGGCGCTGCCGGCCTTCTCGAGATGCAGCAGGCGGGTGCGTACACCTTCGCGCAGGACGAAGCGAGCTGCATCGTCTTCGGCATGCCGCGCGAGGCGATCGCGACGGGCGGCGTGAGCGAGATTTCACCTTTGCAGGAAATGAGCCGGCGCGTGATGGCGCGGCTTGCATCGATGGGCGAACGCGTGCAGCGCGTCTGAGCGTTCGCGGCACGGATTCGGACTGGATTTGGAATCAACGCGCGGTGACGAGCCGCATTGAAAGAACACAGGAGTGACTGAAGATGGACAAGAACATGAAGATCCTCGTCGTGGACGATTTCCCGACGATGCGCCGTATCGTGCGAAACCTGCTCAAGGAGCTGGGCTATTCGAACGTCGATGAAGCGGAAGACGGCGCGGCCGGCCTCTCGCGCCTGCGCGGCGGCGGCTTCGACTTCGTGATTTCCGACTGGAACATGCCGAACCTAGACGGTCTCTCGATGCTCCAGCAAATCCGCGCCGACGCCACCCTGTCGCACCTGCCGGTGCTGATGGTGACGGCGGAATCGAAGAAGGAAAACATCATCGCGGCGGCGCAGGCCGGTGCGAATGGTTACGTGGTGAAGCCGTTCACGGCCGCCACGCTCGACGAGAAACTCACCAAGATTCTCGAGAAGCTGGCGAAAGCGGGGAGCTGATCGTGAACGATCTCACTAATCAAAGCGAACTCGCCGAGGTCGCCGAAAGCGACGGCGACGCATCGAGTGATCGCATCCTCGCGCGCATCGGCCAACTGACGCGTACGCTGCGCGATTCGATGCGCGAACTCGGCCTCGACAAGCAGGTCGAGGCCGCGGCGCAAATGGTGCCCGACGCGCGCGACCGCCTGAAGTACGTGGCGACGATGACCGAACAGGCCGCCGACCGCGCGCTGAACGCGATCGAACTCGCGAAGCCGATGCAGGAAGCGATGCAGCGTGACGCGCAGGCACTCGACGCGCGCTGGGGCGAGTGGTACGAAGCGCCGCTCGCGAAGACGGAGGCGGGCGAGCTGATCGCCGACACGCGGGGTTTCCTCCAGCGCGTGCCGGAAAACACGCAGGCGACCAACGCGCAACTGCTCGAAATCATGCTTGCGCAGGATTTCCAGGATCTGACCGGCCAGGTGATCAAGAAAATCACCGACGTCGTCTATCTGATCGAGCAGCAACTGCTCGGCGTGCTGCTCGAAAACATCGCACCGGAGCGGCGCGAGCAATTCGCGGCATCGGCGGCGGCGCTGGTTTCCGCGGGCATCAACCAGGACACGCTGCTCAACGGGCCGCAGATCAATCCGGAAGGACGCACCGATGTGGTGCAGGATCAGTCGCAAGTTGACGATTTGCTCGCCAGTCTGGGCTTCTAGGTCAGGCCGCAGGAATCCTCCGATAATTCGGGTACGGGGCGCATGAATGGCGCCTCGCGCGGGTTGTCGGGCGACTAATTTCGCCTTCTCGTCGTATTTTTGAGAAGAACCGCCCGGCGCGCGTGCGGTCCCGAACTTCCGGCTCACGGCTTTCGACTGGCATACTTCGCTTGCCTGGCCCCCACCGCGACCCGTCGCGACGCCGCGGGCCGACCTTTGCAAAGACCGTTCCGGCCCGATGGTGGCTGATCGAACGGTCGGACGCCAAACGCAGGAGGAGCAGTGAAGTCACCGATTCAATTCAACAAAGGCGACGCCGGGTCACTTATGACCCGACGCGCGGTTTCGCATGCCGTGTTGCCTTTGCTCGCCAGTCTGGTCGCTGCATTTGCCGCGGCCCCGGCCCACGCCGTACTCGGCGGCGCGCCGATGACGACGCCGAACGGCGCCACCGCGAACCGCGCCGTCGCCAAGACGGCGGTCGTGCCGGGCGCGTCGTCCGCAAGCGGGGCGTCCGCGTCTGCGACGTCGGGAGCCTCGTATTCCGTCCGTTCGACGACCCTCGGCAACGGCACTGTGGTGAACGAGTACGTGTCGACCGATGGCACCGTGTTCGGCGTCGCGTGGCACGGTGAGCGCATTCCCGACCTTCCGGGCCTGCTCGGCAACTATTTCCCGCAGTATCTGCAAGGCCTGAAGGCGCAGCGCGCCGCGCGCGCTAGCCGCGGGCCTGTCAGCGTGCAGGATTCGGGGCTCGTCGTTCATTCGGGCGGCCACATGGGCTCGTTCGCCGGACAGGCGTATCTGCCCGAGAAGCTGCCCGCCGGCGTCAGCGGCAGCGACATTCAGTAACGGACGGGAGAAACTCACATGCGTCCGACGCCCATCAGCAACGATTCACCTTCCCGATTCTTTCAGCGCGCGCTTCGCTGGCTTTCCATCGCGATGCTCGCGACCGCGCTCGCCGCCTGCGGCGGAGGCGACGACAACTCGAGCAGCAGTTCCAGCGGCAGCAGCGGCTCCGGCAGCGGCTCGTCGGGAACGGGCAACCAGCCGATCGTGGCCAACGGCAGCAACGCCGTCCCGATCACCGTCAACAAGGGTGCTGCGAACTTCGTGAACATCCCGAACGTGTCCGTGACGGTTTGCGCGCCCGGCACGTCCAAGTGCCAGACCATCGACAACATCCAGCTTGACACCGGGTCGTATGGACTGCGCATCGTCAGCTCCGCGGCGTCGCAGGTGCTCGGCAGCCTGCCGGTCAGCACCGCGCAGGCGGGCGGCCAGCTCGCCGAATGCACGCAGTTCGCCGACGGCTACACATGGGGCACCGTGCGCTCGGCCGACGTGAAGATCGGTGGCGAAACGGCATCGAACATTCCGGTGCAGGTGATCGGCGACCTCGAACCTTCGACGGTGCCGTCGAGCAGCTGCGTGAGCGGCAGCGACGAGCGCACCACTGACGACATCGGCGCGAACGGCATCCTCGGCGTGGGCAACGCGACGTACGACTGCGGCGTGAAGTGTCTGGACGCGGCGCAGAGCACGTACTACTCGTGCCCGGGCGGCACGAACTGCACGGCGACTGCCACGCCGCTCACGCAACAGGTCGTCAACCCGGTCACGCGCTTCGCTGCCGACAACAACGGCGTGATCGTGCAGTTGCCGCCTATCGACGACAACGGCGCCGCGTCCGCGAGTGGCACGCTGGTGTTCGGCATCGGCACGCAGAGCAACAACACGCTGACCGGCGTGACCAAGTTCGGCACCGACGGCTTCGGCAACCTGAGCGGCAGCTACAAGAACAATTCGGTGACGACCTTCTTCGACACTGGATCGAACGGCACCTTCTTTGCCGACAGCTCGATCACGGCTTGCTCGTCGTCGACGTTCTACTGTCCTTCGTCGGCACAGTCGCTCTCGAACGCGATTCGCGGCAGCGACGGCACCTCTGGAACGGTGACCTTCAAGGTGATCAGCGCGCGGTCGCTGACGTCGAGCGGCTCGAAGTTCGCGTTCAGCACGCTGGCCGGTAACTTCGGCGACTCGAACTTCTTCGACTTCGGACTGCCGTTCTTCTACGGTCGCCATGTGTATGTCGGCTTCGACCAGCCGGGCACTGCGCCTTACGTGGCGTTCTGACACCACGCGTCGGCTCGCGCCTCGGCGTGAGTCGAAACAAAAAGGCCCCGCGAGATCTCGCGGGGCCTTTTTCATTTGTGCGACGCCTGTTCGGTCAATCGTGACCGCCGCGCGGCTTGCGCGGCGCGCGCTCGAAGACGAGGTCGTAAGCCCAGCGCGGCAGAACATGGAGCAGCGCCCCCGCGACACGCATCTGCCACGGAAACGTCGCGTAGCGGACCTGGCGCGCGATGGCGTCGGCGGTCTTCGCGGCGAACTTGTCGGCGTCCATCAGGAAGGGCATCGGATAGGGGTTGCGCGCGGTCATTTCCGAGCGCACGTAGCCAGGCGCAATCGTGACGACGGCGACGCCCTGCGGCCGCATTTCGACGCGCAGTGCTTCCAGATACTTCGCCGCCGCCGACTTCGACGCGCTGTACGCGCCCGAACCCGGCAGGCCGCGCACGCCCGCGACACTCGCAATGCCGACCAGCGTGCCGCGCCTCGCGGTGGTCATCGCGGCGACGAACGGCTCGAAGGTCGCGACTATGCCGTAATAGTTGACGTCCATCACGTCGCGGAACGTCTGCAGATCGCCGTGGCCCGTGAGCGCGCCGCGGCTGATGCCGGCATTCGCGATCACGATATCGGCCGGTCCGTGTTCCGCGACGAAGCGCGCGGCGGCGCCGGCGAGCGCGTCGGCATCGCGGACATCGGCGGGATAGATGGAGATGGGGGAATCGGGAAAGCGCGCGGCGAAAGCTGCGAGCGATTCGGCGCGGCGGGCGACGAGGCCGAGAGCGGCCCCGCGCCGGACATATTCCTCGGCGAGCGCGAGGCCGATGCCGCTCGATGCGCCGGTGATGAAGACCTTCAGTCGGACTGCGTTCATGCGGCGCGCGGTGCGTCACATCTTCTTCGCGCGGATCTGGGCGATCAGATAGTCGAGCACCTGCGTGGTGCCGGGCAGGCTGTTGGTCTGGGACGGTCCGGTCACGTACTTGCCCTGCACGATGAGCGTCGGCACCCCGTCGATCTTGTAGTCCTGCAGGAGTTTGCTGTCGCGCTGGATCGCGCTCTGCGTCGAGAACGAGTTGTACGCGTCCATGTACTTCTTCTTGTCGACGCCCTGCGTCGCGAGGAAGTCGGCCTGCGCTTGCGGCGTCAGCAGATAGTTCTTCTTCACGTGAATTTCGTTGAAGATCGCGGGCGTGAGCTTTTCCGCGACGCCAAGCGCGACGAGCGCGTGATACATCTTCGAGTGCGGAATGAAGTCGTCACGAAAGGCGACCGGCACGCGCTTGAACACGACGTCCGGGCCCTGCTTCTTTTCCCAAGCTTCGAGATACGGCTCGAACTCGTTGCAATGTGGGCAGCCGTACCAGAAGAACTCGATGACTTCGACCTTGCCTGCGGCATCGACGGGCTGGGCCGCCTGCAGCACGGTGTAGTCCGTGCCCGCGACAGGCGCGGCTGGCGACGCGTGAGCCGCGTTCATGGCGCTCATCGCGCCGACTGCGATACCGAGGGAAACAGCAAGCGCACTGAACAGTTTTTTCATGATGACGGGAGAAGGTGCGTGGAGGAATGCGTGAGCACGTAAGTGGGACACAGGACGCTTAAGCCACACTTAAGCGTTGGTTCCAGTCCGCGCCCCTGGATGGCCAGGGGGCGCGGCGCGCGAGGCTTACTGCTTCGAGAAACGGATCACCGCGGTATCGACGCCGGCATCCGAAAGACGCTGGCGCACGTTGTTCATGTCCTCAAACTTCGTGAACGGACCGATGCGCACGCGATAGTACGTGACACCGCCCGCATCGCGTTCCGTGACCTTTGATTCGAAGCCCTGGAAGCCGAGCCGTGCACGCTGTTGCTCGGCGTCGGCCTGAGTCTTGTACGCGCCGACTTGCAGGAAGTAGCCGGTGTTCGCGTCGCCGGGAGCGGGCGGGGCGGCCTTCGCCGTCGCGGCGCCGGACGTGCCCTTGGCACCCGACGCGCTCGCCGTGCTGGTGGCGCTCGGCGCGCTCGCCGGCTTCTTCGTTGCGACGGCGCCGGAGCCTTGCGCCGGTGCGCCCGGCTTGGGAGCGACGGCCGCACCATTGCCGGAGGGCGGCACTTCGACGATCTGCGGCTCTTCCAGCATGCCCGACGACTGCGTCTGGTTGTTGGTCTGGCCCGGCGCGGTGTTCGGCGGCGCGGGCTGCGCGGCTTGAGGCACGGGTTGTCCGGGCGTCTTGCCTTGCAGCGGGCGGTTCGGGTCGTAGGGCTGGGCGGCGGCGGGCGCCGAGCCCGATTCGGCTGGCGGCGCGACCTTCGCGACGAACGGCGTGGGCGCGCGCGTGATGTAGAGCGCGACGATGACCGCGATCGCCAGGCCGACAATCAAGCCCAGCACGATGCCCAGAAAGGTGCCCCCGGTTTGCTTCGACTGCTTCGACGTGCGGCGTGGTTTTGCCATCGTATGAATCACCTGCAAAAAGTCTTCTGATCGGCCGACGATTATAACGGCGGCCCGAAGCGGACCAGCGCGCGACATCGCCGCCCGAGCGCGCCGAAAAATCCGAATTGCGCGACGGGCGGTGAAGCCGATGCACCGGGGTGTCGTTTAAAGCATTTACATCTTGGCCGGAGCGGACACGCCGATCGTAGCTAGGCCGTTTGCGAGCACCTGGCGCGTCGCCGCGAGCAACGCGATACGCGCATTGCGCGGCGCCTCTTCATCGACGAGAACGCGCTCCGCATTGTAGAACGAGTGGAATTCGCCAGCGAGGTCGCGCAGGTAGAACGCGACCGCGTGCGGCGCCAGTTCTTCCGCGGCGTGCGCGAGCATGTCCGGATATTCCGCGAGCTTGTTGAGCAAAGCCATCGCGCGTTCGCTGTCGAGCGGCGCGAGGTTCGCGTTCGCCGCCTGCGCGAGCTCGCCGTTGTAGCGCGTCTGCCAGTCGGAGAGAATCGTGCTGATGCGCGCGTGCGCGTACTGCACGTAATACACCGGATTTTCGTCGTTCTGCTTGAGCGCGAGGTCGATGTCGAATACGAACTCCGTGTCCGCCTTGCGCGAGATCAGGAAGAAGCGGACCGCGTCGCGGCCGCGGCGGATCGTTTCCTCGTCGAGCTGGTCAGGCGCCGTTTCGCTGCCCGGCGCCATGCCGCCCGACCACTCGATCAGGTCGCGCACCGTCACGTAGCTGCCCGCGCGCTTCGAAATCTTCACTTCCTGGCCGTCGCGCATCACGGTGACCATCTTGTGCAGGACGTAGTCGGGATAGCCCTTCGGAATGCCGATGCCGAGTCCCTGCAAGCCCGCGCGCACCCGCGCGATCGTGCCGTGATGGTCCGAGCCCTGCACGTTGATGACCTTGGTGAAGCTGCGTTCCCACTTCGCGCGGTGATACGCGACGTCCGGCACGAAGTACGTGTAGGTGCCGTCGGACTTGCGCATCACGCGGTCCTTGTCGTCGCCGTCGTCGGTGGTGCGCAGCCATAGCGCGCCGTCCTGCTCGTAGGTCTTGCCGGCCGCGATCAGCGCATTCACCGTCGCCTCGACGCGGCCTTCCTTGTACAGCGACGACTCCAGATAGAACTGGTCGAACTTCACGCCGAACGCAGTCAGGTCCATGTCCTGTTCGTGGCGCAGGTAGGCGACCGCGAACACGCGGATCGCTTCGAGATCGTCGACGTCGCCGCGGCCTTTCACCGGCTCGCCGTCCTTCGCCGCGACGGTCGCGCCCGCCATGTAGTCGCTGGCGATGTCGGCGATGTATTCGCCGTTGTAGGCCGCTTCCGGCCAGCCGGCGTCGCCGGGCTTGAGGCCGCGGGCACGCGCCTGCGTCGAGATCGCGAGGTTGTTGATCTGCACGCCAGCGTCGTTGTAGTAGAACTCGCGGTGGACGGCGTAGCCCTGCGTTTCGAGCAGGTTCGAGAGCGCGTCGCCGAGCGTCGCCTGACGGCCGTGGCCGACGTGCAGCGGGCCGGTCGGATTCGCCGACACGAACTCGACCAGCACGCGCTTGCCTTCCTCGCGCGACGAGCGTCCGTAGGCCGCGCCCTCGGCGAGCACCGCCGGGACCACGGCTTGCTTCGCGGCAGGAGCGAGACGCAGGTTGATGAAGCCCGGGCCGGCGACTTCGGCGCTCTCGACGAGGCCCTGCGCGGCCGGACTGGCGAGCACGGCATCGACGATCTGCTGCGCGAGCTGGCGCGGATTGGCGCGCAGCGGCTTGGCGAGCTGCATCGCGACGTTGCTGGCGACGTCGCCGTGCGCGGCGACCTTCGGGCGTTCGAGGACGATGGCCGGTTCGACGAACGCGGCTTCGGATGCGCCCTCTCTGGCGAGCGCGACTTGCTTGACCGCGTCGGTGAGGAGCGTTTCGAGAGTGAGTTTGTGTGCGGGCAGCATGCTGAGTGTGATCCAGTGGACCGGGTCCAGTGTGATGTGGCCGGCGCGGGCGCGTAATGTTTCAGCCCGCGCGCCGGCAAAGAGCGCGACCCAACCCGGGCAGGCGGATGTGGATGCGGCGGCTTCTCGCGCGCTCCACACTTTGCGACGATTCCGATTGCCCCGGATGTCGAAACCGGATTTTAGCAGGTGCTAATATGTCGAATCAGGGTCGCTGTCAGGGAAACACTCAGGGAAACAGTGGGGAAACCCACGCTTCGGGGCGCATGTGTCCGATACGCCGCCGACGCGTTTCGCTAACAACCCAACATAAGGAAAAGGACCTTGCCATGCTGATCACTTTCAAAACCAGTGCTGCGCCCGACGTGATGATGCTCGATAACCTGGCGGAGTATCTGCTCGGCATCATCGGCAAACATCTGAGCGCGCGCGGGGTCATCACTCATGACGAGCTGCCTGCTGCGATTCAAAAGCTGGAAGCCGCTGTGGTCGTCGACAAGAAAGAACGTGCCGAGCACGACGGGCATTTCCACGAAGGCGAAGAAGGCCACGAGCCGCACGAAATCCCGATCGGCCTCGCGCAGCGCGCCTACCCGTTTCTCGACATGCTGCGCCTGGCACAGAAGGCGAACACAGACATTCTGTGGGGCGTCTGACGCGCAGCGCTGCGCGTGCCGGATTAAGGAAGCGCTGAATACCGTCGTCATCGTGGAGCGCGCTCGCGCAAAAAAACCCGCATCGGCGACGATGCGGGTTTTTTCTTCCTGGCTCTTCTCGTTGCTGCCTGCGTCCTGCGCTACGGGGAACCGCAAAGCCCGGTGACCTGCGTTACTGCGTCTGACCGTTGGTATCCGCCGCGGGCGCGCTCGCGCCTTTCTTCGCCTTGGGTTTTTTCGGCTTCTTCTTGTGCTCGGTCATCGGCGGGGAATACGACGACACGCTGCTCGCCGGCTGCGCGAACGCAGCGGAACCGGACGTGAACAGGATGGCTGCGGCAACGGCCAAAACGGGCGTCAGCTTCTTCATGCGGCTTTCTCCGTGACAAAGATATGCGTGACCGTCGCCATGACGGACATTCGCAACGCCAAGTCTACGGAAATAAAAAAGTTCTGGCCGCGCTGCGCGTTGTTTTTCCGTATCACGCGGCGCGTATGTTCATGAGGCGTTTAACCGCGCGTTTCATAGCAGCGGAGCGAGCGCGCGCTCGGCGTCCGTCTTCGACAACGCCATGCGTTGCGCGAAACTTTCCACCTGATCGCCGCCGATCTTGCCGACCGAAAAATACGTGCTGTCCGGATGCGCCATATAGAAACCGGACACGCTCGCGGCCGGCAGCATCGCGAGCGATTCGGTGACGCTCATGCCGATTTCGCTAGCTTGCAGCACGTCGAACATGTCCTTCTTCACGAGGTGGTCCGGGCATGCCGGATAACCCGGCGCCGGACGGATGCCGCGATATTTCTCTGCGATCAGCGCCTCGTTGTCGAGAGTTTCGCTGGCCGCGTAGCCCCACAGTTCGCGCCGCACGCGCGCGTGCAGCGCTTCGGCGAACGCCTCGGCGAAGCGGTCGGCCAGCGCCTTCAGCATGATCGCGCTGTAATCGTCGTGATCGGCTTCGAACTGCTGTTCCTTCTTGTCGACGCCGAGACCCGCTGTCACGGCGAACATGCCGATGTAATCCGCGACGCCCGACTCCTTCGGCGCGATGAAGTCGGCAAGCGACCGGTTCGGGCGCATCACGCCGTCGACCACCGGGCGCACGCTCTGCTGGCGCAGGTTGCGCCACGTCAGCGCGACTTTGGTGCGCGATTCGTCGGTATAGATTTCGATGTCGTCGTCGTTCACGGTGTTGGCGGGCAGCAGCGTGACGACGCCGTTCGCCGTGAGCCAGCGGCCCTGGATGATGCGCGAGAGCATCGACTTGCCATCGGAGAACACGCGCCGCGCCGACTCGCCGACGATCTCGTCGTTCAGGATCGCCGGATACGGGCCCGCCAGATCCCAGGTCTGGAAGAACGGCGCCCAGTCGATGTAGTTGGCGAGATCCGCCAGATCGTAGTTCCTGAACACGCGCCGGCCGATGAACGTCGGCTTCTTCGGCGTGTAGCCCGCCCAGTCGATCTTCGTGCGGTTCGCGCGGGCCTCGGCGTAGGTCACCATCGGCTGCGCTTTCTTGTTCGCGTGCTGCGTGCGGATGCGGTCGTAGTCGGTCTTCAGGTCGTCGAGATACTTCGCCGCGCCTTCGTCGGACAGCAGACTCGACGCCACCGAAACGGAACGCGACGCGTCCGGCACATAGACCACCGGCCCTTCGTAGTGCGGCGCGATCTTCACGGCCGTGTGCACGCGCGAAGTGGTCGCGCCGCCGATCAGGAGCGGCGTCTGCTTGCCGCGGAAGTAGTCGTCGCGCTGCATTTCGGACGCGACGTAGGCCATCTCTTCGAGGCTCGGCGTGATGAGCCCCGACAGGCCGATGATGTCCGCGCCTTCCTCCTTCGCCTTTTGCAGGATGGTCGCGCAGGGCACCATCACGCCCATGTTGACCACTTCGAAGTTATTGCACTGGAGTACCACCGACACGATGTTCTTGCCGATGTCGTGCACGTCGCCCTTCACGGTCGCGATCACGATCTTGCCTTTCGGGCGCACGTCGGCGCCGGCGTCGGCCATGCGTTTCTTCTCTTCCTCGATGAACGGGATCAGATGCGCGACCGCCTGCTTCATCACGCGCGCCGACTTCACGACTTGCGGCAGAAACATCTTGCCCGCGCCGAACAGGTCGCCGACGATGTTCATGCCGTCCATCAGCGGCCCTTCGATCACGTTGATTGGACGGCCGCCCGCCTTCTCGATCTTCGCGCGCACTTCTTCCGTATCTTCGACGATGAAGTTCGTGATGCCGTGCACGAGCGCATGCGAAAGGCGCGCCTCGACCGGCTGGTTGCGCCATTCGAGGTTCTCTTCCTTCTTTGCGGCGCCGGTCTTGAACCGGTCGGCGCTTTCGAGCAGACGGTCGGTGCCGTCCTCGCGACGGTTCAGCACCACGTCCTCGACGCGTTCGCGCAGTTCCGGATCGAGGTCCTGATAGACGCCCAGCTGCCCCGCGTTGACGATGCCCATGTCCATGCCGGCCTGGATCGCGTGATACAGGAACACGGTGTGGATCGCCTCGCGCACCGGGTCGTTGCCGCGGAACGAGAACGACACGTTCGACACGCCGCCGCTCACCTTGGCGTACGGCAGGTTCTGCTTGATCCAGCGCGTGGCGTTGATGAAATCGACGGCGTAGTTGTTGTGCTCTTCGATGCCAGTCGCGATCGCGAAGATGTTCGGATCGAAGATGATGTCCTCGGGCGGAAAGCCCACTTCGTTCACGAGGAAGTCGTACGAGCGCTTGCAGATTTCGGTCTTGCGCTGGAAGGTGTCGGCCTGGCCCTTTTCATCGAAGGCCATCACGACGGCCGCCGCACCATAGCGGCGGATCAGCGTCGCGTGGTGGCGGAACGGCTCCTCGCCTTCCTTCAGCGAGATCGAGTTTACGATTGCCTTGCCCTGCACGCACTTGAGGCCGGCTTCGATCACCTCGAACTTCGACGAGTCGATCATGATCGGCACGCGCGCAATATCCGGCTCCGAGGCGATCAGGTTCAGAAAGCGGACCATCGCCGCCTTCGAATCGAGCATTGCCTCGTCCATGTTGATGTCGATGACCTGCGCGCCGTTCTCGACCTGCTGGCGCGCGACGGCGAGCGCCTCGTCGAACTGGCCGTTGAGGATCATGCGCGCGAAAGCCTTCGATCCGGTCACGTTGGTGCGCTCACCAACGTTGATGAAGAGGGAGCCTTCGGTGACGTTGAACGGTTCGAGGCCGGAAAGGCGCATCGTGTGATCGGTCATGGTGTGCTGTGCGGTATGGTTGTCGTTATGGGGCCGAAATCAGGCGGCGTCGCGATAGTGCGACGGCCACTTGCGCGGCTTCACATCGGCAAGCGCCTTCGCGATCTCCGCAATGTGCTCTGGCGTCGTCCCGCAGCAGCCGCCCGCGAGATTCACGAGCCCCGCTTCGGCGAACTCCTTCAGCAGGCCGGACGTCACATCGGGCGTTTCGTCGAAGCCCGTATCGCTCATCGGATTCGGCAGGCCCGCGTTCGGATAGCACGACACGTACGTATCGCAGAGCTTCGCCAGTTCGGCGATATACGGACGCATCAGCGCGGCACCGAGCGCGCAGTTCAGGCCGAACGTCAGCGGCCGCGCGTGACGCAGCGAATTCCAGAATGCCTCGACGGTCTGTCCCGAAAGAATCCGTCCGGACGCATCCGTGACCGTGCCCGAAACCATGATCGGCAGGAGTTCGCCGGTGTCCTCGAACAACTGGTCCAGCGCGAAAAGCGCGGCCTTCGCGTTCAGCGTGTCGAAAATCGTCTCGACCAGGAAGAGATCGCAGCCCGCTTCGAGCAGCGCCTTCGCCTGCTCGTAGTAGGCCTCGCGCAACTCGTCGAAGGTCACGTTGCGCGCACCCGGATCGTTCACGTCGGGCGAGATGCTTGCGGTCTTCGGCGTCGGCCCGATCGCGCCCGCGACGAAGCGCGGCTTGTCCGGTGTCGAGTGTTTGTCGCACGCCTCGCGCGCGACCTTCACCGATTCGCGGTTCATCTCGGCGGCGAGTTCTTCCATGCCGTAGTCGGCCTGGGCGACGCGCGTTGCACCGAAAGTGTTCGTTTCGACGATGTCGGCGCCGGCCGCGAGGTACTGGTCGTGGATCTCGCGAATGACCTGCGGCTGCGTGATCGACAGCAATTCGTTGTTGCCCTTGATGTCGCGCCCGTAGTCCTTGAAGCGCTCGCCGCGATAGGCTGCCTCGTCGAGCTTGTAGCGCTGGATCATCGTGCCCATCGCGCCGTCGAGTATGAGGATGCGCCGTTGCAGCAGCGCGGGCAGCGTCGCGCCGCGCGTGTATTCGCGGCGTGGCGGGCGTCCGGCGGTGGCCGGGGCGGTTGAATTGGCGGTCTCGTTCATGACAGGCAAGGCTCGCACCAGGTAAGAAGTTAGCCTGTCATTGTAGCCGGACGGCCAGAAGGCCGTCGCCGCCACGAGAGGCTCGACGGGCAAGGCGCGCCCATCTGGCAAAAAGCCCCGGCGCATTGCGCGCCGGGGCTTCGTGGGGGTGTCACCTGTGAGGTCGATGCGGCTCTGGGCGCCGCACTCTGTGACCCGTTGGTCGAGTCAGTGAAGGATCACCGGCTGGTTCATCAGAACGTCGAACTGACCCAGGAACTCGTCGACATCTTCGAGCGACGGTTCTTCTTCGATCAACTTCTGGACATGTTCGCGAAACTTGGCCGCCAGCGCGCCATCGATGAAGATTTCGCGCTGAGTGTTCTTGTCGACGATCTCGTAGCCGCCGGCCTTCATCGCCAGATGGTTGTCCTGCGGCGGGAACTCCACAACGCAATAGTTAGGGCTGTTGTAGATCATTTGCATGGCGACACTCCTTATTCCTGTTGCTCCTGGCATCCTGCACCATAAGTGGAGCGCTTGGGTTGGAATTCAAGGGGTGGCCTCGACGTGTTGCCAGAAGCCCATCGAGGCTTTCTTTTAGACAGAATTGCGCAAAAATGTTCCAAGAAGCGCGGTAAATTGCGTTGAGGACTCGATCGGGGACAGATGCGCCGCGTCGAGTGTTTCAAAAAGCGCACCCGGCACGGTGTCGGCGATCAGCCTGGAAGCAGCATTCGGCGTGCCCGCGTCGTGCCTTCCGGCAACGACGAGCGTGGGCTTTGCCACCGAACCCAGTTTTTCGCGTACATCGAAATCGCTAACGGCCTCGGCAGCGCGCGCGAAACCCTCTGGTGGCGTGCGCAGGATCGTTTCGCGAATCTGCTCGACCACTTCGGGATGCCGTTGCCGGAACTCTGCCGTGAGCCATCGTTCGAGTGTTGCTTCCACAATACTCGCTGCGCCGTTTTCGCGCACGGATGCCGCGCGCTGCCCAAAAATGGGACGTGCGTCTTCAGGCGTGAAGGCGGGCGCGCCCACGACGGTCAAAGTATCGACAAGCGAGCCGTGGTCGACGGCGAACTGTTGCGCGACCATCCCACCAATCGACAGGCCGACCACGTGCGTGCTCGGTGCGCCGAGTTTGTGCAGTAGTTCGGCGAGGTCGTCGGCGAGATCCCTGATGTTGAACGCGCCGGGCGACACCGCCGTCTCGCCGTGGCCGCGCAGGTCATAACGCAGCACGGTGTAATCGTTGCGGAAATAGCCGGCCTGCTGGTCCCACACCGACAGGTCGCCGGCCAGCTGGTGGATGAAGGTCAGCCATGGGCCGCCGCCTTCGTTGCTCAGCACATAACGCGTGTCGATACCGTTGATCGTCACCTGCATGTTGGCTCCGTAAAAATGCGATTGCGGATGGCGCCCTGCTTACTTCATCCCGATCGGGCCCCGGTCATCGCTAGGGTTTCTCGGGCTGTAAGGCCGCGGGCGCGGATTCGTCTGACGCATCTGTCGTGCCCGGGCCGCTAGTTCCGGTGCCATCGGGTGCCGGTGCGGCGGGCGGTTGCAGCTTGCCGCGCCACACCAGTTCAATCTGCAGGCCGTTCGGCTCGGTTTGCACGATGCGCGCCGGCAGCCAGCCGAGCGATGGCGCGAGCCACACGTCGATTCGACGGCGATCGCCCTCGCGGCGGGGCAGACGCGTAAAGTGGCGCGCGCTCATCGCGCCGCCGCGAGCCTGCACGGTTTCATCGCCGACAGTTTCGAACGACCAGACTTCGTTGCTGTCGTTATCCGCAACGCTGAACTGGCGCGCCACGCCCGGCGTGTACTTGTCGGGGGCGCCCCGCACGAGGCTCGCGAGTTGCATGAACACGCTGAAGCGATCCTGCGCGCCATCGGCGAGCGGCTGGCTCGCTGGCGTGCGTGTGTAGACGAGTTGCTTCGACTCGCGATTGAAGATCGTGACGTCGGCGGCGCGGCGGCCGCGTTGCTCGGAATACTGCTCGGGCGCGATGCCGAAGCCGTCGAGGTGGCCGTGGCTCGAATAGACGTAAGGGCCGACGAACGGAATCGGGATCGAGACGACCATCTCGTAGTGCTGGCCGTCGTTGATCCAGTGGATCGTGCCCGTCTGGTTCATCACGCCGTTCACGAGCGTGTCATAGCGCAGCTCGCCCGTTGGCGGGACGTCGAATTTGTCGCCGGATGCGGGGGGCGCCGATTTCGCTGATGCGTTTGCCGTCGCATTCGCCGCCGATGCCGCAGCGGCCTGCGAGGCCGCCGCTGCGCTGGCCGCGCCAGGCGCGGCGGCGGGCTGCGCACGGGCGTCGTCGCGCGCAACGCTCAATACCGGTGCAGCCGGCTTTGGCTGCGGCGCGGCGGGTTTCGGCGCTGGCTTCGGCACGGCCGGCGGGGCAACGGGCGCCGCGGGCGCTGCGGGCGGCGGCGCCTGTTCGACCGGCTTCGGCGTGAGCAGCGCGACCTGCACCGGCACGTCGTCGGCGGGTGGCGGGTTCGACGCGTTCCCGTTGCGCCCGACCCAGCGTGCCGCACTCCAGTGCAACGCGACGACCGCGAGCAGCACCAGCGCCCAGCGGCCCCAGCGGCGCGGCGGCCGGGAATCCGGGGGACGGGAAGCGCCGCTGCGCGGCTCGCCATCGGCGGGGCGCGGGCGGCGTAAGGGGAAAAGCGGCATCGGAACGGGCTTTGTGTGCGTGGCGAACGCGTGCGAACGCGGGGAAAGGGGCAAACGCTTATGACACGCCCCGCGAAAGCGATGTTCCGCGCTTTCGCATCGCGTTACGTTACGTCACGTTAGCGTCGATTGCGGGTCAGCGCTCCTGCTCGGAGTATCCCAGTTGATATGAAAGATCCGCCGCGCATGCGCGTAGCGCGGAATCGATTTCACCGCCCCAGCGCGTATCGAACGCGCCTTCGTGTCCGAGTGCGATCAGCCCGAGCGCGAGATCGCCGGTCGAATCGAAGACGGGCGTGCAGAACGCGTGGATCGTCGGCAGCAGCATGCCTTCGATGCGCGCCGCGCCATGTTCGCGCACCTCGGCGAGTAGCGGTTCGATCTCCGCCATCGTCTTGCGCGTCGCCGCGAGTTCGCGCTCGAGCATCGCTTGCGTCTTGCTGCGCGGCAGATACGCGGCGAACAGCAGCCCGGTCGCCGACGAAAGCAGCGGCATCACGTCGCCGAGTTTCAGCGACGCCTTCGCGGGATAACTCGATTCCATCCAGTGAACGACGGTCGGTCCCTGGTTGCCCCACACCGCGATGCCGACGGTCTGATCGAGCCTGTCGCGCAGTTCGGAGAGTGCGATGCGCGCGAGCTTCACGCCATCGACGCGCGCGAGCCGCGCAAGTCCCATCTGCAACGCGAAGCCGCCGAGTTCGTAGCGCCCGGACACCGGGTCCTGCGATGCGAGCCCAAGCCGCTGAAAACTCACGAGATAGCGATGCGCCTTCGCCGGGCTCATGCCGGCGCGCTGCGCGAGATCGCGCAGCATCATCGCGCGCGGTTCGTGAGTCAGGACGTTGAGCAGCCGGAACCCGACTTCGATCGACTGGATGCCGGAGCGCGCCTTTTCTTCGCCGCCTTCAATGGCGTCGGCGGTTTCGGAGGTGTCATCGGTTTCGTCGGCGGACTGGGGAAATTTGGAGGACATGGGAAATTTGCGAGCGAGCGGCGTGCCCCGCCCCGGATTCACCATCGTAAAATAGATTTCCCTCATCGTCATCCCACACCACCAAGTCACCCTATGAAACTTGCCACGCTGAAGGACGGCACGCGCGATGGTCAGCTGATCGTCGTTTCCCGCGACCTGCGCACGGCGGCGATCGCGGATGCGATCGCCGGCACGCTGCAGCGCGCGCTCGACGACTGGACCTTCTACGCGCCGCAACTGCTCGATCTCTACGAAGCGCTCAATCAGGGCCGCGCGCGCAACGCGTTTTCGTTCGACGCGAAGTCGTGCATGGCGCCGCTGCCGCGCGCGTTCCAGTGGGCCGACGGCTCTGCTTACGTGAATCACGTCGAACTCGTGCGCCGCGCGCGCGGCGCCGAGATGCCGCCCGAGTTCTGGACCGATCCGCTGATGTACCAGGGCGGCAGCGATGACTTCATCGGCCCGACGGACGACATCGTGTGCGCATCGGAAGCGTTCGGCATCGACTTCGAGGCAGAAGTCGCCGCGATCACGAGCGACGTGCCGATGACCACGAAACCCGACGAAGCGCTCAGGCATGTGCGCCTCTTGATGCTCGTCAACGATGTTTCATTGCGCCACCTGATTCCCGCCGAACTCGCGAAGGGCTTTGGGTTCTTCCAGAGCAAGCCGGCGACTGCGTTCTCGCCGGTCGCCGTGACGCCCGACGAACTCGGCGACGCGTGGCGCGAAGGCCGCGTGCATCGCCCGATGATCGTGCACTGGAACGGCAAGAAGGTCGGCCAGCCCGATTGCGGCACGGACATGGTGTTCCACTTCGGCCAGCTGATCGCGCACGTGGCGAAAACGCGCAACGTGCGCGCCGGATCGATCGTCGGATCGGGCACGATCTCGAACAAGGATGCAAAGCGCGGCTATTGTTGTATCGCGGAGAAGCGGTGCCTCGAAACCATCGAGCACGGCGCGCCGCAGACCGAGTTCATGAAGTTCGGCGACAGCGTGAAGATCGAAATGTTCGACGAAGCCGGCAAGTCGATTTTCGGCGCGATCGACCAGGCAGTCGTGGCCCTGCACGAGTGAGCGTGGCCACAGGGCGCAACGGGTTTCGCCCGATGCGCCAACGCTTCCGGGCGCCTTACACTTGCCCGGCAGCTTGAGATGCACAACAAAAACGAAAACGGAGACTTCGAAATGCAGCGTTGGCGAACAGGCCTGAAACGGTGGGTGGTCGGTGTATCGATGGCGATTTCGGCGGGCGCCTTCGCGCAGACGCCGCATGTGAAGATCGGGCTCGTGCTCTCGCTGACGGGGCCGGCCGCATCGCTCGGCATCCCCGCGCGCGACACTGTCGCGCTCTTGCCGAAGGAAATGGGCGGGCGCCCTGTCGACTACATCGTGCTCGACGATGCGTCCGACACCACGCAAGCCGTGCAGACCACGAAGAAGCTGATTTCCGAAGACCACGTCGACGCGATCATCGGATCGTCGATCACGCCGAACTCGCTTGCGATGATCGATGTCGTGGCCGAAGGCGAGACGCCGATGATCTCACTGGCGTCATCGTCGAAGATCATCGAGCCTGTCGACGCCAAGCGCCACTGGGTATTCAAGACGCCGCAGACCGACGCGATGATGGCGTCGGCCATCGCCGAGCACGCGAGCAACCACGGCGTGAAGACGATGGCGTACATCGGCCAGGCCGATGCGCTCGGCGAGACGTTCTATGTGGAAGTCGCGAAGTTCGCGCAACTGCACAAGATCGCGATGGTCGCGAACGAGCGCTTCAACCGCACCGATCCGAGCGTGACCGGCCAGATCCTCAAGATTCTCGCGGCGAAGCCGGATGCGGTGGTCGTCGGCGCGGCGGGCACGCCCGCGGCGCTGCCGCCGAAGACGCTCGCGATGCGCGGCTACAAGGGCAAGATCTACCATAACCACGGCACCGGCAACCGCGACTTCCTGCGCGTGTGCGGCGCCGACTGCAACGGCACGTTCCTGCCGACGAGCCCGGTGCTCGTCGCCGCGCAACTGCCGGACGATCATCCGGCAAAACGCCTTGCGCTCGCGTACATCAAGCTGTACGAGGCGCAGCACGGGCCGGGCTCGGTGTCGGCGTTCGGCTCGTATACGTGGGACGCGGGCATGCTGCTCGACCGCGCGATGCCCCTCGCGATCAAGGCGGGCGCGCCCGGCACGCCGGAGTTTCGCCGCGCGCTGCGCGACGCGCTCGAAGGCACCAAAAATTTCGCCGATACCAACGGGCTCGTGAACATGTCGGCGACCGATCACATCGGCCTCGATCAGCGCGCGCGCGTGATGGTCGAGATCAGCGACGGCAAGTGGGTGTATCAGCCGCGCTGACAGCCTCTTTCAAAGGAAGCGCCATGAGCGATGACCTCTCTTTCTATGCGCAGTACACGTCGCTGAAGTTGCGGCGCCATCCGCACGGCGTGCTCGAAGTCGTGATGAGCGGCGCGGGCACGAACAAGAGCAGCCTTGCGACCGCCGACGCTAACATGCACCGCGAACTCGCGGACATCTGGCGCGATATCGACCGCGATCCGGACACCCGCGTCGCGCTGATCCGCGGCGAGGGCAAAGGCTTCTCGGCGGGCGGCGATCTCGATCTCGTCGAAGCGATGGCGTCCGACTTCGACGTGCGCACGCGAGTCTGGCGCGAGGCGCGCGATCTCGTCTATAACGTGATCAACTGCAGCAAGCCCATCGTTTCCGCGATGCACGGGCCAGCGGTCGGCGCGGGGCTGGTCGCGGGATTGCTGGCCGACATCTCGATCGCCACGAAGACGGCGCGCATCATCGACGGCCATACGCGGCTCGGCGTCGCGGCGGGCGATCACGCGGCGATCGTGTGGCCGCTCTTGTGCGGCATGGCGAAAGCGAAGTATTACCTGCTGTTGTGCGAGCCGGTGAGCGGCGAGGAGGCGGAGCGCATCGGACTCGTCTCGCTCGCGGTGGATGAAGGCGAACTGATGCCGAAGGCGATCGAAGTGGCGAACCGGCTCGCCGCCGGCTCGCAGACGGCGCTCCGCTGGACCAAATACGCGCTGAACAACTGGCTGCGCTCGGCGGGCCCGACTTTCGATGCGTCGCTCGCACTCGAGTTCATGGGCTTTTCCGGGCCCGACGTGCAGGAAGGCATGCGCTCGCTGCGCGAGCGGCGTCCGCCCGATTTCCCGGACGGCTCGCCGTTCTGACCTTGACGAAGGATCATTGCGCGATGCGCGGCGTGACACTCCTCACGCGCCGCATCGCTTACCGAAGGAGATTCGCATGACCGATACATCCGGCGGTACGCCGCCCTTTGGCGCCTTTTCCGGCATTCCCGGCTTTTCACAGGCCGACATGATGGGAAAGATGTGGGAGCTGATGCGCCTCAATCCCTTCACGGCCGCCGCGATGCCGGGCGGAACGCAGGGCGTCGGTCCGTCGCTCTCGATGATGTCCGACATGCTCGCGCCGCTCTCGAACATCGAGGAACTCGACAAGCGCGTGACCGACATGCGCGCAATCGAGCAATGGCTCAAGCTCAACCTGAACATGCTGCAATCGGCGATTCAGGCGCTCGAAGTGCAGCGCGCCACGCTCGCGACGCTGCGCGCGTTCGGAGCGTATGCGCAGTCGTCGGTGGAAAAGGCGCAGGCGCCGGCGCCCGCCGAGAAGCCGAAAGCATCCGGCTGGCCGATGACGAGCGCGAGCACGAGGAGCGAAGCGCCGAAGCAGGCGCCGCTGCCCGAAGCGCGGAAAGACGAGAAGCCGGAGGGAGAAGACGCCAGTGAAACAGCGTTCGATCCTTCGGGATGGTGGAACCTGCTGCAGACGCAATTCAATCAGCTTGCGGGCATCGCGATGGCGCAGGCCACGCAGGCGGCACAAGCGGTGACGCCGGCTGCAAGCCCGTCCGCGAGTTCGGCACCGGCTTCGGCTACCTCGGACGAGAAGGACGAGGGCTTGGCGGCTTCATCCGACGATTCCGCCGCCGACGCAGACGCGGCAGCGAAAAAGGCGTCCGCAAAAAAGCCCGCGCCGCGCAAGAAGTCCGAGTGAACGGCTCTCGCGAGGCCACGGCCGGCTGATTCGTGCCCGACGTGCACGGCGCGCGCCGTGCACGCGTCGAAGCGTTACTGCGACATCGACGACGAAGCGCCGTGCTCCATGCCCATCGCGCCTTTCTTCTCCTTCTGGGGCTTTTTCATCGAGTCTTTCTTCATCGCGTCGTGGGACATGCCGTCCTTCGACATCGAGTCCTTGCTCATCGAGTCGTGCGACATCGCGTCGCCCGCCATCGCGCCGCTCGCCTGAGCGAACGCCATCGAACCGGAAAAAGCCAGCGCTGTAGTGATCGCTGCGGTGATCAGAAATTTCATGTCGACCTCATATCGTGTGAGAAGCTGTCCGGACGAGCCGGGGTGAATCGAAGTTGCGTCGCGGCGGCCAAACGAGTGGCAAAACGAATGGCATTTCGCCGCGTCACGAGCCTCCGAACCAGTTGTATCCCTGATCGACCCAGTAGCCGCCAGGGAACGTGTTGCTGACGAAGATCTCCATGACGTGCTTCGGATTCTTGTAGCCGAGCTTGGTCGGCATGCGCAGCTTCATCGGGAATCCGTATTTCGCGGGCAGCGTTTCGCCGTCGTAGGTGAAGGTGAGGAGCGTCTGCGGATGCAGCGCGGTCGCCATGTCGATGCTTTCGTAGTAGTCGTCGGCGCATTTGAAGCCGACGTATTTGGCGCTCGTGTCGGCGCCGACGCGTTTCAGGAACTCGGAAAACGGCGTGCCGCCCCAGCGTCCGATAGCGCTCCATCCTTCCACGCAGATGTGCCGCGTGATCTGCTCTGCGTGCGGCAGCGCGTAAAGCTCGGGCAGCGACCAGACGCGCTTGTCCGCCACGAGCCCGCTCACCTTCAGGCGAAAGTCTTCGCCGTCGACTTCGGGCGCGTCCTCGATGACGTAGAACGCGTTGAACGGAAACGGCCTCGTGAGTTCGGCGCGCGTATAGGTCGGGGCGAGGCGGTTCGGATCGTAGATCCACGCCTGCACGCCGTCGTTCAGGCGCGAGACGCGCGTGAGGAATGTCTCGACCGACTTGTTGTCGGAAATGCCGCAGCCGGTGAGCATCGCGAGGCCGCCGAGCGAAAGCAGTTGCTTGCCGAAGAGGCGTCGCGCGGGCATTTCGAGTTCGCGCCGTGCGTCGATCAGGAGCGACTCGCGATCGATGCCGGGCGCGATCGGTGTCTCCTTGCGGCGGGGTTTGGCGGATGTCATCTTCCGTTCTCCAGCTTGGTCTGTGCGTGAGGGGTCAGCGGCCGCGGATCATCGTGAGGAGCGAGCGCGGCACGAGCGCGACCATCGCCACATGAACGACGATGAAAGCCACCAGCAGCGACATCGCGACGAAGTGCACAATGCGGGCATTGTCATAACCGCCCATCAGTTCGCGCAGGTGCGGAAACTGCACCGACTTCCAGATCACGAGACCCGACAGCACGAGCACGATGAGATCGACTATCGCGAAGAGGTACGCGAACTTCTGCACCGCGTTGTAGCGGGCGAGGTCGTCGTGGGCGAGGTGGCCCGTCAGCGCGAGCCGCAGGTCGCGGAAGATCGCGCCCGGCGACACCGGCAATAACTTGCGAAAGAGACGGCCGGTGGTGAGGTTCATCGCGAGGTAGAAGAGGCCGTTGAAGAACAGCAGCCACATCGCCGCGAAGTGCCATTGCAGCGCGCCGCCGAGCCAGCCGCCGAGCGTGATGCCAGTGGGAATCGTGAAGCCCTTGAATACCGGCGACGCGTCGTAGATGCGCCAGCCCGAAAGAATCATCAGGATGACGGCGATGGCGTTGAGCCAGTGCGAGATGCGCAGCCACGCCGGCTGAATAACGGCGGCGCGTGCGGGCGAGCCGCCGGGAATGGCTGCATGCGACTGTTGCGCGGTCATTTTGGTTTCCTTTAAGCTGGTCGTCGTTCTGCGATTACCCTGCAGCACGGTTCTTTGAGGATTAGTCGTCGGGCGGGGCGGCGTATTACATCGTCGGGCAAGATTTTTTTACTGCCGGCGAGCCGCGACGAATCACCCGACCCGGGCCGCCGCGCGGCCATGTTCGAATTCCGTAAGCTGCCTTTTCGATCCATGAGCGAACTCACGTCGTCCGGATTTCAGCCCGATCTCGCGCGGCTGCGCGAGATGCTGCTGCGCTTTGCCCTGCTGCAGCTGCGCGATCGCACGGAGGCGGAGGACGCGGTTCAGGAAGCGATGCTCGCGTCGATGGCGCGCATCAGCGAGTTTCGCGGTCAGGCGCAGTTCAGCACGTGGGTGTTCGCGATTCTTAAGAACAAGATAGTCGATACCTTTCGCTTACGAGCGCGTAATCTTTCCAGCCATACTTACGACCAAGAGATACCGGCGGATGCGTTCGACGCGCTCTTCGACGAGCACGATCACTGGAAGAAGAACGAACGTCCGTCGGCGTGGGGCGACCCGGAGGCCACGCTCGCGCAGACCCAGTTCTGGACCGTGTTCGAACTCTGCCTGACGAATCTCCCGCCCGCGACGGCGCGCGTCTTCATGATGCGAGAGTTCCTCGATGTGTCGGTGGACGACGTGTGCGTCGAGCTCGCCATCACGAAGACCAACTGCGGCGTGATCCTGCACCGCGCGAAGATGGCGCTGCGGCTCTGCCTGCAGAATCGATGGTTCGACGAGAAAGGTGCCTGATGCTGACCTGCAAGGAAGCGACGCAATTGATGTCGAATGACATGGACCGCCGCACGACGCTTCACGAGCGCAACCAGCTTCGTCTGCACCTGATTACTTGCAGCGGCTGCCGCAATTACCGGCGCGACCTGCATATGCTGCGGCGAGCGTGCCGGGCGCTCGTCGGCCGTTCCGGCGGCGATTCTTCCAGCGACTGATGCGTCACGCGTGCGCGAGCGTGAACTGGATCACGTCCGTATTTGCATGCGCGAAAGCCGCCGCGCAGTAACACAGATAGAAATCCCACAAGCGAATGAACCGCTCGTCGAACTGCTGTTCGCGCACGGCGTCCACGCGCGCCAGAAACGCGGCACGCCAGAGCTTCAGCGTGCGCGCGTAGTCGGCGCCGAACGAGAGCTGATTGATCACCTTCAGCCCATGCTGGCGCGCGCATTCCGCAAAGGCCGAAGGCGAGGGCAGCATGCCGCCCGGAAAGATGTATTGCTGGATGAAGTCGCTGCCTGTCCGATAGCGTGCGAAGAGCGCGTCGTCGATGGTGATGGTCTGTACGCACGCGCGTCCACCGCGCTTCAGGTTGCGCGCGAGACACTGGAAATAAGCGGGCCAGTAGCGCTCGCCGACGGCCTCGAACATTTCGATCGAGGCGATCGCGTCGAACTGGCCGTGCGTGTCGCGATAGTCCTGAAGGCGCAACTCGATCCGTTCGGCAAGGCCCGCCTGCGCGATGCGCATCCGTCCGTGCGCAAACTGTTCCTTCGACAGCGTGACGCCCGTCACATGCGCGCCGGTCTCGCGCGTTGCGACTTCGGCGAACGCGCCCCAGCCGCAGCCGACTTCGAGCACGCGCGCGTCAGCGTTGTCGATGCGCAGTTCGCGTAGCAGCCGCCGGTATTTCGCGCGCTGCGCATCGGCGAGCGTGCGCGCCGGATCGTCTTCGAAGAGTGCGCTCGAATAGGTCATCGTTTCGTCGAGCCATAGCGCGTAGAAGGCATTGCCGAGATCGTAGTGCGCGTGGATGTTGCGACGGCTGCCCGCCTTCGTGTTCGTGCGCCGCAGGTGCCGCACGCGCTGAACGAGCCTGCCTGTCCACGAGCCGTAGATGGCGGTTTCGAGTGCCGCGCGATTGCCCACCAGGATGTCGAGCAGCGCGTTCAGATCGTCGCTTGTCCAGTCGCCGGCCAGATAGGTTTCGGCGAATCCGGTGTCGCCCAGCCGGAGCGCCGCCGTGCACACGTTCCAGTTCGCGAGCGTCACGCGCGCCCGCGGGCCGCCTGCCAGGCCGTGGCCGTAACGACGCACGGTGCCGTCGGGCAGTTGCACGTCCAGCGTGCCGTAGCGCAGCCGTTCGAGCAGCTTGAGCACGACGCGTCCCGCGCCGTCGATGCGTGCCGGATCGCGTGCGCGCATCGAGGGCACGAGCCGCGCGAACGGACATCGGAATTGCGATTCAGGGGATGGCTGTGCCGACATGGCAGCTCACCTGTCCTGCGCTTCGCATCGCGCGCGCGTGACCGTCGCGCCCGGCGGCCTTGGCTTGGCGATGAAAGGCACGCGTTTGAGAAAGAGCCTGAGCGCCTGCCAGTGAATCCTTGCGACCACGCCGAACGTCATCAGCGGATGGCCGAAGAACACGCGCAACACGTTCGACGCATCGAGCGCACGCGCCGTCCCGTCGATGCTCGTCACGAGAAGCGGCCCGTTCGCGTCGCCGTAGTCGATGCGCACGAGCGAGCGCCACGGACGGCCTTCTTGCGCCCGCGCGAAGAGAAAGCGGAACGTGTAGTCCCCTTCGACCTTGCAGAACGGCGATACGTGGAACACCTTGCGGGCCGTGAGCGGCATGCCGTTCGCAATCGGACGGCCGGTATCGAGCAGATAGGCATGACGTTCACCGAACGTGTTGTTCACTTCGCAAAGCACGGCGCGCAGTGCGCCGTCCGCCCGCTCGCACAGCCAGAAGCTAACGGGGTTGAAGACGTAGCCGAGCACGCGCGGGAACGTCTGCAGATAGATCTCGCCGTCGGCATCTTGGATGCCGTTCGCGTGAAGAAGTCCGTCGATCCAGTCGAGCGCGGTCAGCGCGGACGAATCGTCCTGCGCGCCGTGGTCGCGGTCGTAAAAGCTCAAGAGCCCGAAGCGGTTGTGAGCAAAAAGCCGCGAGTCGCCGGGTTCGCCACGCGCCTGCCGCGCCGCCCGCGCGCGCAGCGGCAGTCTCAGCGTGTACACGCGATACGAAAACGCATGCGCGACTGGCCGCAGCCGCCGATGCCGCACGCTGCCCGCGAGCAGCACATCGGGCGCTCCGAAGCGGAGCGGATCGTGTGCGTTCATGCGACGAATTCCGCACGCCGGGACGCCGCCGCGCGCTCGATCAGCCGCGCCGCGGCGGCGAGACCGGAGCTCAGGCCGTCTTCGTGGAAGCCATGGCCGGTCCACGCACCGGCGAACCACGTATGGCGGTCGCCCTGCAGCGAGGGCAGCTTTTTTTGTGCGTCGATCGCGGCCTGATCGAAGAGCGGATGGCTGTACGAAAACTCGCGCAGCACGCTGTCGGCGCGCGGCTCGCGCACCGGATTCAGCGAGACGATCACCGGCGTCTCGAACGGCAGCGGCTGAAGGCGGTTGATCAGGTAGTGGACGCAGACGCTCGTTTCGCCTTCAGTGCTGCGGCTCTCGTAGTTCCACGCCGACCACGCGCGCCGGGCCGGCAGCATCGCGGCGTCCGTGTGCAGCACCGCGCGATTTGGCAGATAGCGGATCGCGCCGAGCACGTCGCGTTCGGCGGCGGTCGCATCGCCGATCAGCGAGAGCGCCTCATCGCTGTGGCAGGCCAGCACGACATGGTCGAATGTTTCGATGCCGCGCGCGGTTTCGACCTGCACGTCTCGCCCGAACCGGCGCACCGAGCGGACCGGTTCACCCGAGCGCGCATGGGGGATGCCCGCGAGCATCCTGTCGACATAGATGCGCGAACCGCCCGTGACGGTCCGCCAGCGCGGACGATCCGCGATCTGCAGAAGCCCGTGGTTGTGGCAGAAGCGCACGAGCGTGCCGATCGGAAACGCGAGCATTTGCGCGACCGGGCACGACCAGATCGCGCCTATCATCGGGAGGAGATACCAGTCGCGAAATGCATCGGAGAAGCGTTCGCGCGCCAGAAAGCGCCCGACCGGCTCGGCGGACGGCGCAGTGTCGCCGCGCTGCAGCGCGAGCGCCGTCGCGATGCGGTTGAAGCGCACGATGTCCGCAAGCATGCGGAGGAACGCGGGCCGCAGCAGGTTGCGGCGCTGCGCGAAGACCGTGTTCAGGGTCGTGCCCGCCCATTCGAGCGCCGGTTCGCCGAGAGAGACGGAGAACGACATGTCGGTTTCGGTCGTCGGAACGTCGAGCTCCTCGAAGAGCGCGACGAGATTCGGATATGTGCTCAGGTTGAACACGAGAAAGCCGGTGTCCACGGCACGCGTGATGCCGTCGAGCGTGATGTCCACCGCGTTCGCGTGGCCGCCGAAGTATTCGTTGGCCTCGAAGAGCGTCGCTTCGATCGCGGCATCGCTCTGCGCGAGCCGCCACGCGCACGCCAGCCCCGCAATTCCGGCTCCGATGACAGCAACTCTCATGGCAACTCCGTGGTTCGAACGGTGTGCGCCTCGCCCGAGGCCGCCGGGCCGCCCGCTTCGGGCGGCGGTCTCTCAACTTACGCAGCGCGCGTCGATGCGGATGCAGTTGAACAAAGGACCAATCTTTGTCCATGATGGTTTGGAAAAATCGTCTATCATGGGATCACGGGTCTGGCGTTACAAGCCTTTCGTGATAAGGATTTAAACGCAGACTGCAACCGTGCAACTTCATCGACTGGAACATTTTGTCCATGACAAACATACCAGAAATTGACTCGGGACGAGAGCCGCCGGCGGACGGCGAGGGCGGGAATGACACGGTCGTGCCGCTCGCGGGCATCGGAATCGGGGCGATCGCGCACGAGATCGGGCTGACGAAGGACACCCTGCGCGTATGGGAGCGGCGTTACGGCTTCCCGCAACCGATGCGCTCGCCGGGCGGCGAACGCCTCTATCCGCAGGAACAGGTGACGAAACTCCGGCTCGTCAAGCGGCTCCTCGACGCGGGGCACCGGCCGAGCAAGGTGCTCGTGCAGTCGATCGAGATGCTGCAGCAACTGGCGCAGGAGTCGGGCGTCGGCCAGGATGCACCGGACGTGGAACTCGACCGGCTGATTCGCATGTTGCGCACCGGCGCCTACGACGACTTCCGCTTCGAACTGCTCAAGCGCGCGACACGCGACGGTCTCGAACGTTTCGTGCTCGATATCGCGGCGCCGCTTTCAGCGCGGGTCGGCAATGCGTGGGCGGCGGGCACGCTTCAGGTCTACCACGAGCACCTGTTCAGCGAGGCGATGCAGGTAACGTTGCGCACGCTGCTGCGGCCGCTCTCGGACGCGCTGCGCGGGCGCGGCGGCCGGCCGCGCATGTTGCTCACCACGCTCACCGGCGAGAGCCACGGGCTCGGCATCCTGATGGCGGAAGCGATCTTTTCGCTCTCCGAGTGCGAATGTATGGGGCTCGGCACGCAGACGCCGCTGCACGACATCGTCGATGCCGTGAATGCGCACAAGCTCGACATCGTCGCGCTGTCGTTCTCCGCGTCGATGCCGGCTCAGGCGGTGTCGAGCGGGCTTGCCGAGCTGCGCAACCTGCTGCCGGCGGAGGTCGGCATATGGGTCGGCGGCAGCAGTCCCGTATTGCGCCGCAAGCTGCCGGAGGGCGTGGAGCACGTGCCGGGGCTGACGCCGATCGACGAGACGGTCGCGACCTGGAGGCAGGCCGCCACGCAGGCGGCCGTGCTATAGTCGGTCGACATATTTTTGCAGTTCGGCGAGCGATCTTTCGGCTCGCCCGGCGGCGCCCAACCTACCCGAGGGCGCCCGGAGCACACCGCGCGCTCGCATCGGAGCGGGCGAACGCAAGGCTGTCATGATCGGCAGGCAAGCTGGTCGGGCGGTGAAAACGTGTCGGCGGCCCGAGCATCGCGGGGCGCCGCGGTCGGCTCCCTTCATACCCCAGGCACAGGTTTAGCTCCTCACCCAGGTAGACAAAAAACGCAAGGCGGCCCAGCCGAAATGCGGCGTCGCTACAACAGGCAAGCACGGTCAAACGTCGCAGCTGATTGCGGCGGGCGCTTATTGCCGTTTTATCGCGTCTGTGCGCCTGTTTCCCGCGTAAAATTGAAAGCTTGGTTGTTCGGCGCCACGCGGCAAGCCGCTCGGCAAACTTGCCCACGCGCGCCGGGCCGAAAGTAACTACAGACAGAATCTCGCACTAAGCGGCAGATCAGGGGTGGACCTATGAACACCATGCTTTATCCGGAACTTTATAAATCGCTGGAATCGGTCCGTTGGGATATGGAGAAAGATATCCCCTGGGACAAGTTCGATGCATCGCTGCTCACCGACGAGCAGGCGAAGACCATCAAGATGAACGCGATCACCGAATGGTCCGCACTTCCCGCAACCGAAATGTTCCTGCGCGACAACCATCATGACAGCGACTTCTCCGCGTTCATGAGCGTGTGGTTCTTCGAGGAACAGAAGCACTCGCTCGTGCTCATGGAGTATCTGCGCCGCTTCAAGCCGGACATGGTGCCGACCGAAGAGGAACTGCACGCGGTGCGGTTCGAATTCGATCCGGCGCCGCCGCTCGAAACGCTGATGCTGCACTTCTGCGGCGAAATTCGCCTGAACCACTGGTATCGCCGTGCCGCCGAGTGGCACACGGAGCCGGTGATCAAGGCCATCTACGAGACCATCTCGCGCGACGAAGCGCGTCACGGCGGCGCGTACCTGCGCTACATGAAGAAGGCGATGGCGACCGCCGGCGATACGGCGCGCGCGGCATTCGCGAAGATCGGCGTGCTGATGGCGTCGGCGCGGCGCACGGAAAAGCCGCTGCATCCCACGAACCTGCACGTCAACCAGGCGCTCTTCCCGCGCGACACGATCCAGTCGCGCCTGCCCGACCCGGAATGGCTCGAGCGCTGGCTCGACGACCAGATCCGCTTCGACGACAGCTGGGAGAAGAAGGTTGTCGAACGAATCCTGCACAACCTGTCCATCCTGTTCGAGCGCTCGTTCGCGACGGCGCAGGAACTGAACCGCTATCGCAAGGAAGTGGTGCAGCGTCTGCAGGCGGCGTCCGGTTCGGCGGAGCAGCCGGCCTGAAGAGTCGTATTTCGAAATCGCAATGAATCGACAGCCCGCCGGGGTCCGCCCGGCGGGCTGTTTTGTCTGGGCGGCGACCCGCGTCGTACGAGGGTACGGGCGCGCCGCGTGGCAAAATCCCTTCCTCCCGTTCCACCAGAGTACCGCGATGCCAGCCACTTTCGAACGCAAGATCACCACGCGCGACGCGCTCGCCGCGCTTCGCCCGACCCTCGCCGGCCCGGTCGTGTTCACCAACGGTGTCTTCGACATCCTGCATCGCGGGCACGTCACGTATCTGGCGGACGCGAAGGCGCTCGGTGCGACGCTGATCGTCGGCGTGAACAGCGATGCCTCCGTGCGCACGCTCGGCAAGGGCGACGACCGCCCGATCAATCGCGAAGACGACCGCATGGCGTTGCTGGCGTCGCTCGAAAGCGTCGACTGGGTGGTGAAGTTCGAGGAATCGACGCCGCTGCAGCTGATCGAAGCGCTGCGCCCGGACGTGCTCGTGAAGGGCGGCGATTACGACATGGACAAGCTTGCCGAATCGGTGGCGGTGCGCAGCTGGGGCGGCAAGGCGCTCGCGATCGCGTTCGAGCACGACCGCTCGACGACCGCGCTGCTACGCAAGGTCCGCGCGCAGTAACAGACTGCGCGGCGCCGCTTACTTCCCGAGCGGCGTCGACTGCACGGGCGCGGCCGGCGCCGGACCGCCGACGACCGCTTGGTCGCCGGCTTCGTCGGCCCGGAGCGGCCGCGCCGCCAGCGATTCCGGCCGCACCTGCTGCAACAGATGATGCGGCTCACGCCCGCCCGCTGAGGGCAGCGGGCCGAACGCGCCGCGCGCGACGGCGAACATCAGCAGGTTGGCGATGATGAGAATGGCGACGAGCCAGCGCAGCATGTCGGATGCTCCGTCAGGAAAGGTTGCGTGCGGCGGTGTCGCGGGCGATCAGCGCGAGTCCGGCCAGCACGAGTGAATCGTGGCGAGTATGCGGCACGTCGAGCGCACCGGCGATTTCGCTGGCGGCACCGCCGCCGAGCACGAGCCGCACGTCGCTCTGCCAGTCCGCGCGCAGGTCACGCCACGCGCGTTCGATCAGCCCGGCCTGCGCGAGCAGGCATCCCGACGAGAGCGCCGCGCGCGTGTCGGTCGCGAAGACGCTGCGGGCCTTCAAAGGCTCGTGGTCGAGCGCGCGGCGCGCGGCGGCGGCGTCGAGCGTCGGCAATTGTGCGGTGTGCGTGCCGAGCGAATGCATCATCAGCGACCAGCCCGGCGCGATCAGTCCGCCGGTAAATGTGCCGTCGGCGCGCAGGGCTTCGAGCGTCGTCGCGGTGCCGAAGGTCGCGATGAGCAGGTTTTCGCCCGCAAACGCGGCATGTGCGCCGATCAGGCCGCACCAGCGGTCGCTGCCGAGCGACGACGGTTCTGCATAGCAATTCGTCACGCCGCACTGGCGCGCCTGTGCGCGAACCGTCGTGCGCGCAAGGCCCGGCCAGCGGGCATCGAGCATCGTGTCGATGCGGTTCGCCGCCGATTCTCCCGCCACATTCGATATCCACGCATCGCGCGGCAACGGCTGCGCGGCCCAGTCCGGCTGCGCGTCATGGTCGACCGCGCCGCTCGCGAGCGCTGCGCCGTTCTCGTCGATCAGCGACCACTTGATCCGGCTGTTGCCCGCGTCGATCAAGAGCCGCGCCGTGCCGCCGCTCATGGACGCGATTCCGTGAGCCGCAGGCTGACGTCGCCCGTCGCGGCCGTGCGCAGGCCCTCGGGCGTGTCGATCTGCAACTGGCCCTGATCGTCGACGCCTGCCGCGACGCCGCGCGCCACTTCCACGCCCTGTTCGAGCAGGACGACTTCGCGGCCCGCATACGCGTGCGCCGCGAGCCACGACTGGCGGAACGGCCGGAAGCCTTCGGCGGAAAAGCGCGTGAGCGTCGCGTCGAGCGCGTTCAGGAGCGCAGCGAGCGTATCGGTGAGATTGGCGTTCGGCCACGCCCGCGACAGCGACGCCGGCGCATTTCCCGGCGCCAGCACGGCGGCGCTGCCCTGGCGGTTCGCTTCGTCGACCTGTGCAGCGAGTTCCGCCGCGCCGTGCAGGTTGATGCCGATGCCGATCACGACGGCCGTCGCCTGCGGTGTGTTCCACGCGGTTTCGATCAGGATGCCGGCGAGCTTGCCGTCGTCGATCAGGACGTCGTTCGGCCACTTCAGTGCGAGCCGGGCGGACGCCGAAAGCGGCAGCCGGGAAAGCGCGTCGAGCACGCCCGTGCCGATTGCGAGGCTCAGCCCGGCGAGGCCTTCGATCGGGCGCGCGACCACGCACGCAATCGAAAGGAGCAGCGCATTGCCCGGCTGCGCCACCCACGGGCGGCCGCGCCGTCCGCGCCCGGCCGTCTGCGAATACGCGACGCGCACGAGCGGCTCCAGACCGTTCTGGCCGGCCGAGGGATCGCGCGGGCGTTGCTTGATGCGCGCCATCAGGTCGGCGTTGGTGGAGCCGGTTTCATCGACGATCTCGACGGGCCAGTCGCGCACCGGCCGCGCGAGGAGCGTCGCGAGCCGCTCGCGGTCGATGCGCCAGGCGGCGTCGAGCGGAAAGGGCGAGTGTGGAGAGTTCATGATTCGCATTGTAGCCGCGGGCCGGCGCGTCAGGTCTCGCCCGTGCGCGCGCGCCGTCGCCCGAACGCCAGTCGCGGCGGGCGGTTCCGGCCGGCGGGAGCGCGTCGATAGGCTCATTTCCAACATAAAGCTTCGTTACAATGTGTGCTCCCTTTCCGCCAAGCGACTCCAATCCTTGAACTTCGACACTCCGCCCCGCCTGCGAGTGGAAGCCGGTCAGCAGGGCAAGGTGGTCCGGCTCTCCGGCCAGTGGACGGCGCTCGCGCTCGCGCGCGACCGCGCGAAGAGCGGCGTGACGCGGCGGCTGCGCGCGATCGGCAGGGAATCGATCCGCAACTGGGACCTGCTCTCGATCGAACGGCTGGACCACGTCGGCGGGCAGGCGCTGTGGCGCATCTGGGGACGGCGCATGCCGGAAGTGATCGCGCTGTCGGACACGCAGCGCGAGATTTTCGAGCGCGTCGCGCTGCTCGACGCCGAGCGCGAGGAGCCCGAGCCGATCGACCGCACCGATCCCGTCACGCGCTTCGGTCTCTTGCTGTTCTCGTTCTTCGAGCACCTGTACGGCGGCCTCGCGATGTTCGGCACCTTCGTCATCGACCTGATCGGCCTGGTGCGGCGTCCGAAACGCATCCCATGGACGGAAATCTCTGCCAATGTCTATAGTGCAGGCACGCAGGCACTCGCAATCACCGCGCTCGTCGCGTTCCTGATCGGCATCGTGCTGAGTTATCTCTCGGCGCAGCAGTTGCGCGTCTTCGGCGCGAACCAGTACATCGTGAATATCCTGGGGCTGTCGGTGATTCGGGAGCTCGGGCCGGTGCTGTCGGCGATTCTGGTCGCGGGGCGCTCCGGATCCGCAATCACCGCGCAGATCGGCGTGATGCGCGTGACCGAGGAACTCGATGCGATGCAGGTGATGGGCATCCCGCACGGCCTGCGGCTCGTTTTGCCGCGCGTGATCGCGCTTGGCATCGCGATGCCGCTCCTCGTCATGTGGACCAATATCATCGCGCTGTCGGGCGGCGCGCTCGCGGCGAAGCTGGTGCTGTCCATCGACATTTCGTTCTTCGTGCGCTCGCTGCCGAGCGTCGTGCCGATCGCGAACCTGTGGATCGGGCTCGGCAAGGGCGTCGTGTTCGGCATGCTGATCGCGCTCGCCGCGTGCCACTTCGGCTTTCGCATCAAGCCGAATTCGGAAAGTCTCGGCGAAGGCACGACCACTTCCGTCGTAACCTCGATCACCATCGTGATTCTCGCGGACGCCGTGTTCGCGATCCTTTTCCAGAACGTGGGCCTCTGATGTCGACGACTCTCGCCACCGCCGTACGCCACCAGCCACCGCCCGTCATCGCGGAGCCGGTGATCGAGTGCGAGGACGTCACGAAGCGCTACGGGCGCACCGTGATCCACGAGCATCTGAACCTGCAGGTGCGGCGCGGCGAGATCGTCGCGCTGCTCGGCGGCTCGGGCTCCGGCAAGACGACGCTCGTGCGGCAGATGCTCGGCCTCGAATCGCCGACGTCCGGGCGCATCCGCGTGCTCGGCGAGGAATGGGCGAGCATGGACGACGAAACCGCGCGCATGCTGCGCACGCGCTCCGGAATGATGTTCCAGCAGGGCGCGCTCTTTTCGTCGCTGTCGGTGTACGACAACATCGCGCAGCCGTTTCGCGAACTCGGCAAGATTCCCGAGGATCTGATCCGCGAATTCGTGATGCTGAAGCTGGAGATGGTCGGGCTGTCGTGCAAGCACGCGAGCAAGATGCCGTCGGCGCTCTCGGGCGGGATGGTGAAGCGCGTGGGCATCGCGCGGGCGATCGCGCTCGAACCGGAGCTGCTGTTCCTCGACGAGCCGACCGCCGGCCTCGACCCGAAGGCCTCCGACGAATTCGTCGACCTGATCGCGACGCTGCACCGCGCGCTCGGGCTGACGGTCATCATGGTCACGCACGATCTGGACACGATGGTTGCGCTCTCGACGCGCGTCGCGGTGCTCGCCGAGCGGCGCGTGCTGGTCGCGGCGCCGGTGGAAGAGGCGGTGGCGGTCGACCATCCGTTCATCCGCGAGTATTTTCTCGGCCGGCGCGGCCGACGCGCGTTGCAGGCGCTGCCGTCCGAGCGGCGCGCGAAGCTGCCGGCCATCGCGCTGGAGGAAGCACCTCTCGGCTTGAAGTGACGCGGGAAGCGCGGGAAAGGCTTACCAAAGAGCGAGTAGGAAGAAAAGGAACCTGTCGATGGAAAACAAATCCCATGCGTTCTGGGCTGGCCTCTTCACCATCGCCCTCGTTGGGGCGATCGCGTTCACGGCGTTCTTTTTCAACGTCGACCGTACGGTGCGCGTGCCGTACGACCTGATCGCCCGCACCAACGTGACCGGCCTTTTCACCGATGCCGCCGTGCGTTATCGCGGCCTCGGCGTCGGCAAGGTGGAGTCGATCCGCTTCGACCGCGCGCACCCGGGGCAGATCAGGATCCGCATTCTCGTCGACAAGAACGCGCCGATGACGCATTCCACCTACGCGACGCTCGGCTTTCAGGGCGTGACGGGCATCGCGTTCGTGCAGCTCGACGATACGGGCAAGGACACGCGCGACCTGCCGTCGTCGGTGAAGGAGGTGGCCGAGGTGCCGATGCGCCCCGGGATCTTCGACCAGCTCCAGCAGCGCGGCGACGTGATCCTGCGCAAGTTCGAGCGCCTCGCCGACGACGCCGACAAGTTCCTCTCCGACGACGTCCGCGACCAGCTGCTGGCGACGACGAAGAGCCTGCGAGGCGCCGCGGACGGCATCGCGACGCTCGCGAGCCAGGTCGGGCCGGCGGCCGCGCGTCTGCCGCAGACGCTCAACCGGCTCGACACCGCGCTGGCGTCGACCAACACGCTGATCCAGAGCCTGAACCGGCCGGACGGGCCGTTCGTGTCGAACCTGAACAAGGCTGGCGCGGCCGCGGAGCAGGCGGGCGTTGCGCTCGCCGACATGAACGATTCGCTGCGCGAACTGTCTGCCCGTGTCGGCTACGACACGCTGCCGCGCGTGAATTCGTTCGCGGACGACGTCAGCAGCGCCGCGCGTTCGATCGACCGTGCCGCCGATACTTTCAGCACGAATCCGCGCAGCGTGCTGTTCGGCGCCCCCGCGCAGGCGCCGGGGCCGGGCGAGCCGGGCTTTGCGTGGCCGGCGAAACCGGGCCAGTGAGCGGCGAACGAAAGGCGCACTGTAAGGCGAACTGAGCGGATTAGTCGGCGTCTTAAGGCCAATTCGTCGGTTTGCCTTAAAATTTGGCGCGCTAAAGTTTGACGCCTGACGTTTTTTTGCATCGAATCCGAGGAACTGTGATGCCACCCATGAATTTCGACGCGATGCGGAGTATCCGCTCGCTGCCGCGGCGCTGCGGTTTTCCCCTTGTCCTGGCCGCGCTCGCCGTGGCGGCGCTTTCCGGCTGCGCATCGGGTCCGCCCGCGGCGGTCTCGAACATCCGCTACGACCTCGGCGCGCCGCCCGCGATGGGCACGCCCGGCAACATGCCGCCGGTGAAGGTAGTCGGCGTGGCCGCGCCGCGCGATCTCGATTCCGACGCGTTTGTCTATCGCCTGCAGTACGCCGACGCGCTGCGCACCGGCGTGTATTCGAACAGCCACTGGACGATGCCGCCCGCGCAACTGCTGACGCAGCGCCTGCGTTCGGCGCTTTCGGCGCGCGGCCCGGTGCTGACCGGCGCCGACACGGTGCGCGCGCCGCTGCTGGAAGTCGAACTGACCGGCTTCGAACAGGTGTTCGACGCGCCAAACGAGAGCCACGGGCTCGTGTCGGTGCGCGCGACGCTCTCGCAGCAGGGCCGCGTGATCGGCCAGCGCACGTTCATGGCGCGCGCGCCGGCGAGCACGGGCGACGCCGCCGGCGGCGCGCAGGCGCTCGCCGCCGCCTCCGACGAACTCATCGCGCAGATGACCACCTGGCTCGGCGTGCAGCCGCTCGTCGCTTCGCAATGACGCACTGGTCGAGCGCCGCCGGACGGCGCGCGCCCCGCACGGGCGGCCGATGACCACAAAGCAGTGGCAGCGCCGCCCGTCGGCCTTCGCGCGACAGGCGCTCGCCGTGTACGCGGCGCTCGTGGTGTACGGGTCGCTGTATCCGTTTTCCGGCTGGCGCTCGCTCGGCCTCGGGCCATTCGCGTTTCTCACCGATCCGGTTCCGCAATACGTGACGGCCTTCGACGTCGTCACGAACGTGCTCGGCTACATGCCGCTCGGCGCGCTTGTCGTGCTCGCGCTGTATCCGCGCTGGCGCGGCGCGCTCGCGGTCGCGGCCGCGTTCGCGGGCGGTGCGCTCCTTTCCGGCGCGATGGAAGCGATCCAGACGTATCTGCCGACGCGTGTCGCATCGAATCTCGATCTCGCGGCGAATGCGCTCGGCGCGCTGATCGGCGGCGTCCTCACGGCGCCTGCGACCAGCATGCTGCTCGATCGCGGCTTGCTGCGACGAATCCGCTTCACGTGGTTCGAACGCGACGCCGCCTACGTGCTCGGTCTTTCGGCGCTCTGGCCGTTCGCGACGCTGTTTCCCGCGCCCTTCCTGTTCGCGCTCGGCGACCTGCCCCATGTGCTCTGGGACGGCCTCGATCCTTCGATGCAGGACGCGATCCTCGCGTGGACGCCCGCGTCGTGGGACATCGGCGGCTGGCTCGACGACTTCGGCGGCCTCCTGCCCGACGATTCGTGGGAAGCGCTGATCACGTCGTGCAACCTGTTCGCAGCCCTCGTGCTCGCGACGCTCTACACGCGCGAACGTGCACCGCGCATGCGCCTGATGCTCGCGCTGCTCGCCGTGACGCTCGGCGCAAAGGCGGGCGCGTCGTTCCTGCAATCGCGCGCGGGTCTCACGTTCGACTGGGCGACCGACGGTGCGCTCGAAGGCATCGCGATCGGCACCCTCGCCGCGATGTTCTCGCTCGCGCTGCCGCGCGCGCTGCGGGCGGGGCTCGCGGGCGCGGCTCTGGTGGTCGCGCTCGTGCTCGTGAACGTGCTGCCGGTGAACCCGTACTTCGACATCGTGCTTGCCGACTGGCGGCAGGGACGCTATCTGCACTTCAACGGCCTCGCTCACTGGCTCGCGTGGGTCTGGCCGTATGCGGCGCTCGGCTGGCTCGCGTCGGTCGCTGAGCGCGCCTGGCTCGCGCGGCGGCGGCGCGGCGGCGATCGGGATCGCTCGCTATAATCGACCGACACTCCTTCACGCCAAAGCTCATGGATTCTTTCTACAAGTATCACGTCTTCTTCTGCCTGAACCAGCGCGAGCCGGACGCGCAGCGTCCGAGTTGCGCGAACTGCAACGCGCAGGCGATGCAGGAGTATGCGAAGAAGCGCGTGAAAACACTGGGCCTCGCGGGCGACGGCAAGGTGCGCATCAACAAGGCGGGGTGCCTGGACCGCTGCGAGCTGGGGCCGGTCGTCGTCGTGTATCCGGAGGGGACGTGGTACACCTACATCGACGAAACCGACATCGACGAGATCGTCGATTCGCATCTCGCGAACGGCAAGATCGTCGAGCGGCTTCTCATCGATCAACCGGCCTGAGCGGCGCCCCTCCATGAACGCACACACCGAGAAATTCCTGATCGACGGCCCGGCGGGCAAGATCGAAGTCGCGCTCGACCGCGCCGAAGGCACGCCGCGCGGCATCGCGCTCGTCGCTCATCCGCATCCGCTCTTCGGCGGCACGATGGACAACAAGGTCGCGCAGACACTCGCGCGCACCTTCGTGCAGCTCGGCTACACGACGTATCGCTCGAACTTTCGCGGTGTCGGCCAGACGCAAGGCGAGCACGACAACGGCATCGGCGAGCGCGACGACCTGCGCGCCGTCATCGATCACATGCGCGCCGACCCGGGCCAGGCCGACGTGCCGCTCGTGCTCGCGGGCTTTTCGTTCGGCACCTTCGTGCTCTCGCACGTAGCCAAGCAGATGCGCGACGCGGGGCAGGCGATCGAGCGGATGGTGTTCGTCGGCACGGCCGCGAGCCGCTGGGAAGTCGCCGAGGTGCCGGAGACCACGCTCGTGATCCACGGCGAAGTGGACGAGACCGTGCCGATTCAGTCGGTCTACGACTGGGCGCGGCCGCAGGAACTGCCGGTCGTCGTGATTCCGGGTGGCGAACACTTCTTCCATCGCAAGCTGCATATCCTGAAGCGCGTGATCGTCGACGCCTGGCGCTAAAGCGCGCGATCTTTCGAAGCCGCCATGCTCGGCGCAAGCCTTCCGAAGGCTTTGCGCCGTTTTTTCTGCGTGCCCGAAAAATACGCAAATCTGTAGGACATCAGGCCGTATCCGAAGCAAAAGCGCATCGCGCGACGCGTATAATGGCGCAGACTTTTTGCGCTGAACGCCGAGGCGTTCAGCGTTTCGCTCGAGCACACGGCGCCTTCGTCGCGCCATCGCTTAGCCGCTTGAGAACCGATCGCGCGGCCGTCTGTCCAACGAGCGCTTTTTTCGCTGCGCCCGCGGCATCCGCTGGCACCCACGTCGAAACTACGCGCTCATCTGGCCCGAACGTCCGCCTGTTCAACCCGCGCTTCGCCCGTCATCCAACGAAAACCGACGAAGCGCCGATGCCTTTTCTGCCGACCCGATCCTATGCGCTTTTCCCCTTCCGGCCTGTCCTTTTTCATTCCCGAAGTTTCCCAACGCGTTCTGCATCGCGCCATCGCGGCCGCGATCGTGCTGCCCGCGACGCTCGCCGCCGCGAGCGCATCCGCGCAGGTGCCGCCGCCCGACGTGACCGCGCGCTCGTGGGTGCTCGTCGATGCCACCAGCAACCAGGTGCTCGCATCCGGCAACCCGGATGAACGCTCGGAACCCGCATCGCTCACGAAGCTGATGACCGCATATCTCGTCTTCGATGCGCTGCAGTCGAAGAAGATCAACATGGACCAGACCGTGATGCCGAGCGAGGCCGTGCGCCGCGTTCGCACCGACGAGTCGCGCATGTTCATTGAAGCGAACAAGCCGGTGACCGTCCACGATCTCGTCTACGGGATGATCGTGCAGTCGGGCAACGACGCGGCGATCGCGCTCGCGGAACTCGTCGGCGGCAGCGAGCAGAACTTCGTCGGGCTGATGAACGCGGCGGCGAAGCGGATCGGCATGAAGAACACGAACTTCGCCGACGTCAACGGCATGCCCGACCCGCAGCACTACACGACGGCGGGCGATCTCGCGGTGCTCTCGACGCGCCTGATCCGCGACTTCCCCGAGTACTACAACATCTTCTCGGTGCGCGACTTCACGTACAACAAGATCAAGCAGCCGAACCGCAACCGCCTGCTGTGGCTCGATCCGACCGTCGACGGCCTGAAGACCGGCCACACGAAGGCGGCCGGCTACTGCCTGATCGCAACGTCGAAGCGCCCGCTCAACGGCGTGCCCGACGCGAGCCGGCGCCTCGTCGCCGTGATGATGGGCGAGCCGAAAGAGCACAACCGCGTGCAGGACAGCCTGAAGATGCTGACCTACGGCTACACCGCCTATGACGCGATGCGGCTCTACAAGGCCGATCAGGTGATCGAATCGCCGCGCGTCTACAAGGGCGCCGAGAACAACGTGAAGGCGGGCGTCTCGACGGACCAGTACATCACCGTGCCGAAGGGCATGGGCGACAAGGTGAAACCGACGGTCACGCACAACGCGCTGATCGTCGCGCCGATCAAGAAGGGCCAGCAGATCGGCACCGTCAAGATGATGGCGGATGGCAAGGAAGTCGCGCAGTTCCCGCTCGTCGCGCTGCAGGACGTGCCGGAGGCGGGTATCGCCGGACGCCTGTGGGATTCGGCGCTGTTGTGGTGGGACAAGCGCAAGCAATGACGCAAGGAGCCGTCGCCATGAGTGCTGATCTCGATCCCGTCGTCTATCTGAACGGCGAGTGGGGCCCGTTGTCCGAAGCGCGCATTCCCGTGCTGGATCGCGGCTTCATCTTCGGCGACGGCGTGTATGAAGTCGTGCCGCTCTATGCCACGCCGCAAGGCCGCGCGCCGTTTCGCCTGACGCAGCATCTGGCGCGGCTCGCGCGCAGTCTCGGCAAGATCCGCATCGACAATCCGTTCGACGACGCCGGCTGGCGCACGCTGATCGCGCAGGCGATCGACGCAAATCGCGGCGAAGGCGACGCGCTCGTCTACATCCAGGTGACGCGCGGCGTTGCGAAGCGGCGCGGCCACGCGTTTCCGGCCGGCATCACGCCGACCGTCTTCGTGATGGTCAATCCGCTCGCGTTTCCGACCGACGCGAGCCGTGCGCAGGGCGCGCGCGCCGTCACCGCCGAGGACAAGCGCTGGCTGCATTGCGACATCAAGTCGGTTTCGCTGCTCGGCAACGTGCTGATGGCGCAGTACGCGGCGGAAAACGACGCGCTCGAAACCATCCAGTTGCGTGACGGCTTGCTGACGGAAGGGTCGTCGTCGAATGTGTGGATCGTGAAGGGCGGAAAGCTCTTCGGCGCGCCGCGCGGACCGCGCATTCTCGAAGGCATCCGCTATGCGCTCGTCGAAGAACTGGCGGCGGAAGCGGGCATCGATTTCGAGGAGCGCGAGATCACCGAGGCCGAATTGCGCGACGCCGACGAAATCATGATCAGTTCCGCGACCAAGGAAGTGATGCCGATCACCGTGCTGGACGGTGAGCCGGTCGGCGATGGCCGGCCCGGCGCGGTCTATGCTGCACTGTATGACGCCTACCAGCGGGCAAAGGCGCGCGAACTCGCAGACTGGGCTCTGCACGCCAAGTGAAGGAGAACGCCATGACCACCCCCGATACCCCCAAATCTGTCGACGACCTGTTCGATTTTCCCTGCGATTTCCCTATCAAGGTAATGGGCAAGACGCATCCGGATTTCCAGGACACCATCGTCACCGTGATTCGTGAACACGACGGCGAATTCGACGTCACGCGCATCGAAACGCGTCCCTCGTCCGGCGGCAACTACACCGGCCTCACGTGCACGGTGCGCGCGCAGAGCCGCGCCCATCTGGACGACATCTACCGCGCGCTCACCGGCCATCCGATGGTCAAGATAGTGCTTTGAGGTTTCCGATGGGCGCATCACATGCGGCAGGCGTGCATTCGTAGGTGCGCCTGAACTGCTCCGCCTCGTCGAAAATCCACGCGCGAAAGTCCTGCACCCGCTTGGTCTTCAGGAGCGAGGTCGGACAGACGAAAAAATAGGTCCACGGGCTCGGTCCGTCGATGTTGAACAGCCGCACGAGCCGCCCCGCGATGATCTCGTGCATCGCGAGCGAGCGGCGCACCAGCGCGATCCCCTGGCCATCGATGGCCGCCTGCAGCAAATTCGACGAATCCTCATACAGAACGCCGCGCTTGGGCTCGGGCAGGTCGGTAAGCCCGGCGGCGTCGAACCATGGACGCCATAGCTCGTCGTTCGAGCGCAGGAGCGGCATGCTCGCGAGGTCGCCGGGCGTGCGCGGCAGCTTGCCGCCGTTGAAGCGCGGCGAACAGGCGGGGAAAAACACCTCGTCGAGCAGCTTTTCCGCGTGCACCCCAGAATATTTGCCCTGACCGAAGCGAATCGCAACATCGACGTCGTCGCGGCTGAAGTCGGTGAGCGCGTTCGTCGAGAGCAGTTCGAGGTCGATTTCCGGATGCTTCTCGATGAAGCTGCCGACGCGCGGCGTCACGAAGCGCGCCGAGAACGACGACAGCATCGACACCACGAGCCGCCGGTCGCGGTCTCCGGAGCGCAACTGGCGCGTGGCCTCGGCGAGTGCGACGAGCGCCGCGCGGACTTCGGCGGCGTACTGACGGCCGCTATCGGTGAGGCGCACGCGCTTGCCGTCGCGGGCGAACAGCGACACGGCCAGCTCGGCCTCGAGCGCCCGAATCTGGTGGCTGACGGCGCCATGCGTGACGAAGAGTTCGTCGGCGGCGCGCGAAAAGCTTTCGTGGCGCGCGGCGGCTTCGAAGGCGCGCAGTGCGTTGAGGGCAGGGAGCTGGCGGAGGTCCATGGAAAATCGACAGTATGTTGATCGTGTAAAGCACTCGCTTCGCTAATTTACCTCACATAGCGACGAAAATTGCTCGTTTTGCTCGAAGCCTTACTGCGCCTAGGATTGTAGTCAGCAAAGCCAATCCTCACGGAGCAGATCATGCGAGAAATATCCACAAGCGTCACCTTCGAAATTCCTCCTGGCGAAACCGTGCCGATGCGCATCGCGCGCGGCACGCGGCTCACGGTGCAGGGCGCGGCGGTCTGGGCGACGCGCAGCAACGACACCGAAGACTACTGGCTCGCCCCTGGCGACAAGCTGAAGCTGCGCGAGCGCGAACGGCTCTGGCTCTCCGTCGAAGGTGAACGGTCTGCGCAGGTCGTCTTCACGATCGTGCCGCGCCCCGACCGGCGGGCGATCGGCTGGATCGCGCAGCGTTTCGATCGGATGCTCGATCGGTTCCGCTCGGGCTGGAGGACCGTCTGAGCGCGCGAAGCGCGGATTCACCGGCGGCGGGTGTCACATGATTTCGGTAAACTACCGGGACCATGTCAGCCACGCCGCTCATCTCTCCCCTCGATTCGAACTCCGCCGCGGCGACCGTCCTCGGGTCTGCCGCGCATCCGGTCACGCTGCGCTGGCGCGGCCTCGAACCCTACGCGCAAAGCTTCGACGCGATGCGCGCCTTCACTGACGCCCGCACGCCCGAAACCCCCGATGAAATCTGGCTCGTCGAGCATCCGCAGGTTTTCACGCTCGGCCTCGCGGGCGACCCCGCGCATCTGCTGATCGCCGATAGCGGCATTCCGCTCGTCAAGGTGGATCGCGGCGGCCAGATCACCTATCACGGGCCGGGACAGGTCGTCGCGTATCTGCTGCTCGATCTGCGCCGCCGGAAGCTGATGGTGCGCGAACTCGTGCGCCGGATCGAGGAGGCCGTGATCGAAACGCTTGCGGCGTATAATCTGGCGACTGATCGCAAGGCTGGCGCGCCCGGCATTTATATCTCACGACCGTTCGAAAACCAGCTCGCGGGCGGTGCGGATGCTGCACTCCACGGACTGCACGAAGGCGCGAAGATCGCCGCGCTCGGTCTGAAGATTCGCAACGGCTGTAGCTATCACGGCGTGAGCCTGAACGTGCGGATGGACCTCAAGCCGTTCCTCGCGATCAATCCATGTGGCTATGCGGGACTCGAAACAGTCGACATGGCGACGCTCGGCGTCGCGGCCAGTTGGCACGAAGTGGCCGGGCGTCTCGCAGACCGGCTAACCCACCACATCGACGGCGTCCCCGCCGCCGCTCAAACGCAGAACGGCCTGACCGTCTGAATGGATCGACCGAATGACTGACGCAACCGGAAACCTGGCTGGCGAACTCGCCACTTCTCCGACTCCCGCCGCCTACGACGCCACTGCCAAGCAGAAGGCGCAGGCCAAGACGGCGCGCATTCCGATCAAAATCGTCCCGATCGAAAAGCTGAAGAAGCCCGAGTGGATTCGCGTGAAGGCGGCGACCGGCAGTTCGCGTTTCTACGAGATCAAGCAGATCCTGCGCGAGCACAACCTGCATACGGTGTGTGAAGAAGCGAGTTGCCCGAATATCGGCGAATGCTTCGGCAAGGGCACCGCGACCTTCATGATCATGGGCGACAAGTGCACGCGCCGCTGCCCGTTCTGCGATGTCGGCCACGGCCGTCCCGATCCGCTCGATCCGGAAGAACCGCTGAACCTCGCGCGCACCATCGGCGCGCTGAAACTGAAGTACGTCGTGATCACGAGCGTCGATCGCGACGACCTGCGCGATGGCGGCGCAGCGCATTTCGTCGAATGCATCCGGCAGGTACGCGAGCATTCGCCGCAGACGCGCATCGAAATCCTGACGCCGGACTTCCGCGGCCGCCTCGATCGCGCGATCGGCATCCTGACCGCCGCGCCGCCCGACGTGATGAACCACAATCTCGAAACGGTGCCGCGTCTCTACAAGGAAGCGCGCCCGGGGTCGGATTATCATCATTCGCTCAAGCTGCTGAAGGACTTCAAGGCGCTGCATCCGGAGGTCGCGACGAAATCGGGCCTGATGGTCGGGCTCGGCGAAACCGAAGAGGAAATTCTCCAGGTGATGCGCGACCTGCGCGCACATAACGTCGACATGCTGACGATCGGGCAATATCTGCAACCGTCGGAGCACCATCTGCCGGTGCGTTCGTACGTGCATCCCGATACTTTCAGGATGTACGAGGAAGAAGCGTACAAGATGGGCTTTACGCACGCGGCCGTCGGCGCGATGGTGCGTTCGAGCTATCACGCGGATCAGCAGGCGCACGACGCAGGCGTCGTTTGAATTTGCGCCACGAACCGGCCAGATGAAAAAACCCACGGTGACGTGGGTTTTTTTTCGAGCGCCCGAATATCTGGTGCTCGGCCGGAAGCCGCCTGAAGGTTTCAAGCGGCGAAATTCGGATTTGCCGACAAATTTCTTGCCGATACGCTCCGCCGGGAAGTCAAAAAACTCCGGGAAAGCCCGTAGATAAAGGTTCTAAGGGAAAACCCGAGGCTCATCCGGATCGTCGGACGGGGTTATTCCGGAATTCCGGAAAGCCGGATCGAAGCCCTGCGAAGGTGACAAAAAAATCTTTTAAATCAAGGTTTTAGGCGCTACAAATACTGGCATCGACCTTGCAATACAAGAAGCCTCGTCCGCGAGGCCTCATAACAGTAAGGAGACAAGTCAATGCACCCCATTCCTTCGAAACGCCCCTGAATCGTCGTCGTAGCGGCCTGGCTGCTGCTCGCGGCGCGTTCATCGTGCGGACCCACCCAAATCCTGCACCGACGCACCTCGCACTCGCGGCTCGCCACTGGCTCTTTCTGCCCACTGCCTGAAACCTGCCTGGAACCATCGTGAAGAAACCTTTCTATAAAGTCCTCTACGTGCAAGTGCTGATGGCGATTGCTATCGGCATCGCGCTCGGGCACTTCTATCCGACCCTCGCCACCGACATGAAGCCGCTCGGCGATGGATTCATCAAACTCATCAAGATGGTCATCGGCCCGATCATTTTCTGTACCGTCGTGACCGGTATCGCCGGCATGGAGGACATGAAGAAGGTCGGACGCGTCGGCGGCAAGGCGCTGCTGTACTTCGAAGTCGTCTCGACCTTCGCGCTCCTGATCGGCCTCGCTGCGACGCACATCCTGAAGCCGGGCGCCGGCTTCAACGTCGATCCGGCGACCCTCGACAGCAAGGCCGTGGCGTCGTTCGCTGCGAAGGCGCACGGCCAGTCGACCGTCGATTTCCTGATGCACATCATCCCGGACACGCTCGTGTCGGCGTTCGCGCAGGGTGAAATCCTGCAGATCCTGCTGATCGCGCTCCTGTTCGGCGCCGTGCTCGCGCACGTCGGGGAGAAAGGCCGCGCGGTGACGAACTTCATCGACGGCCTTTCGCACATCCTGTTCGGCATGGTCGGCATCATCACGAAGCTGGCTCCGATCGGCGCGTTCGGCGCGATGGCGTTCACCATCGGCAAGTACGGCATCGGCTCGCTCGTGCCGATGCTCAAGCTGATCGGCACGTTCTATCTGACCTCGATCCTGTTCGTTGTCATCGTGCTCGGCGCGATTGCGAAGATGGTCGGCTTCAACATCCTGCGCTTCATCGCGTACATCAAGGAAGAGATGCTGATCGTGCTCGGCACGAGTTCGTCGGAAGCCGCGCTGCCGCAACTGATGCTGAAGCTCGAAAAGCTCGGCTGCTCGCGCTCGGTGGTGGGTCTCGTCGTGCCGACCGGCTATTCGTTCAACCTCGACGGCACCAATATCTACATGACGATGGCCGTGCTCTTCATCGCGCAGGCGACCAACACCGACCTCACGTGGACGCAGCAGCTGACGCTCCTCGCGGTGACGATGCTGACCTCGAAGGGCGCGAGCGGCGTGACGGGCGCGGGCTTCATCACGCTGGCAGCGACGCTCGCCGTCGTGCCGACGATCCCGCTGTCGGGCATGGTGCTGATTCTCGGCGTCGACCGCTTCATGAGCGAATGCCGCGCGCTGACGAACATCGTCGGCAATGGCGTGGCGACGGTGGTCGTGTCGGCGTGGGAGAAGGAGCTCGACCGCAACAAGCTGCGCGACGCGCTGTCGCACGGCGCGTCGGATGACACCGAAGAAGGCGACGCCGTTCCGGTCAAGCAGCACTGACGCCGCCCAGGACGATACGGCCATGAACGCGGCGAAGCATCCGGCGACCGATGCTTCGCCGCAGCCGTCTCTCTCCGGAGCCTATGCCACAATCGCGGAATCCAGTCATCCGGAATCCGCTCACGTGACGCGTCGCCTGCTTCTGTTCTTCGCGCTCGCTGCCGCCCTCGCGGCGGCCTGTGCGCTGACCTGGAACATCGCGTGGCAGCGTGGCATCGACGAATTGCGGCGCAATGCCGCCGTGCGCGTCGACCGCACGACGAATACGCTCAAGAGCACGCTGGAGCGCTACGAATACCTGCCTTATTTGCTGTCGCGCCATCCGTTCGTGCAGGAGGTGCTGACCGATCCGAACGCGCCGAACATCGAGCGTGCGAATCGCTATCTCGAAGACCTCAACGGCCGCGCCCGCGCGACCGTCACCTACATCATCCGGTCCAACGGCCTGTGCGTCGCGGCGAGCAACTGGCGCGCGACGGACAGTTTCGTCGGGTCGGAATATCAGTTCCGCCCGTATTTCATCGACGCCACCAAGGGCAACACCGGCCGCTTCTTCGGGCTCGGCACCGTGTCGCGGGAGCCGGGCTACTACATCTCGCAGCCGGTGCATCGCGAAGGTTCGCGCGAGATCGTCGGCGTGGCGGTGGTGAAGCTCAATCTCGAATGGCTGCAGAGCGCCGATGCGGCCGAGCCGCTCATCGTGACCGACGATCACGGCGTGATCTTTCTCTCGTCGGTGCCGGCGTGGAAATACCACACGGTGCGGCCGCTGCCGAAGAACATCGAGGCGTCCGTGTTCGCCACGCGCCAGTACGCGCAGCAGACCATCACGCCGCTGCCGATGACCGTCGTGAAAACGCTCGAAGGCGATGCGCAGATCGTGCGCGTCGGCGGCGGACTCAACGCGCCGAGTTATCTCGCGACGCGCCGTTCGATCGGCGAGCCCGACTGGCAACTCATCACGATGGCGCCGCTCGACCCGGTCGAAAGCGCCGCGCGCACGGCGGCCATCGTGACGGGGCTCGTCTTCGTGTCGCTGTGTCTGCTTGGCTTCTACTGGCGCATGCGGCGCGTGCGCGTACGCGACATGCTGCGCAGCCGCGAACTGTTGCAGACGGCGTATGCCGAACTGAACCAGCGCGTGGCGGAGCGCACCGCGGATCTGTCGGAAGCCAATGCGCGGCTCACGATGGAAGTGAGCGAGCGCACGCGCGCCGAGCAGGACCTGCGCGCCGCCCACGACGAACTGGTCCAGGCGAGCAAGCTCGCCGCGCTCGGCCAGATGGCGGCCGGCATCACGCATGAACTGAACCAGCCGCTCGCGGCGCTGCGCAGTTTCTCCGACAACACGCGCGTGCTGATCGAGCGCGGCGACCAGGCGGCGGCGCGCGAGAATCTCGAAGCGATCGCGTCGCTGACCGAGCGCATGGGCAAGATCACGAACCAGCTGAAACTCTTCGTCGCGAAGGCGCGGCCGCGCAACGCACGCACCGACGTCGCGCGCGCACTGCGCAACGTGCTGGCGATGCTGCGTCCGCGCATGCAGGAGGTCGCGCTCGACGTGGCGCCGGAACTGCGCCGTGAGGACTCGCCGGTGTACGTGCGCTGCGAGGACTTGCGGCTGGAGCAGGTGCTGATCAACCTGATCGGCAATGCGCTCGACGCGGTCGGCGCGTGCGATTCGCCGCGTATTTCCGTTTTCGTCGAGATCGGCGAGGACACGGTGGAACTCGTCGTGCGCGACAACGGGCCCGGCATTCCCGCCGACGTGCTGCCGCGCCTCTTCGAGCCGTTCTTCACGACGAAGGAGATGGGCCACGGCCTCGGGCTCGGTCTCGCGATTTCGTCGGCGATCGCGCGCGACTACGGCGGCACGCTCGTCGCGCGCAATCTGGCGATGGCGCTGGAGGTCGACGGGCCGGAGGGCGGTACGCAGGCCGACGCCGATCGCTCGCACGGTGCAGAATTCGTGTTGACGCTGCGGCGTGCGTAAAACCTTGTAGATGCGAGACCGAGCAATGACGACTGGCCTGCAGGTGATCTTTATCGAAGACGACGAACTCGTGCGGCGCGCGAGCGTCCAGAGCCTGCAACTCGCGGGCTTCGAAGTCGCCGGGCACGGCAGCGTCGAAGCGGCAGCGCGTTCGATCGACGCGGCGTTCCCCGGCGTGATCGTGAGCGACATCCGCCTGCCGGGCGCGAGCGGCCTCGACCTGCTCGCGCAATGCCGCGAGCGCGCGCCCGAGGTGCCGGTGATTCTCGTCACCGGCCACGGCGACATCTCGATGGCCGTGCAGGCGATGCGCGACGGCGCCTACGATTTCATCGAAAAACCGTTCGCCTCCGAGCGCCTGATCGAGGCCGTCCGGCGCGCGCTGGAGCGGCGCACTCTCGTGCTCGAAAACCAGGCGCTGAGGCGCGAGCTGGCGGGGCAGAGCAGCGTCGCGCCGCGCATCATCGGGCGCAGTCCCGCGATCGAGCAGGTGCGACGGCTGATCGCGAACGTCGCGCCGACCGATGCGTCCGTGCTCATCAACGGCGACACCGGAGCAGGCAAGGAACTGATCGCGCGAAGCCTGCACGATCTCTCGCCGCGGCGGGACAAACCGTTCATCGCAGTGAATTGCGGCGCGCTGCCGGAGCAGATGTTCGAATCCGAGATGTTCGGCTACGAGGCGGGCGCGTTCACCGGCGCGCAAAAGCGGCGCGTCGGCAAGCTGGAGCACGCGTCGGGCGGCACGCTTTTTCTCGACGAAATCGAGAGCATGCCGCTCTCGTTGCAGGTGAAGCTCTTGCGCGTGCTGCAGGACGGCGTGCTGGAGCGGCTCGGCTCGAACCAGCCGATCCGCGCGAACTGCCGCGTGGTCGCGGCGGCGAAGGGCGACATGGCGGAACACGTCGCCGACGGTACATTCCGGCGCGACCTGCTGTATCGGCTGAACGTGGTGACGATCACGCTGCCGCCGCTCGCGGAGCGTCGCGAGGACATCGTGCCGCTCTTCGAGCATTTCCTGCTCGACGCCGCCGTGCGCTATGAGCGCCCCGCGCCGCTCCTGACCGACCGTCAGCGCGCGGAACTGATGCAGCGCGACTGGCCGGGCAACGTGCGCGAACTGCGCAACGCGGCGGACCGGATGGTGCTCGGTGTGATCGACCATACGGCCGTGCCGCTCGACGCCGCGACGCAGTCGCTCAAGGAGCGCACCGAGCAGTTCGAGCGCGCGGTGATCGCGGAAGCGCTGCAGCAGTGCGGCGGCGTGGTGGCGTCGGCCGCCGACCGGCTGCAGCTCGGCAAGGCGACGCTCTACGAGAAGATCAAGCGCTACGGGCTCGCGGTGAAGAGCGAGGGCGAGCGTTGAGGGATAAAAAAACCCGCCTGCTGGGCAAAGCAGGCGGGTTTTTTGTCGGTGATGCAGCGGATCAGGCGGCGTTCAGCGCTTTGTCGAGCAGCGCATCGAGTTCGGCGAAGGTCGGTTCGCCGACATAGCGCTTCAGAATCTTGCCGTTCTTGTCGATGACAAACGTGGTCGGTGTCAGTTGCACGTTGCCGAACTGCTTGGCGACGCTGCCATCGTCCATCGCGACCTTGAACGGCAGGTTGCGCGTCTGCGCGTAGTTCGTGACGTACATCGGCGCGTCGTAGCTCATCGCCACCGCGACGAATTCCAGACCGCGGCCTTTGAAGCGGTTGTACGTGTTGATCATCTCCGGCATTTCCTTCATGCAGGTCTCGCAGCTCGTCGCCCAGAAGTTGACGAGATAGACCTTGCCCTTCAGATCGGCCGAGGTCGAAATCTTCTGGCCCGACAGCAGCGTGAACGTGGCGTCGGGTACGCGCTGCTGTCCGCCGAACGCGAAGTAGCCCGTGCAGGCGATGACGCCCGCGATGACCGCCATCACGATGTAGCGCAACGGACTCTTGCCGCGCGAGGGCGTTTGCTGGGTGGCTTGGGACATGTGGAACCTCGTGGAACCGGAAGACGGACTAACCGCGCGGACTGCGCCAGAAGTGCCCGTCATTTTAGCGCCAATCCGGGGAGCGGGCTCGCGCGTGCCGGAAGCTCCGGTATTCAGCGGCGATAATGACGGCTTTTGCGCATTTTTTTTCGTCATGAATCGAATTTTCGCTTTCGCTTTCGCTTTCGCTTTCGCTTTGCCCCGTCAGTTTGTCCGTTCTGCCGCTCGCCCGCTGCGCGCCGCGCTCTGCGCATCGCTTGCGGCCGGCGCGCTCCTCGCCTGCACGCCGGCCTACGACTGGCGCACGATCATGAACAACGACGACGGCTACGAAGTCACACTGCCGGCGAAGCCGCGCTCCGACGAGCGCGAAGTCCGCATCGCCGGACAGTCGATGAAAATGAAGATGCAGACGGCCGAAGCCGGCGACGCCGTGTTCGCCGTCGGCACGGTTGTGTTGCCGAGCGCCGATCCGGAGTTGCAGCGCGCCGCGCTCGACTTTCTTCAGAACGGCCTCGCCAGCAACGTGAACGTGCCGCCGTCCGCGCGCGCGACGCAGATCGAACTCGCGGCAGGTGGCCGCGTGCTCGGCAGCGAGATGGACGTGAAGGGCGTAAGCGGAGAGAAGCGCGAAGCGCATTCGATCCACGCGAGGTTTGTTGCGCGCGGCGTGCACGTCTATCAGGTGGCGATCGTATCGTCGAAGGAAGCGCCGCAAGAACAGGCGGATCAGTTCTTCACATCCTTCAAACTTTATTAGAACGTTTACTCCAATGTCGCCAGCCGATCAGAACGAGCGTGCTCAGACAGTCATCTCAAATTGAAATTTCGCAGCAGGTTTCGACGCTAATCCTCGGATTTATCTGAGTTTTTTGTTCTATCCACAACGTCTGTGGATAACTTTGTGGAAAAGAGTGTGCGGTTCCGCTCATAGCTCCAATTGGCGCGGACCCCATTACTTTGCCTCTAATCGGAGCAAATTAAATAATCCAATAAAATCAATGGTCTGAGAGGATGTGTGTTTTTCACCATTCGATACGACGAAAAGGCGCAACGGAGCGGCGCGGTGTGCATAAGTCAAGTCTTGACAAGCAGATTTTGCGGTCTTCGCCGTTCAAGCAATCGCCAACGCCCGCCGGTATTGAACCGCCTCGGCGACATGCGCGGCGCTGGCGGTGTCGGACGCGTCGAGATCGGCGATGGTCCGCGTCACCTTGAGCACGCGGTAATACGCCCGCGCGGACCAGCCGAAGCGCTCGCCCGCTTCGCGCAGCAACGCCTCGGCGGCTGGGTCGAGACGGCAAACTGTATCGGCTTCGCGGCCGTCAAGTTCGCGATTGGTCTTGCCTTGCCGCCGCAACTGCCGCTCGCGCGCGTCGGAGACACGGCGTGCCACACTCGCGCTCGATTCCCCGCGCACCGCGCTTCGCGCCGACAGTTCCGAGGGCGTCACCGCGGGCAGCTCGATCTGAATATCGATGCGATCCAGCAGCGGCCCCGACAGTTTGCGCAGATAGCGCGCGGCGATTTCCGGCGAGCAGCGGCATCGGCCGTTCGGATCGCCGCGCCAGCCACACGGACACGGATTCATCGCGGCGACCAGCTGGCACGCGGCCGGAAAGTCCGCCTGCTGCGCGGCGCGCGAGATCGTGATGCGTCCGGCTTCGAGCGGTTCGCGCAGCGTCTCCAGCACTTTCCGGTCGAATTCCGGCAATTCGTCGAGAAACAGAACGCCCAAATGCGCCAATGTGATCTCGCCCGGCTGCGGCGGATTGCGCCCGCCGACGAGCGCCGCCGAACTCGACGAGTGATGCGGCGCCCGAAACGGCCGCCGGCGCCACTGCTCGGGCGTAAAGCCGATCGAGCTTGCCGAGAGGATGGCGGCGGAGGTCAGCGCTTCGTCGTCGGTCATTGGCGGGAGGAGGCCGGGCAGGCGTGCCGCTAGCATCGACTTGCCCGCGCCGGGCGGTCCGATCATCAACAGGTGATGTCCGCCCGCCGCAGCGACTTCCAGCGCGCGACGCGCCGCCGGATGACCGATCACGTCCGCCAAATCGGACTGCGGTGCTTCTGCGCTGAAATCAGGCAAGGCTGGCGCGCGCACGCGCGCAAGCCGACCGTCGATGCTACCGGCGAGGTGCGCGCAGAGTGAAGGCAGATCGGCCGCGCCGAACACGTCGACGCCCGGTACGAGCGCCGCCTCGGACGCGCTCGCGAGCGGCAGATAGATCTCGGGCGGCGCTTCTTCGCTCGCGGCAAGCGCGTACTGGCGCGCGGCGCCGCAGACCATCGCGAACGCGCCGCGTATCGGACGCAGCGCGCCCGTCAGCGACAACTCGCCTGCAAACTCGCGGCGCGTGAGCGATTCAGCCGGAATCTGCCCGCTCGCGGCGAGTATGCCGAGCGCGATCGGCAGGTCGAATCGGCCGGACTCCTTCGGGAGATCGGCGGGCGCGAGATTGACGGTGATCCTGCGGACGGGAAATTCGAATCCGCAGTTCTGAAGCGCGGCGCGCACGCGCTCGCGGCTTTCGCGGACTTCGAGGTCGGGGAGGCCGACGATCGAAAAGGAAGGCAATCCATTGGCGAGGTGGACTTCGACGACCACCTCGGGCGCGCGCCCAGGCGCGGGCGCGCGGCTGCGTACCACGGCAAGCGACATGATTTCCCCAGATCCCGGCGCTCGATGACCCGGCGCCGATGCATTCGATTAAGTCTTCACGGCTCGCTTGGCCGAGGTGTGCTCAAAAACGGGGCATCAGTCCTGCGACATCCCGCCGGTAGTCAGCCGCTGTTCGAGCTGTGCGACGCGCGCCTCCAGTTCTTCGAGGCGCGCGCGCGTGCGGACGAGCACCTGTGTCTGTGTATCGAATTCCTCGCGCGTCACGAGATCGAGCTTGGAGAAACCCTGCGAAAGCATAGCCTTCATGTTCCTTTCGAGGTCTTTCGCCGGCGAATTCTTGAGTAGCTCGCTCATCTTCTGCTGGAAATCGTTGAATACGTCGTTGGGCTGTTTCATGGTTTTTCCTCTGATGCACAATTTTAGTGCATTCGTTCTTAGGTCAGTGCCCCGGCTCGCCGAATGATCGTTTTTGGTGCGCCACGAGAGTGCACCCGTCCGCCCTTTTGCCAAACGTGCCCCACCTCCGCCGCGCCCTTTTCTGCCGGACCTTGCGAGCACTCTAGCAACGAACCCGACGCGGCGCCAGCACGCTTCGGCCGCGTTGGCCATCCGGACGATGCTTTTGCCCGGCGTCGCCAAAAATCCCGCTTGGCCCGATGAACACTCGCATGGCACACGAGTTGCATAAGTGGCGCGGGCCTTTCCTGCACGCTCTTTTTTGGCGGCTGGCGGGCGGGACGATGCGGCGCACAACGATCACAAGGGTCAAAACAGCCGCTCGACAGGCATCGGGATCAGGGCACACCACAGCGAGGGTTACATGAAGCTCATTACCGCAATCATCAAGCCGTTCAAGCTCGACGAAGCGCGCGAAGCGCTGTCGGCGATCGGCGTCTCGGGCATCACGGTGACCGAGGTGAAGGGATTCGGCCGTCAGAAAGGCCACACCGAGCTCTATCGCGGCGCGGAGTATGTGGTCGATTTTCTGCCGAAGGTGAAGATCGAGGCCGCCGTGTCGGACGACATCGTCGACCAGGCGATCGAGGCAGTGGAACGCGCGGCCCGCACGGGCAAGATCGGCGACGGCAAGATTTTCGTCACCGCCATTGAACAGGTTATTCGTATTCGCACCGGCGAGACCGGCGCGGACGCTCTCTAAAAAGAATTCGGCGATAAGAGGAAACAGAAGAATGCGCAACTTATTGATGTCCTTGTTGATGGCGGGGTCGCTGATCGGCGCCAGTGTCGGCACCGCTCTGGCCCAGGACGCGTCCGCACCGGCCGCAGCTTCGGCCCCGGCGTCCGTTGCCACGGCAGCCGCAAGCGCACCCGACACCGCATCTCCCGTCAGCGCCAACACGGCGATGGCTTCGTCGGCTGAGGCCGCGGCTGCGTCCGGTGCATCGGAAGCCGCGCCTGCCGCACCGACCGAACCTTTCTCGGTCGATTCCTCGAAGATCAGCTCGGGCGACACCGCCTGGATGCTGACCTCCACCGCGCTCGTGCTGTTCATGACGGTCCCCGGCCTCGCGCTCTTCTACGCCGGCATGGTGCGCAAGAAGAACGTGCTCGCGACCGTGATGCAGAGCTTCGCGATCTGCTGTCTCGTGACGATCATCTGGACGGTGGTCGGCTACAGCATGGCGTTCACGCCCGGCAGCGCCTTCCTCGGCGGCTTCTCACGTGTGTTCCTGCACGGCATGAACTACATCAAGGGCGACAAGGCAACGACGCTCACCGTCAGCCACCTCGCCTCGACGATTCCGGAATCGGTCTACTTCGTCTATCAGATGACGTTCGCGATCATCACCCCGGCGCTGATCACCGGCGCGTTCGCTGACCGCATGAAGTTCTCGGCGATGCTCGTGTTCATGACGCTGTGGTCGCTGATCGTCTATTCGCCGATCGCGCACATGGTCTGGGAACCGACCGGCTGGCTGGCATCCGCCGGCGTGCTCGACTTCGCAGGCGGCACGGTCGTTCACATCAACGCCGGTGTCGCGGGCCTGGTCTGCTGCCTGGTGCTCGGCAAGCGCGTCGGCTACGGCCGCGAAGTGATGGCGCCGCACAACCTGGTGCTGTCGCTGATCGGCGCCTCGATGCTGTGGGTGGGCTGGTTCGGCTTCAACGCGGGTTCGGCGGTGGCGGCGGACGGCCGTGCGGGCTTCGCCATGCTCACGACGCAGATCGCGACCGCATTCGCCGCGTTCGGCTGGATGTTCGCGGAATGGATCGTGAAGGGTAAGCCTTCGGTTCTCGGCATCATCTCGGGCGCGGTTGCCGGTCTCGTGGCGATCACGCCGGCTTCGGGCTTCGTCGGAGTGACGGGCGCGATCGTGATCGGCATCGTCGCGGGCGTGGTCTGCTTCTGGTCGGCCACGTGGCTCAAGACGAAGCTCGGCTATGACGACTCGCTCGACGCGTTCGGCGTGCACGGCATCGGCGGTATCGTCGGCGCGCTTTTGACCGGCGTGTTCGCGGTCAAGGACATCGGCGGTTTCGACGGCAGCGTGCTGCTGCAGGCGAAGGGCGTGCTCACGACGGTCATCTACAGCGGCGTGGTCAGCTTCATCCTGCTGAAGATCATCGACATGGTCATGGGCCTGCGCGTGACGGAAGAACAGGAACGCGAAGGTCTCGACGTGACGCTGCACGGCGAACACGTCGAATAACGCATCACGCGGACCATGGCCGCGCGCGAGAGGCGCGGCCATGGTCCGGAACATACAAGCGCAGTACGGCTTCCAAACGAGCGCAGCGACTTTGCCCGCCTAACGGCGGGCATTTTTTTGGTTGGTCGAAAACGGGACATGCAGATGACGGCGCCCGCCTATCGCAACCATAGGAAAAATTGAGGGCGCAATCCCTGGCGGGAGCCCGGGAAACCTTGCCAAATAGCGGTTCATCCCCAAGTAGGCAAAGCAATTGCTCTACAATCTTTCCTCTCAAGTCCGCGAGAAATCAATGGTTCCGCATTTAGTCACGGCGTTAAACGGCCCGCTGCTCGATCTCGAGCGGAAGATCCTCGACGCCACGCCGGCCATCGAACGCTGGTTCCGCCTCGAATGGCAGGAACACACGCCGCCCTTCTATTGCTCGGTCGATCTGCGCAATGCAGGGTTCAAGCTCGCGCCCGTCGATACCAATCTTTTCCCCGGCGGTTTCAACAACCTGCCGCAGGAAGTGCTGCCGCTCGCGGTGCAGGCCGCGATGGCGTCGATCGAAAAGATCTGCCCGGACGCGAAGAATCTGCTCGTGATTCCGGAGCGCCATACGCGCAACGCGTTCTACCTCGAAAACGTCGCCCGGCTCGCGACGATCATGCGTCAGGCGGGCCTGCACGTGCGATTCGGCACGCTCGACGAGAACATCCACGGCCCGGTGACTATCGCGCTCGCGGACGGCCAGAAGATCGTGCTCGAACCGCTCGAACGCACGCCGCGCCGGCTCGGCCTGAAGAATTTCGATCCCTGTTCGATTCTGCTGAACAACGACCTGTCGGCGGGCATTCCGCCCGTGCTTGAAAACCTGCACGAGCAATACCTGCTGCCGCCGCTGCACGCCGGCTGGGCGGTGCGCCGCAAGTCGACGCACTTCTCCTGCTACGACGACGTCGCGAAGAAGTTCGCGAAGCTCGTCGAAATCGATCCGTGGATGATCAATCCGTACTTCGCGCACGTGGAAGGCGTGGACTACGAGGCGCGGACCGGCGAGGAAGCACTCGCGGACGCGATCGACGGCGTGATCAAGAAGATCTCGAAGAAGTATCGCGAGTACGGCATCAGCGAGAAGCCGTACGTCGTCATCAAGGCCGACGCCGGCACCTACGGCAAGGGCGTGATGACGGTGCACGACGCCTCCGAAGTCGCCGCGCTCACCAAGCGCGAGCGCGCGAAGATGAACGACGCGAAGGACGGCCTGCAAGTGCACGACGTGATCGTGCAGGAGGGCGTCCATACGTTCGAGCGCGTCGAGAACGCCGTGGCGGAGCCGGTCGTGTACATGATCGACCGGTATGTCGTCGGCGGGTTTTATCGCGTGCACGATTCGCGCGAGCGCGACCAGAATCTGAATGCGCCCGGCATGCATTTCGTGCCGCTCGGCTTCGAGCACACGGCGCTGCCCGACAGTCACGCGAAACCGGGCGCCGCGCCGCCGAACCGCTTCTACATGTATGGCGTCGTCGCGCGGCTCGGCCTCCTGGCGGCGTCGGTGGAACTCGAAAAGACCGATCCCGAAGCGATCCAGGTCTGACAACCTCCGTGCGCGGCGCTTCAACTGATTCGTGCGCCACCGCCGGACATCGATCAACCCAGGCCGCACGGCCACAATGGACCTTTATGGACATCCTTTTTATCGCCGATCCGCTCGATCGCTTCAAGATCTACAAGGACACGACCTACGCGATGATGGCCGAGGCCGCGGGCCGCGGTCACGTGCTCTACGCGTGCGAGCCGCAGCATCTCGCGTGGGCGGGTGACGGCGTCGAGGCGCGCGTGCAGCGCATCGCGATCGTCGGCGACGAGGCGAACAGCGACCGCTCGCCGTGGTACGCGGCCGAGCAGCCGGAACACATGCCGCTCACGCATTTCGACGCCGTCCTGATGCGCAAGGACCCGCCGTTCGACATGGAATATGTCAATTCGACGTGGCTCCTCGAAATGGCCGAGCGCGCGGGCGCCCGTGTATTCAACAAGCCGCAGTCGATCCGCGATCACTCGGAAAAGCTCGCGATCGCAGAATGGCCGCAGTACGTGGCGCCGACGCTCGTCACGCGCGACGCCGCGCGTCTGCGCGCGTTCCACGCCGAGCACGGCGACGTGATCCTGAAGCCGCTCGACGGCATGGGCGGCATGGGCGTGTTCCGGGTGAAGCGGGACGGCATGAACCTCGGTTCGATCGTGGAAATGCTGAGCGAGAACGGCGCGCGCTCGGTGATGGCGCAGAAGTTCATCCCGCAGATCACCGACGGCGACAAGCGCATTCTCCTGATCGGCGGGCAGCCAGTGCCGTATTCGCTTGCACGCATTCCGCAGGGCAGCGAAGTGCGCGGCAATCTGGCAGCGGGCGGCCTCGGGCGCGCGCAACCGCTTTCCGAGCGTGATCGCGAGATCGCGGAAACGCTCGGGCCGGTGCTGGCCGCGCGGGGATTGCTGCTCGTCGGACTGGACGCCATCGGCGACTATCTGACCGAAGTCAACGTGACGAGCCCGACGTGCTTTCGCGAAATCATGGACCAGACGGGTTTCGACGTTGCCGGCATGTTCATCGACGCGCTCGAACGCGCGGCGGGCTGAACGGACCAGACTGTTACAATCTGCCGACCGCGGATGGCATGCGGGAATTCGGAAAATCGGGGTACGATCCTGGCTTTGAAAGCCGTTTTAAAGCCTCAATTAAGGATCGTGGCGCAAGCTGCCGTTAGTACGTCGGATAAACGGGTGGCCGCGCCACAGCGTTTCGGACGGATCGCGGCTAAGCTTGAGCTTTCGGTCGATCCGCTCTCGAAACCGACGTCCCGGCAGCCGCATTCCCTGTTTCGCGGCGCATTTCGATGTTTACCGACAGTTTTCGTCGTTTTGAGGGCAGCATTCCTGACATGGCTGGCATTCTGATCATCGCGCACGCACCGTTCGCTTCCGCGCTCCGCGAGTGCGTCGCTCACATTTACGGCGGCTTGCCCGCCCGCATCGGCGTCATCGACGTGATGCCGGACTGCGATCCCGTCGAGGTTCGCGCGTTTGCGCGTTCGGAGATCGATCGTCTGAGGGAAGACAACGGCGCGATCGTGCTCACCGACGTGTTCGGCGCGACGCCCGCGAACATCGCGCAGAGCCTTGCCGGCGAGGACGTGCGCGTGCTCGCCGGCGTCAACCTGCCGATGCTCGTGCGCGCGGTCTGCTATCGCACGACGCCGCTCGACACGCTCACCGAGAAGATCCTGCAGGGCGGCTCCAAGGGCATCCAGGAACTGGATTGCACGACGCCGCAGAATCCCTGCGCGCTCGCGACGGCGAAGCCGGGCACGGCCGATCCCGCATCGTCGGCGAGCGCCGATCTCGTGACGGCGAAGGCGGTCGCGTCGTAGCCACTTCATTCACTCAGCGTTTCGGAGCATCATGCTGCAACAAGAAACAACAATCGTGAACAAGCTGGGGCTTCACGCACGCGCTTCGGCCAAGCTCACACAACTGGCAGCGAACTATCAGAGCGAAATCTGGATGAGCCGCAACGGCCGCCGGATCAACGCGAAGAGCATCATGGGCGTGATGATGCTGGCGGCGGGCATCGGCGCGACGGTCGTGATCGAAACCGAAGGCCCGGACGAGGGCGACGCGATGCAGGCGATCCTCGCGATGATCGCCGACAAGTTCGGCGAAGGCCAATAACGGACTGTCGCCCAGAGGACGTATCCACGAAAGCCGCGCATCGACGCGGCTTTTTTGTTGCGCGTCTTCTTCTTGCGCTGTATCGGGCCGCGCGAGGCGATCGAATTTATAATGATCGCGCCAGTCCGGACGCCATCGGGCGGCGAACCGTGGACCATGAGAGACCGCGGTCACATCACAACTAGAGGAGGTGCGCGTGTCCTTCACGCTGCATGGAATTCCCGTCTCACGCGGCATCGCCATCGGGCGTGCCTATCTAATCGCGCCCGCTGCCCTTGATGTCGACCATTACTTGATCGAACCGGACCAGATCGGCGCTGAAATCGAGCGCTTTCACGCGGCGCAGGAACTCGTGCACGCGGAACTCGACGCCCTGCGCGACGACCTCGCCGCCGACGCGCCCAGCGAAATGGGCGCATTCATCAATGTTCACTCGATGATCCTGAACGACGCGATGCTCGTGCAGGAAACCATCGACCTCGTGCGCACTCGGCGCTACAACGTCGAATGGGCGCTGACCGAGCAGCTCGAAATCCTGAGCCGCCATTTCGACGACATCGAAGACGAATACCTGCGCGAGCGCAAGGCGGACATCGAGCAGGTCGTCGAGCGCGTGCTAAAGGCGCTGGCGGGCGCACCGTCGACGGCATCGCTCGTCGCGCACAATGCCGCGAGCAACGGTCACAACGAGATGATCGTCGTCGCGCACGACATTGCGCCCGCCGACATGCTCCAGTTCAAGACGCAGGCGTTCAAGGGCTTCGTGACGGATCTCGGTGGACGCACCTCGCACACGGCAATCGTCGCGCGCAGCCTTGGGATTCCGGCCTCGGTCGGCGTGCAGCAGGCGAGCGTGCTGATCCGGCAGAACGACCTGATCATCGTCGACGGCGACCACGGTATCGTGATCGTCGATCCGGCGCCGATCGTGCTCGAGGAATATTCGTATCGGCAGAGCGAAAAAGTCCTGGAGCAGAGAAAGCTCCAGCGCCTGAAGTTTTCGCCGACGCAGACGCTCGACGGCACCAAGATCGAACTGTGCGCGAACATCGAATTGCCGGACGACGCGCAGACCGCCGTGGAAGCGGGCGCGATGGGCGTCGGCCTGTTCCGGACCGAGTTCCTGTTCATGAACCACAAGGACCGGCTGCCCGAGGAAGAGGAGCAGTTCGAGGCCTACAAGCGCGCGATCGAACTGATGAACGGCCGGCCGGTGACGATCCGCACGATCGACGTCGGCGCCGACAAGCCGCTCGATTCGATGAGCGGCGACGGCTACGAGACCGCTCCGAACCCGGCGCTCGGCCTGCGCGCGATCCGCTGGAGCCTGTCCGAGCCGCAGATGTTCATGACGCAGTTGCGGGCGATCCTGCGGGCATCGGCGTTCGGTCAGGCGAAGATCCTGATTCCGATGCTCGCGCACGCACAGGAAATCGACCAGACGCTCGACCTTATCCAGGAAGCGAAGCGCCAGCTCGACGACGCCGGCATCGCCTACGATCCGAACGTGCAGGTCGGCGCGATGATCGAAATTCCGGCGGCGGCGATTGCGGTGCGCCTTTTCCTGAAGCGGCTCGATTTCCTGTCGATCGGCACGAACGACCTGATCCAGTACACGCTCGCGATCGATCGCGCGGACAACGCCGTCGCGCATCTCTACGATCCGCTGCATCCGGCGGTGCTGAACCTGATCGCGTTCACGCTGCGCGAGGCGAATCGCGCGGGCGTGCCGGTGTCGATCTGCGGGGAAATGGCGGGCGATCCGACGGTCACGCGCCTGTTGCTCGGGCTAGGTCTCACCGAGTTCTCGATGCATCCGAGCCAGTTGCTGGTCGTGAAGCAGGAAATCCTGCGCTCGAACCTGAAGGCATTCGAGAAGCCCGTCGCGGATGTGCTCGCCGCCTACGAGCCGGCCGAACTCGCGACGGCGCTTAGCGCACTGCAGAAGGTTTAAAGCGTTTCCGCGAGCCGGTGCTCGGCAATCAGCCGATGCACCTCGCTAATCACATGTTCCGGCGAGATCGCCCATGTGCACTGAAAGCGCTGCGGTTTGTCGTGGCGGCGCGGGCACCAGAGGAAGTCGCGGGCGTCAAACTGGGTCGTCGTGTCGTTGAAGCAACTGTTGCACGCGTGGAAGTTGATCACGCGATAGGGCGTGCGGAATTCGGTCTGCGGATGCGAGAAGCCGCTGATCAACACGACCGGCGTCCCGACCGCCCACGCGAGCCACGACAGCCCGCTTCCCAGCCCGATGAAAAAATCCGCATGCAGCAAGAGGTTCGCGCGTTCCTGTAGCGGCCGATTACCCGTGAAGTCCTCGCAGCCGTCCGGCATCGTATTGATGTAGTCGCCGAGGCCATACTCGCGCTCGCGGTCGATGCACAGCACGCGATAACCCAGTTGCTTCAGATGCGCGATCACCGTCGGCCAGCCGCGCGGGTTGTTCCAGTACTTGCATTGCGCTGTCGCCTGCGTCGCGATGCAGACGTAGCGCTCGGGAATGCGCCGCGCCGTATCCGGGACGACGAGATTCGGCCGCCGCTCGGCGCACGGCATGCCGAGCATGTATGCGATCGAGTCCCGCATGCTGCTGACGCGCGGATCGGTCGGCTGATGATCGCGGTCGGTGTAGGGCGAGAAGAGTCCGAGGTAGTAGGTCGCGTAGGCGTCGGCGGCGAGAGCGTCGAGCGCTTCGCGCGTCACGAAACGGATGTGCGGATGGCTCGCTGCGAAGAGCGGCTGGAGATGTTCGGCCAGCAGCATGACCAGATCGCACCGATGCTGCGCGCGAAAGGCATCGACGATCGGCACCCACGCGAGCGAGTCGCCGAGCGCCATCGTGGACGGGCGCACTACGACCATCTTTGCGCGCGCGTCGTAGTCGTGCGAAAACACGAGCCGCTCGCCGTCGAGCACCACGAGCCTGAAACGCACGAAATACTTGCGGCGGCTCGTCACGACGACGCCGGCCTCGACCGGCTCGTCGAACAGCAGGCTGTGCGTATCGAGATCGATCATGCGCACGCGCCAGCCGTCGACGGGCACCTGCACGCGACAGCCATAGTTGAAGTCGTAAAGAATGCCCTCGGAGCCAGCGAGAACCGGGGCCCCCGGACTGGCGAATGTGCTTCGGGTAAGGCCGCGCTGCGTGCTCGCGTTGTCTGTGCCGCTCATTGAGACTCCGGTTCGATGGCGCCGGCATCCTGGTGCCGGCCGCCGGATGGGCGAAAAAAAGCAGCGCACACCTTAAGGCGGCGCGCCCATCGTCGAAATTGGAGAACTCTTAAATTTGAGATAGCGTCGGCAGACGCCCGGTGTTCAGCGGCTGTGCTGCGTGCCGCAGACGGGGCACGCCGGCTGGCGCGCGATGCGCATCGTGTTCCATTCCATGCGCAGCGAGTCGAGCATCATCAGGCGTCCTTCGAGCGTCTCGCCGAAGCCGCCGATCACGCGCAGCGCCTCGGCCGCCTGCATCGCGCCGATGATGCCGACTGTCGGCGCGAACACGCCCATCGTCGAGCACGCGACTTCCTCGAATGCCTGATCGGGCGGGAACACGCACGCGTAGCAGGGCGACTGTTCCGAGCGGAAGTCGAAGGTGCTGATCTGGCCGTCGAAGCGCAGCGCCGCGCCCGAGACCAGCGGCACTTTGTGCGCGACGCAGGCGGCATTGATTGCGTGGCGCGTCGCGAAGTTGTCGGTGCAGTCGAGCACGACGGTCATGCGCGGCACGTTTTCGTCGAGCCAGGCGGCGTCGGCGCGCTGCTTGAGCGCGTGAACCTTCACCTCCGGATTGAGCGCCGCGAGCGCATCGCGGCCCGATTCGACTTTGGGCCTGCCCACCGAGCGCGTCACGTGCAGGATCTGCCGCTGCAGGTTCGTGAGATCGACCGTGTCGGCATCGACGAGCGTGATCTCGCCGACACCCGATGCCGCCAGATACATCGCTGCCGGGGAACCGAGCCCGCCCGCGCCGATCACGAGCGCGTGCGCGTCGAGAAAGCGTTGCTGCGCCTCAATGCCGATCTCGTCGACGAGGATATGGCGGGAGTAGCGGAGGAGTTGGTCGTCGTTCATCGGGTGGTGCGGTGGACGTTGCGTCGACGCGAGCGCCGGCGGGGCGGCGCGCTTTGCGTGAGATATTTTAGATCGCGCGCCGCGTGAGGAAGAAACGTGGGCTTCGCGGCGCGGCGCCGCGAAGCCCGATACAGCTTACTTGCTCTCGGCCGTCGGCGCGGAAGCCGGCGCGGCGCCCGATGCCGGCGACGAGCCCGGCGTGGCTGGCAGTGCCGGCTTGACCGCGACCGGCGCCGAAGCCGACCGCGGCGGCTTGTTCTGCGCCAGCTTGCGCTCGCTGATCGACTTCGATTCGACGACCTGCTTGCCTTCCAGCTTGTTCAGCGCCTGCTGGAGCATGAAGTCGTCGGAGCTGCCGAATTCGACCGGCTTGCGTTCGCGATCCTTGCGGCGTTGTTCCGGCGTCTTCTTGTCGTTCTGCTCTTCCAGAATCCGCAGTTGTTCGAGACGGTCGGCTTCGCGCGCTTCCTGTTCCTTCTTCTCGTTCGGATCCTGCGTGTTCGCGAGGTGGTTCGAGTAGTCGACTTCGCGCGTCACGAGCGCGTCGTCCGGATCGCCGTCCGCGTACTGGTCGACCGGCACGTCGGGGCGCACGCCCTGGTTCTGGATCGACTTGCCGCTCGGCGTGTAGTAGTAGGCCGTCGTCAGGCGCAGCGCGGTGTCGGCGGTCATGGGACGGACGGTTTGCACCGAGCCCTTGCCGAACGTCGTCTTGCCGACGATCAGCGCGCGACGGTGATCCTGCAACGCACCGGCGACGATCTCCGAAGCCGACGCCGAATACGCGTTCGTCAGCACCACGATCGGCACCTTCTTGAAGATTGGTGGCACATCCTTCAGCGGATCCGAATCGAACGACGGCAGGCGGTAGTTCTCATAGGTGTCGCGGAAGGTCTGCTTCGCGTCGGCGATCTGTCCGTTGGTCGACACCACGACCGCGTTGTCCGGCAGGAACGCGCCCGCCACGCCGACCGCGCTCTGCAAGAGGCCACCGCCGTTGTTGCGCAGATCGATCACGAGACCCTTCAGGTCCGGCTGCTGGCGCGCGAGGTCCTGCAGCTTCGCCGCGAGATCGGGAACGGTGCGTTCCTGGAAGCTCGTGATGCGGATATAGCCGTAGCCCGGCTCCGGAATCTTCATCTTCACCGACTGCACGCGGATCAGCGCGCGCGTGACGGTGATCGGGAACGTGCGGTCGTCGGTCTTGCGGAAGATAGTGAGCGTGACCTTCGTGCCCGGCTCGCCGCGCATCTGCTTCACGGCCTTGTCGAGTGTCATGCCGCGCACGGGCTTGTCGTTGATGCGCGTGATGAGGTCGCCCGGACGGATGCCGGCGCGGAACGCGGGCGTGTCCTCGATCGGCGAAATCACCTTGATCAGCCCGTCTTCCGATGAGATTTCAATGCCGAGACCCGCGAAGCGACCCTTGGTCTGCTCCTGGAGTTCTTCGTAGTCGGTCTTGTCGAGATAGGACGAGTGCGGGTCGAGGCTCGACACCATGCCCTTGATCGCGGCCGTCAGGAGCTTCTTGTCGTCGACCGGTTCGACGTATTCATGCTTGATTTGCCCGAAGACTTCGGCAAACAACCGCAATTGATCGAGCGGCAGCGGCGCAGTGGCGGATTGCTGGGCGGACGCGGAGATCTGCAGGGTTGCGAGCGCGCCGGTAGCGAGGCCCGCGGCGATCAGGCCGATGTTTTTCAGGTTCTTTCGCATAGAGTGTTGCGGTCGGAAGCGGATTAGGCTGGATCGTAGGTGACAGGCCAGTATACATGGTCGTTTCCCGCAACGACTTAAACGCAGCTTAAAGGTGCAGGCAAAGGGCGCGCGGGCGGCGCGGCGGATGCGAGCCGCGCGCACGATCACGACGGACGGCGCGCAATGAACGGACGGACGACCTGACGGGGAAGCGCCTGCCTGTCACGCAGATGACGGGGTTGCCATGTGCGAAGGCGGCACATGACCGGAAGATCATCACGTCACGCAACGCCTTGCCGGCAGCCGACCAAATCGACGCCGGGCAAATGAAAAACGGGCCGGGGAACCACCCCGGCCCGCGATGCGGTCAGCCCGCCTTGCCTTGTTTCGCCACGGCGGCCTGCGCGGCGGCGATCGCTTCCTGGTCGCCGAGATAGTAGTGCTTGATCGGCTTCAGATCGGCGTCGAGTTCATACACGAGCGGCACGCCATTCGGAATGTTCAGGCCGACGATGTCGTCGTCCGAGATGTTGTCGAGATACTTGACGAGCGCGCGCATCGAATTGCCGTGCGCCGCGATCAGCACGCGCTTGCCCGACTTGATGGCAGGCGCGATCGACTCGTTCCACACCGGCAGCACGCGCGCGACCGTGTCCTTCAGGCATTCGGTGAGCGGCAACTGCTCGCGCGGCACCTTCGCATAGCGCGGATCGTTGTTGGACGTGCGCTCGTCGTCCGCCGCGAGCGCGGGTGGCGGCGTGTCGTAGCTGCGGCGCCAGACCAGCACCTGCTCGTCGCCGTATTTCTTGGCGGTCTCGGCCTTGTTCAGCCCGGACAGCGCGCCGTAGTGCCGCTCGTTCAGGCGCCACGAATGGACGACGGGCAGATACATTTCGTCCATCTCGTCCTGCACGTGCCAGAGCGTGCGGATCGCGCGCTTCAAGACGGAGGTGTAGGCGATGTCGAACGAGAAGCCGGCTTCCTTCAGCAGCACGCCTGCCTGGCGTGCTTCGCGGTTGCCCTGCTCGGTCAGGTCGACATCGACCCAGCCCGTGAACCGGTTTTCCTTGTTCCACGTCGATTCGCCGTGGCGGATGAGCACTAGCTTGTACATGTCTGATAGGTCGGTTAGTTGGGAAGCGGAAAAGCGGGAAGACCTGACGTTCGATCGTGTCCGATTGTGCTCGCAGCCGGGGGCGCGCGCCATCGTCCGAACAGCCGAAGCCATCACGGCAAACGGTTATTTTATAATGCCCCGATTATCCCGATTTTTTCTTTCTTCCCTTTCTCCACTTTCGGCGGCCCTTCCGTGAAGTTTTTCACCGATTACACGAACCTTGTACTCATCGCGATCGCCCTCATTTCCGGTGGGTTGCTCCTCTGGCCGGCGATTACCCGTCGTGGACGCGGCGGCGTTTCCGCTGCCGAAGCCACCACGCTGATCAACCGGCGCAACGCCGTGGTCATCGACCTGCGTTCCGCTGCGCAATACGCGCAGGGTCATCTTCCGTCGGCGCGACATCTCGAAATGGCGGACCTCCAAGCAAAGATCGGTCAAATCGCGAAGAATAAGAGCAATCCGGTCATTCTGGTGTGCCAGACCGGACAGCAATCGCAGAAGGCGAGCCGCGCCGTGACGGAAGCCGGCTACAGCGAAGTCCATGTTCTGCAAGGCGGTGTCGACGCCTGGCAGAAGGCCGGCATGCCGGTCGTGAAACAAGGAGCAGTCAAGTGAATAAAGTCGTGATGTACAGCACCCAAGTGTGTCCGTATTGCCAGATGGCCGAACGTCTTTTAAAGTCGCGCGGGGTCGAGCACATCGAAAAAGTGCTGATCGATCGCGAACCCGGCCGGCGTGAGGAAATGATGACCCGTACCGGCCGCCGTACGGTGCCGCAGGTGTACATCGGCGAAACGCACGTGGGCGGCTACGACGATCTTTCCGCGCTCGATCGCAAGGGCGGTCTGACGCCGCTACTGGAATCGGCCTGAGCAATTCCGTTGCGGCGAGAAGCCGCGACGGACGGCGTCGTCGCAAAAACCAACGATAGCGCGGCGCCGACCATCGAAATAATCAAGGGAATTCACCATGTCTGACGACAACAACCAACCGTTCTTCAACATCCAGCGCATTTACCTGAAGGATATGTCGCTCGAGCAGCCCAACTCGCCGGGGATCTTTCTCGAACAGGAAATGCCGTCGGTGGAAGTCGAAGTCGACGTGAAGGCCGAGCGCCTCGCGGAAAGCGTCTTCGAAGTGCTGGTCACGGGCACGGTCACCGCGAAGGTCACCGACAAGGTCGCGTTCCTGATCGAAGCGAAGCAAGCGGGCATTTTCGATATCCGCAACATTCCGGCCGACCAGATCGATCCGCTCGTCGGCATCGCCTGCCCGACCATTCTGTTCCCGTACCTGCGTTCGAATATCGCCGACGCGATCACCCGCGCCGGTTTCCCGCCAATCCACCTCGCGGAAATCAACTTCCAGGCGCTCTACGAGCAGCGCATCTCGCAGCTCGCGGCGGCTCAGGAAGGCGCGGCGAACGGCGCGACGCACTAAGCAGACTGTCCAACCCGCCGGACCCGGAGCCGAGCATGAAAGTAGCCGTTCTCGGCGCCGGAGCATGGGGCACCGCTCTAGCAGGCCATCTGGCCACACGCCACGACGCGGTGCTCTGGGCGCGCGATCGCGCGCTCATCGAATCCCTTTCCGGATCGCACGAAAACGAGCGCTATTTGCGCGGCGTGACGCTGCCGGCGTCGCTGCGCTTTGAAACCGAACTGGCCGCGGCGCTGACCCACGCTGCGGCTGACGATGCGCTGTGCGTCGTCGCGACGCCCGTAGCCGGCCTGCGCGCGCTATGCCGGTCGATGCGCGACATTGGCGTCGTTCCTGCGCACATCGTCTGGCTCTGCAAGGGCTTCGAAGCGGACACGCAGTGTCTGCCGAACGAGGTCGTCGCGGCCGAACTGCCGCAGCACGCGAGCAACGGCACGCTGTCGGGCCCGAGCTTCGCGCGCGAAGTGGGGCAGGGGTTGCCGGTCGCGCTGACGGTCGCGAGCAGTTCGCCCGTGCTTGCCGAGCGCACCGTCGCCGCATTCCATCACGGCGCAATGCGCATCTATACCGGCGACGACGTGATCGGCGTCGAAGTCGGCGGCGCGGTGAAAAACGTGCTCGCCATCGCGACGGGTATCTCCGACGGCCTCGGACTCGGCCTGAACGCGCGCGCCGCGCTCATCACGCGGGGTCTTGCGGAAATGTCGCGGCTCGGCGTCGCGCTCGGCGGCCGCGCCGAAACCTTTACCGGGCTCACGGGCCTCGGCGACCTGATCCTCACCGCGACCGGCGATCTTTCCCGCAATCGCACCGTGGGAATGCAGCTTGCAACAGGACGAACGCTCACCGAGATTCTCGCGGCGCTCGGCCATGTCGCGGAAGGCGTGCGCTGCGCGCGCGCGGTCCTCGCGCTCGCGCAGTCGCGCAATATCGAGATGCCCATCACGCACGCCGTCTGTCGCGTGCTGTTCGAAGACGTCACGCCGCGCGACGCGGTTCACGCGCTGCTCAGCCGGGACGCGAAAGCCGAATAAGGCGCGTCCTCCGGGGAAGTCTGCCATGTTCGCCGTGGGTCACTGCACGCTCGAAGCACAACTCGTCGACATCACGACGCTCGAAGTCGACGCCATCGTCAACGCGGCGAACAAGTCGCTCCTGGGCGGCGGAGGCGTCGATGGCGCGATTCATCGGGCCGCGGGACGCGACCTCAAGCGCGAGTGCGAGACGCTCGGCGGCTGCGAGACCGGCGACGCGAAGATCACCGGCGGCCACCATCTGCCGGTAAAGCACGTGATTCACGCGGTCGGCCCGCGCTGGAGCGGCGGCAAGCGCAACGAGCCGGCGCTGCTCGCGAGTTGCTACAGGCGCTCGCTCGAACTCGCCGGCGAGGCGCGCTGCAAGTCGATCGCGTTTCCTGCAATCAGTTGCGGCATCTACCGTTTTCCGATCGAAGACGCCGTGCGCATCGCGGTGGCCACCGTGATCGGCGCGCTTTCAAACGAGCCTTCCATCGAACGCGTGATCTTCGCGTGCTTCCAGCAGTCGATGCTCGACCTCTATATCAGACAGCTCGAAGAAGACATTCAGGCGCCGCCTTCGAAACCCGCCTGACGCCACGCCTCGAACGTCACCACCGCCACCGTATTCGACAGGTTCAGGCTCCGGTTGCCCGGCCGCATCGGCAGGCGCACACGCTGTTCGTTTGGGAACCGGCTCAGCACTGCATCGGAGAGGCCGCGCGTTTCGGCGCCGAACACGAACCAGTCGCCCGGCTTGAACGCGTGCTCGAAGAAAGGCGACGAACCGCGCGTCGTGAAGGCGAACATGCGTGCGGCATCGGGAGATTCCTTCGCGACGAACGCCTCCCAGTTCGCGTGCACGTGCATCTGCGCGTACTCGTGATAGTCGAGACCGGCGCGGCGCATCTTGGCGTCGTCGAGCGGAAAACCGAGCGGCTCGATCAGATGCAGGCGCGCGCCGGTGTTCGCGCAGAGGCGGATCACGTTGCCGGTATTCGGCGGGATTTCGGGTTCGACCAGAACGACGTTGAACATGGGTAGTGAGCCAGAAGTGCTTGGTTAATCTTTCGGCGTACGCAACGCGACGAAATTGGTCACGCGACGCGCGCCCGCCCGCTTGAGCGCGCGCGCGAGCGCATCGAGCGTCGCGCCGGAGGTCATCACGTCATCGACGATGCCGATGTGCAGTCCGCGCATGTCGCCCGTCACGGCGAACGCGCGTTCCACATTGCGCCGGCGCGTATCGAGATCGAGCTTTGACTGCGGCGCTGTTTCAATCGTGCGGCGAACGAGCAGGGCGTCGGCTCTCACGGCGAGACGGCGTGCGAGCGGTCTTGCGATCGCCCACGCTTGGTTGTAGCCGCGCGCGATCAGGCGTTTGTCGGACAGCGGCACCGGCGCGATCACATCGGGTGCCGGCAAGCCGCTGTCGTCGAAACGCGCGTGCAGATGGCGCGCGAATTCTCCTGCCGTGCCGAATCGCGCGCGAAATTTCAGGTCGAGCGCGAGCGTATCGAGCGGCGCGCGGTAGTCGGCGAGTGCGAGCGTTGCATCGAAGTGCGGCGGAGAATCGAGACAGGCCGCGCAGTGTAGTGCGGCGCCATCGAATTCGCGACGAGTCGCAGACAATGGCAACGCGCACGTCCGGCATCTCAATCGCGGCTCATTCCAATAGGATTCGTCGCATCCTCGACACACCAGCCTCTGCGACAAATTGCCGCACAAAGCGCATTGGCCTGGCAGCGCGACATCGCCGAGCCATCCGATGGCACGTCGCACGCGCCCGAGGACGCGCACGACCCCGACGTAGGCAGACGACATGGCGCGACTTTCGATCATCATGCTAGCGACCTCCGCAAAACAGGCGAATCCGCGTCATTCGGGCCTTGCGGCACCGCCTTTGCAGGCCGATTCCAGGACGACCGAGTATACTTCGCACTCTTCGCGAGCAGACCGCCATGTCCCCAACTTCCGCCAAATCTGGCCGACCGGCCTATGACCCGCGCCGTCTGCGCGAGATTTTCGACCGCCGCGCCGGCACCTTCGACGAGGTCGCGTTCCTGACGCGCGAGATCGCGCAGCGCATGCGCGAGCGGCTCGACTACATCAAGGTCGCCCCGACGCGCGCGCTCGACGCCGCCTGCGGCACAGGCGCCGATCTGCCGGGACTGCGCACGCGTTTTCCCGAAGCATCGGTGCTCGGTGTCGACATTTCATCGGCGATGCTCGCTCGCGCGAACGCCGCCGAAAGCGCCGACGCGCAAGCCGACGCGGGCTGGCGGCGCTTTCTTCCCGCCACGCTCAGCAAGGCGTTCGGCGCGCGCGGCCCACAACTCGCGCAGGCCGACTTCTCGGCGCTGCCGTTCGCGGCGGGCGCGTTCGAACTCCTCTGGTCCAACCTCGCGCTGCACTGGCATTCGCGTCCCGATCAGGTATTTCCCGAATGGCAGCGCGTGCTCAAGGTCAATGGCCTCCTGATGTTCAGCACCTTCGGTCCTGACACGCTGCGTGAGCTGAGCCGCGCGTATCGCGAGGCGGAAGCGTCGCTCGGCATCGCGCCGCAGCCGCACACGATCGATTTCGTCGACATGCACGATCTCGGCGACATGCTGGTGGAAAGCGGCTTCGAGATTCCGGTGATGGATCAGGAGGTGCTGACGATCACGTATCGTTCGCCCGAATCGCTTCTGAACGACGTGCGGCGCTGGGGCGCGTACCCGTTCGAGCGTGCCGCCAGCGAGCGCCCGGCCGACGCCGAAGCCTTGCGTAGCGCGGTTTACACGGCACTCGACGCGATCCGTCGCGAGGGCGGCACGATCCCTCTGACCTTCGAAGTGATCTATGGCCACGCGTGGAAGGCGGTGCCGCGCATGACGGCGGAAGGGCACGGCATCGTGCGTCTGGAAGACATCGGACGAGGCCCAAAGAAGGATCGCTGACGCGGTAAAGAGGGCATCTGTTATGTCTGAGATTTGCGTCCGAAAAGCGCGTAAAAACCTGCGTCAAATGGGCGCAGAGGCTTGTGGCGCTTGGCTTTGCGCTGTTCTGCCCCTTGCTTGTGGATGCATCGTAACGCGCCTATAATGCGTCAGTTTGTCGCCCGGCTGGCAATGATTTTAGTCAAGATCCGAGCAGATCGACGGAGGCGGCGATGGAAAGAAGCGCATTGCTGACGGACACGGAGCCAGTCCTCAAGGAGTGGCTGATGAAGCGTAACTGCTCCGCGTCGCCGCGCCAGTTCGTGGGCTTCTTTGTCTCGCTCGCGCTCTTTTCGCTCGCTATCGCGACCTTGCTGTTATTGAACGGCGCCTGGCTGGTGTTGCCGTTCACGGGTATCGAACTGTTCGTGGTGGGTGTCGCGTTCTTGATCTACGCGCGGCATGCAGTCGACTACGAACGCATCCGGTTGTTTCAGAACCGGCTGTTGATCGAACAGATGAATGCCGAAGAATTGACGCAGTTCGAATTCGATCCGCGCTGGGTGCGGATCGAAACGGGCGCGGCACCGAGGGATCCGCTCAAGATCGTTTCGCGCGGGCAATCGGTGCAAATCGGGCTACACCTTGCACAGCATCGTCGCAAGCAGTTCGCCGCGGAATTGCAGGCCTGGATCCGCCGCTGCGCGTGAAAGCGCGGGCGGCCGCGAACCGGGAGCAAAAGCGGGCGCAAAGGCAGCGCGTAACGCGCGACGGATGCACACGGGGGTCGAGGGTTTGAATGGAAATTTTGGGTAAGGATGCTATGAAAACAATCAAGCGAGCCCTCTCGGGCGTGCTGGCGGCAGGCGGGATGCTCGCGGCCGGCACGGCCCTGGCGGTCACCGACGCTCCTGGCGGGCCTCGTGTCAACGAGCTCAACTTCCAGCAGCCCGCGACGAAAATCGCCGAGGAGCTCTTTGGCCTCCATACGTTCATGCTGATCATCTGCGGGGTGATTTTCATCGGCGTGTTCGGCGTGATGTTCTATTCGATGTTCGTGCACCGGAAGTCGCGTGGCCACAAGGCGGCCAACTTCCACGAAAGCACCACCGTCGAAATCATCTGGACGATCGCGCCGTTTGTGATCGTCGTACTGATGGCGCTGCCGGCCACCAAGGCCGTCGTCGCGATGAAGGACACGACCAACGCCGATCTCACCGTGAAGGTCACGGGTTATCAGTGGAAGTGGGCGTACGACTACGTGAAGGGCCCGGGCGAGGGCATCAACTTCCTTTCGACGCTCTCCACGCCGCGCAGCGAGACGAACGGCCAGACGCCGATCTCGAATCTCTACCTGCAGGAAGTCGACAATCCGCTCGTGGTGCCGGTCAACAAGAAGATCCGCATCATCACCACCGCGAACGACGTTGTGCACTCGTGGTATGTGCCGGCGTTCGGCGTGAAGCAGGACGCGATTCCCGGCTTCGTGCGCGACACGTGGTTCAAGGCGGAGAAGGTCGGCACGTTCCGCGGCTTCTGTACCGAACTGTGCGGCAAGGAGCATGCGTACATGCCGGTCGTCGTCGAAGTGCTCTCGGACGACGACTACGCGAAGTGGGTCGACAACCAGAAGAAGAAGCTGGCCGCCGCCTCGGACGACCCCAACAAGACCTACACGATGGATGAGCTTAAGGCGCGCGGCGAGAAGGTCTACGCGTCGAACTGCGCGGTCTGCCACCAGCCGAACGGCAAGGGCGCGGGAGCGTTCCCGGCGCTCGACGGCAGCAAGATCGCCAACGGTCCGATCGCCGAGCACGTGAACATCGTGCTGCACGGCAAGGCCGCGATGCCGCCTTGGGCCACGGCGCTCAACGACGTCGAGATCGCCTCGGTCGTCACGTTCGAGCGCAATTCGTGGGGCAATCACACCACCGACATCCTCCAGCCGAAGCAGGTCGCGGACGCGCGCAACGGCAAGATGCCGGAAGGCGGCAACCATCTGGCCGCAGCGGGCGCGGCGGATGCTGCAGCGTCGGCACCGGCGGCGCAAGCGTCGGGCGCATCAGCCACTGAAAGCGCGAGCGCACCGGCAGCCCCGGCCGCCGAAGCGACGCAGGCCGCCGGTCTGCCCGCGAGCATCTACTTCGAAACCGGCAAGAGCACGCTCCCGGCCGAGGCGGCCGCCGCCGTGCAGGCCGCAGCGGCTTACGCGAAGGCGCACCCGGATGCGAAGCTGGCGCTGTCGGGCTTCACCGACGCCACCGGTTCCGCCGACAAGAACGCCGAACTCGCCAAGAGCCGTGCGCAAGCCGTACGCGACGCGCTGAAGGCAGCGGGTGTCGCCGAGGATCGCATTGTCTTGAAGAAGCCGGAAACCATCACGGGCGGTACGGATGCGAAGGAAGCCCGTCGCGTAGAGATCAGTCCGGCTGCTTGACGTGTCGCGCCCGTTCCGGGGATGGAGCGGGCGACTACCGCCAATTGCCGCAGTATTCGCTTTAGGAGATTGTCATGTCTAGCATCGGACACGATGTAGCCGCGGGTCACGACCACGCGCACGATCATGCGCATGAAACGCCTCACGGCTGGCGCCGGTGGCTGTTCGCCACCAACCACAAGGACATCGGTACGCTGTACCTGCTGTTCTCGTTCATCATGTTCCTCTCGGGGGGCGTGATGGCGCTGATGATCCGCGCCGAGCTCTTCGAGCCCGGCCTGCAGATCATGCGCCCCGAGTTCTTCAACCAGCTGACCACCATGCACGGCCTGATCATGGTGTTCGGCGCGATCATGCCGGCGTTCGTCGGTTTCGCGAACTGGATGATTCCGCTGCAGATCGGCGCGTCCGACATGGCGTTCGCGCGGATGAACAACTTCAGCTTCTGGCTCCTGCCGGTCGCGGCCGTGCTCTTGGTCGGTTCGTTCTTCACGCCGGGCGGCGCGACCGCCGCCGGCTGGACGCTGTACGCACCGCTCTCCACGCAGATGGGCCCGGGCATGGACTTCGCGATTTTCGCGGTCCACCTCATGGGCGCGTCGTCGATCATGGGCGGCATCAACATCGTCGTGACGATCCTGAACATGCGCGCGCCCGGCATGACGCTCATGAAGATGCCGATGTTCGCGTGGACGTGGCTGATCACGGCGTACCTGCTGATCGCGGTGATGCCGGTTCTGGCGGGCGCGATCACGATGGTGCTGTTCGACCGCCACTTCGGCACGTCGTTCTTCAACGCGGCGGGCGGCGGCGATCCGGTGATGTACCAGCACATCTTCTGGTTCTTCGGTCACCCCGAGGTGTACATCATGATCTTGCCGGCGTTCGGGATCGTGTCGCAGGTGATTCCGGCGTTCTCGCGCAAGCCGCTGTTCGGCTATAGCTCGATGGTGTACGCGACGGCGTCGATCGCGATCCTGTCGTTCATGGTCTGGGCGCACCATATGTTCGCCACCGGCATGCCGGTGACGGGCCAGCTCTTCTTCATGTACGCGACGATGCTGATCGCAGTTCCCACGGGCGTGAAGGTGTTCAACTGGGTCGCGACGATGTGGCGCGGTTCGCTCAGCTTCGAAACGCCGATGATCTTCGCGATCGGCTTCCTGTTCGTGTTCACGATGGGCGGCTTCACGGGCCTGATCCTTTCGATGGCGCCGCTCGACATCCAGATGCACGGCACCTATTACGTGGTGGCGCACTTCCACTACGTGCTGGTGGCGGGTTCGCTCTTCGCGCTGTTCTCCGGCTGGTACTACTGGGCGCCGAAGTGGACGGGCTGGATGTACAACGAAACGCGCGGCAAGATCCACTTCTGGGCGTCGATGATCTTCTTCAACATCACGTTCTTCCCGATGCACTTCCTGGGCCTCGCGGGCATGCCGCGTCGCTATGCGGACTACCCGGCGCAGTTCACCGACTTCAACCAGGTCGCGACGATCGGCGCGTTCGGTTTCGGTCTCGCGCAGGTGTACTTCCTGTTCGCGGTTGCGCTGCCGGCGTATCGCGGCGGCGGCGAGCTGGAGAAGGCCGCCGACAAGCCCTGGGATGGCGCGGAAGGCCTCGAATGGACCGTGCCGAGCCCGGCGCCGTTCCATACGTTTGAAAATCCGCCGACCGTCGAGTAAGACGCACGCAATGCTGCGAGGCTCCGGCCGGAGCCTCGCCAGGCAGGTCCTAATGGAACAAGAAGTCCACAGCATGACCCGGAATCCACAAGAAAGACGGTCGCCCGAGCAGATTCGCGCGGGCAACAAGCGGCTCGGCCTGATTCTGCTTGCCATCGTCGCCGTCTTTTTTATGGCAGCCGTCGTCAATCAGTTCCTGCTGTCCCGAGGGTGAGAAACGACGTGTCCAGTCCGCAAGAAGTGCAAGAAGCGCAGTCCGACCGCGCATTCAACCGCTCGATGCTCGTGAAGCTCGTCGTCGTGGCCGGGCTGATGTTCGGATTCGGTTTTGCCCTGGTGCCGATGTATCGCGCGATCTGCTCGATTACGGGCATCAACAACCTCGTGCAGCGCGATGTCGGCGCGCGCGAGGCGAAGAACACGCAGGTCGACGCGACCCGCACGATTTCGATCGAACTCGATGCCAACGCGCGCGGTCCGCTGCAGTTCAAGCCGGAGCAGAACAGTCTTGATGTGCACCCCGGCGAAGTGATGACGGTGATGTACCAGGTGACCAACGAGCAGGGGCGAACGGTTCAGGCGCAGGCCATTCCCAGTTACGCCCCGAAAGAGGCCACCGAGTACTTCAAGAAGATCGAATGTTTTTGTTTTACGCAGCAGACGCTCGCCGCCAACGAGACGAAGCGCATGCCGGTGGTGTTCGTCGTCGATCCGAAGCTGCCGAAGGATGTGAAGACGATCACGTTGTCGTACACGTTCTTCGAGCTCACCGCGCCGAAGTCGGTCGCGAAGGGCGGCAGCGGGACCTGAACCCTGGCGGGAACGTACGGCAAGCGAGGCAAGGAAAGAGCGATGGTCGAAGCAGACAAGCCGGGCAAGCCCGCACAGAAGACGAGCGTCCTGAGGCTCGTCAAGGCGGTGTTCTGGTCGTTTTTCGGCGTGCGCCGCAGGGCCGACCTGGAAAGCGACGCCGCCCAGTTGAACCCGTTGCATCTGATCGCGGCGGGTGTGATCGGCGCGGTGCTGTTCATTGTCGTGCTGCTGCTGGTGGTGCGGGCGGTGGTGGGTTAAGGAAACCTCAGGAATCGAACGAATCGAGTGGCCGGGCCGGCGTGGTGAGGATGATGGGACGCGCCGCCCCGAGTCGAAAGAAAACAAGCAACTGGATCGAAGTGGAGAATCAAAAATGAGCGGTCAAAACGATAGCCCGTACTATTTCGTGCCGCACCCGTCACGGCATCCGATCATGGCGGCCACCGGTCTCCTGGTGGCGCTCGGATCGCTGGCGTCGTGGGTCAACGGGCATAGCTGGGCGCCGTTCACGACGCTGCTCGGCGTGCTGTTCGTGCTGTTCGTGCTCTGGCACTGGTTCGGCGACGCCATCTCGGAATCCGAGGGCGGCATGTACGGCAAGCGCGTCGACACGTCGTATCGCTGGAGCATGAGCTGGTTCATCTTCTCGGAAGTCATGTTCTTCGCTGCGTTCTTCGGCGCATTGTTCTACGCGCGCGCCATCGCGATGCACGAACTGTCGAGTCTCGACTACAAGCTGATCTGGCCGGATTTCACCGGGGTGTGGCCGAACAACGGTCCGGCGGCGCTGGTCGGGCATTTCCGCTCGATGACGCCGTGGCCGCTGCCGACCATCAACACCGCGCTCCTGCTGAGCTCGGGCGCGACGCTGACGGTCGCTCACCACGCGCTGCGCGAGGACCATCGCAGGAAGGCGATCATCTGGCTCGGCGCAACGGTGATGCTCGGTCTGATCTTCCTGTTTTGCCAGGGCTACGAGTATTTCCACGCCTACAACGAACTGAACCTGACGCTCGCATCGGGCGTGTACGGATCGACGTTCTTCCTGCTGACGGGCTTCCACGGGTTTCACGTGTTCCTCGGCGGCACGATGCTGACGGTGGTCATGGTGCGGATGATCCGCGGCCACTTCACGGCGGAGCATCATTTCGCATTCGAAGGCGCGGCCTGGTACTGGCACTTTGTCGACGTCGTGTGGCTGGGGCTGTACGTCGTCGTGTACTGGCTGTAACGGTTTTCGCAACGCGGACGGTGGCGCGCAACGCGCCGTCCGCAACGTTCAGTCGCAAAGCACTGCTTGAGCGCCGCCCTCGACCTTCCCGGGCGGCGTTTTGTTTTTTGGACTGCGGGAGTTTTTTGCGCGAACGGGCGCGCCGATATGTCGCAGCGCCTGCGCCGGCCGCATGCCAAAAACGACGCCCCGGCGAACCTTCGTAGCGGCTCAGCGTCCCAGCGGAATGCCGGTCGACTGAATCCAGCCCATCCAGTGCGCGAACAGGATGAAGAGGAACAGCGAGATGGACAGCCCGACGCGCATGGCAAGCGACCACACCATCCGCTTGGTCTTGCCCCGGTCGGTCATCATGAAGTACAGCGCCGACCCGAGGCTGCCGATGATTAGGATGAATGCGATGGCAACGATGATGTGCATGAAACCGGCCAGCGATTGGCATGAGAAGTTGAAGCAATCGATTATCGCACCGCATGGAACGTGCCGCGTTGCCCGGAACGGATGCGCGGTATGAAGATCCGCTTCTGGCCGGCGGTCCTGATCCTGATCGCCGTCGCGGTGACGGTGCGGCTCGGGTTCTGGCAGCGCGACCGCGCGCATCAGAAGGAAGCGCTCAACGCGCGGATCGTCGCATTCGAGAACGCGCCCGCGCAGCGCGTGGGCGTGATGCCGATCCCGCTGAAGGACATCGAGTTTCATCGCGTGCTGGCGCGAGGCGAATTTTTGCCGGAGCAGGTCGTTTATCTCGATAATCGGCCTTATAACGACCAGCCGGGTTTTTATGTCGTGATGCCGTTTAAACTCGACGGAGGCGGCTACGTGCTGGTCAATCGCGGCTGGTTGCCGCGTAATCTCGCCGATCGCACGGGCATCGAGCCTTACGAGACGCCGAAAGGCGAGGTCGAGATCGAAGGCATTGCGCGCTCGAATGCGTCGCAGGCGTTTGAACTGGGCCGCGGCGGTTCGGCGGCGCGTCAGAAGATTCGTCAGAATCTCGACATCGCCGCGTACGCGGGAGAGATCGGTCTGCCGTTGCAGCCGTTCGTGATCCAGCAACTGAACAACACCGGCGACAGGCTCGTGCGCGACTGGCCGGCACCGACGCTCGGCGTCGAGCGCAACTACGGCTATATGTTGCAGTGGTGGGGCATGGCGGCGGCGGCGATCGGCTTCGGACTTTACGCCGCGCGTCGCGCCGCGAAAAAGAGCGATCCCGCCGACGAAGCGGACAATCACGCCAGCCACGCCTAAGCTTGAATCCAGTCAGCGCGCTTTTTTTAGCCAGCGCGCTGCGTAATCGAATAGAGGCCCCGTTTTGTCGATGCAAACACCACGTCCTTCGCCGTCCGCCATCAACAAGGCGCGCGCACAGCACCGCGAAGCCACGAAAGGCTCGTGGAACAAGGGCCGCTGGATGCTGCTGCTGCTCGCGCTCGTCTGCGCGGCGCCGGTCATCGCGTCGTATCTGATGTACTACGTGTTCAAACCGGCCGGCGGCACCACGAGCTACGGTGCGCTGATCGAGCCGCAGCGCCCGATTCCCGGCGACCTGATGGTCACCGACGAAAAAGGCCAACCGATGCCGCTCACCGCGCTGCGCGGCAAATGGCTGATGGTGATGGTCAACGGCAGCGCCTGCGACGAACAATGCGCGACGCGTCTCTATTTCATGCGCCAAGTGCGCGTGTTGCAGGCGGGCGAACGCGAACGCGTCGTGAACGTCTGGCTGCGTACCGACGACAAACCCGTCGACGACAAGATCAAGGCCGCCTATCCGCAACCGGATACGAGAATGCTTGTCGCAGATCAGAACGCTATCTCGAAATGGCTGCCAATCTCTGACGGCACGCAACTCACTGACCACATCTTTCTCGTCGATCCGAACGGCAATCTGATGGAACGTTTCCCGAAAAACCCCGATCCCGCCAAGATCAAGGGCGATGTGGCGAAACTTCTCAAGTGGTCGCGGATCGGTTGAGGGTTTAGAAGAATGTTCGTATTGCAACTCGGCCTGATCGGCCTCTGTATCGCGCTTTTGCCGCTCTCATACGTCTGGGTCAAGGCCGACGACAACAAATTCCGCAAGCTCGTCTGGCTGACGACGTTTCTCACGCTCGATCTGATCATGTTCGGCGGCTTCACGCGTCTCACCGATTCCGGCCTCGGCTGTCCCGACTGGCCGGGTTGCTACGGGACGTCGTCGCCGTTCATCGCGCATGCGCAGATCGCAGCGGCCCATCAGGCGATGCCAAGCGGTCCGGTCAGTATGGTGAAGGCGTGGATCGAGATGCTGCATCGTTATTTCGCGATGGCGATCGGCGTGCTGATCATCGCGCAGGTGGTGATCGCGTGGACGGCGCGTTTCAAGCGCCGGCCGCTGCACGTGTCGCCCTGGTGGCCGACGGGCATTCTTCTCCTCATCTGCGTGCAGGGCGCGTTCGGCGCGTGGACCGTCACGATGAAGCTTCAACCGGTCATCGTCACGCTGCATCTGCTGCTCGGGCTCGCGCTGCTCGGCGCGCTCGGCTGGCTTGCGGCGCGGCAAACGCCGATTCCCGTTCACGAGCCCGAAGCCGCGCGCTGGATGCCGGCGGCGCTGTTCGGGCTGGCGTTGCTGATCGTGCAAATCGCGCTCGGCGGCTGGGTCAGCACCAATTACGCGGTGCTCGCGTGCGCCGACTTCCCGCTGTGTGCCGGCCAATGGGTTCCGCCGATGAATTTCGAGCACGGCTTTCACCTGTGGCGCGCACTCGGCATGACGGGCGACGGCGATGTGATCTCGCAGGACGCGCTCGTCGCGATCCACTGGACGCACCGTAGTTTCGCTGTGGTCGTGGTGCTTTACACGCTGTGGCTCGCGTTCAGGCTGCGTCGTTTCGAATCGCTGCGCACGCCCGCAAACGCCGTGCTTCTCCTGATCGTCGTGCAGTTCCTGACGGGTCTCTCGAACATCGTTCTGCAATGGCCGTTGCCGGTCGCCGTGGCGCACAACGGCGGTGCGGCGATCCTGTTGCTGCTGCTCGTTATGCTAAACTTTCGAATCTCCTCCAGCCGTCCCGGCCGCGCCGTACTTCCCGCGCGCGACGTCGTTTCAGCGTGAATCCAAATCATGGAAAGCACGACAATCACCTCTCCCTCCGGTAACCGCCTCTCGCAATATCTCGCGCTGACGAAACCGCGCGTGACGCAGCTTGCGGTGTTTTGCGCGGTCATCGGAATGTTTCTCGCGACGCCCGGCATGGTGCCGTGGACCGTTTTGATCGGCGGTACAGTCGGCATCTGGCTGCTGGCGGGCGCGGCGTTCGCGATCAACTGTCTCGTCGAACAAAAAGTCGATGCGATGATGCGGCGCACGTCGTGGCGTCCGTCGGCGCGCGGCGAGATCACGACCACGCAGATCCTGCTGTTCTCGGCGGTGCTCGGCGGCGCCGGCATGGCGACGCTCTACACGTTCACCAATCCGCTGACGATGTGGCTCACGGTAGCGACGTTCGTTGGCTACGCGGTGATCTATACGCTGCTGCTCAAGCCTTACACGCCGCAGAACATCGTGATCGGCGGGGCGTCGGGCGCGATGCCACCGGCGCTCGGCTGGGCGGCCGTGACGGGCGCAGTACCCGGCGACGCGTGGATTCTCGTGCTGATCATCTTCGTGTGGACGCCGCCGCATTTCTGGGCGCTCGCGCTCTATCGCCGCAAGGACTACGAGAACGCCGGCCTGCCGATGCTGCCGAACACGCACGGCGAACAGTACACGCGGCTGCACATCTTCCTCTACACGGTGATCCTCTTCGCCGTCACGATGATGCCGTTCATTTCCGGCATGAGCGGTGTGATCTATCTGGCATCAGCGGTGGTGCTGGGCGCAGTGTTCCTCGGCTACGCATGGAAGATCTATCGCGAATACTCCGACGCCCTCGCGCGCAAGACCTTTCGTTATTCGATCGTGTACCTGTCGCTGCTGTTCGGCGCGCTGCTCGTCGATCATTACGTGCGCACGGTGATCGGCGCATGACGGTTCCGGCTCGCAGGACCTTCGGGCGCATCGCGCTCGCGCTGGCCGGTGCCGCGCTGCTGGCGGCGTGCAACAAGGCGCCCGACTTCAAGAATCTCGACATCACCGGCAATACCCAATTCGGCAGCACGTTCTCGCTGCCCGACACGTCGGGCAAGACGCGCACGCTCGCCGATTTCAAAGGCAAGGCCGTCGTTCTGTTCTTTGGGTACACTCACTGCCCGGACGTCTGCCCGACGACGCTCGCCGAGCTTTCACAGGCGCTGCAGCAACTCGGTGACGAGGGCAAGCGCGTACAGGTGCTGATGGTCACCGTCGATCCCGCGCGCGATACGCCCGAGTTGCTCGGGCAGTATGTATCGGCGTTCAATTCGTCGTACATCGGCTTGCGTCCTGCGAGCGACGCGGAGCTCGCGAAGGTCGCGAAGGACTTCCGCGTGTACTACGCGAAGGCGCAGGGCAAGACGCCGGGCGACTACACGATGGACCACACAGCCGCGAGCTACGTCTTCGATCCGGAAGGCAAGCTGCGACTTTTTGCCCGGGATGGCCAGGGCGTTCAGCCGTGGGTCCACGATCTGAAACTGCTGCTCGACTGAGGGCAGCGGTTCGCCGGATGACGGCTCAGCGACACGCAAGGTTGTCGGTCGAATTCGATCTACAACCATCATCGCCGATTCGACGGCAATTCCATCTCTTCTGCTTGTAACGACGCGGATGCGAGCGCGTGTCCGCCCCGTCATTCGATCAAATGCGGCCATCTTATATAGACATCCTAATTACATGGATGGCGACGCTCATCCCTCTTCTAAGAAGATCTTCAGACAAACCCCGCGATTTAGGGCGTTTAGACGCAGTCGTTATGTTGACCGGCGTCAATTTCTGCCTCGGTGGGCCTGCATAAAATTTCGCGCTGTAACGCCTTGCAGCGCGTTCCCCAGTGGGATCGCGCATCTCTCCCCGTCTGGAACGAATCAATGAAGATCAGGCAAATGATATGAACGGAAAACTCTTAAGAGGGATCTTGCTTCCCTTCTCGGTAGCACTGATCTCATGTCTCTCCGGATGTAGCAAACTGGATCTGCTGAATCCAAAAGGCAGTGTCGGGGTCGCCGAGAAGGAACTGATCACCACTGCGACGCTCGCGATGCTCATCGTCGTCGTACCGGTGATCATCCTGACGCTCGCGTTCGCGTGGCGTTATCGTGCGTCCAATCGCAACACCGTCTATGCGCCGAAGTGGGCGCACTCGACGGCCATCGAAGTCGTCGTCTGGACCATTCCCACGCTGATCATCCTCTTCCTCGGCATCCTGACATGGAAGACGACGCACGAACTCGATCCGTACAAGCCGCTCGAGTCGTCTGTTGCGCCGATCAACGTCGAGGTCGTCGCGCTCGACTGGAAGTGGCTCTTCATCTACCCGGATCTCGGCATCGCGACGGTCAACCAGCTCGCGTTTCCGGTCGGCACGCCAGTCAACTTCCGCATCACGTCCGATTCGGTGATGAATTCGTTCTTCATCCCGCAGCTCGGCAGCCAGATCTACGCGATGGCGGGCATGCAGACGCGTCTGCATCTCGTCGCCGACCATGCGGGCGATTTCGCCGGCGTGTCGGCCAACTACAGCGGACACGGGTATTCCGACATGAAGTTCAGGGCGCTGGCCAAGACGCCGGCTCAGTTCGACACGTGGGTCGCGAGCGTGAAGGCCTCCTCCGACCGTCTCGACATGAACGCCTACAACGTCGTGACGCAGCCGAGCGCGAACCAGCCGGTCAGGTATTTCTCGACCGTCGATTCGAAGCTCTTTCGCAACATCATCGCAAAGTACAACAACGGTAACGTCCTCGACTTCAAGGATGCTGCCTGCGCAACGCAGGGGTAACGCATGTTCGGAAAACTCACACTATCGGCGATCCCTTTCGATCAGCCGATCATCATGGGGGCCGCAGCCTTCATGGCGCTTCTGGTGCTTGGCATAGGGGGCGCGCTTACCGTCTACGGCAAGTGGAAATGGCTATGGACGGAGTGGCTGACGAGCGTCGACCACAAGCGCATCGGCGTCATGTATTGCGTCGTCGCCGTGCTGATGCTGGTGCGCGGCTTCATCGACGCCGTGATGATGCGTGCGCAGCAGGCCATCGCCTATCTCGATCCGGGCTTCCTGCCGCCGCATCACTACGATCAGATCTTCACCGCGCATGGCGTCATCATGATCTTCTTCATGGCGATGGCGCTGATGGTTGGCTTCTTCAATCTCGTGGTGCCATTGCAGATCGGCGCGCGCGATGTCGCGTTCCCGTTCCTCAATTCGCTGAGCTTCTGGATGACGGCGATCGCCGCGATCCTGATGAACGTCTCGCTCGTGATCGGCGAATTCGCGCAAACCGGATGGCTTGCCTACCCGCCGCTTTCGGAGTTGCAATACAGTCCGGGCGTAGGGGTCGACTATTACCTCTGGAGCTTGCAGCTGTCCGGCGTCGGCACACTCATCACGGCGATCAACTTCTTCGTGACGATCGTCAAGATGCGCGCGCCCGGCATGACGCTCATGAAGATGCCGGTGTTCACGTGGACCGCGCTCTGCTCGAACGTGCTCATCATGGCGACGTTCCCGATCTTGACGGTCGCGCTGGCGCTGCTCGGTCTCGACCGCTATATGGGCATGCACTTCTTCACCAACGACCTCGGCGGCAATCCGATGGTCTATCTGAACCTGATCTGGGCATGGGGACACCCGGAGGTGTACATCCTCGTGCTGCCGGCGTTCGGCATCTATTCGGAAGTGGTGGCGACCTTCGCCAAGAAGACCTTGTTCGGCTATCGCACGATGGTGTACGCGTCGTGCGTGATCATGGTTCTGGCGTTCCTCGTGTGGCTGCATCACTTCTTCACGATGGGCTCGGGTGCGAACGTCAACGCCTTCTTCGGCATTATGACGATGATCATCGCCATTCCGACCGGCGTGAAGATCTTCAATTGGCTGTTCACGATCTATCGCGGCCGGCTGGAGTTCACGGCGCCCGTTTTGTGGACCATCGGCTTCATGGTGACGTTCACGATCGGCGGCATGACGGGCGTGATGCTTGCGATTCCGGGCGCCGACTTCCTGCTGCACAACACGCTGTTTCTGGTGGCGCACTTTCATAACACGATCATCGGAGGAGTGGTGTTCGGGTATCTCGCCGGCGTTCACTACTGGTTCCCGAAGGCTTTCGGATTCAAGCTCAACGAGAAGCTCGGCAAGTGCGCGTTCTGGTGCTGGTTCGTCGGGTATTTCGTCGCGTTCACGCCGCTTTACGTGCTCGGTTTCATGGGGATGATGCGACGCATGAACCACTACGACAATCCCGCCTGGCAACCCTGGCTGATCGTAGCCGCGTGCGGTGCGGGCCTGATCGCAGTGGGCGTCGTGTTCCAGGTCGCGCAAGTGTGGGTGAGCGTGCGCAACCGCCATCTGCCTGAGTACCGCGACGCAACGGGCGATCCGTGGGGCGGCCGCACGCTCGAATGGGCGACGACATCGCCGCCGCCTGCCTACAACTTCGCAAACCTGCCTGTCGTCCATGAACTCGATGCGTTCGCGCACATGAAGGAAACGGGCCACGGCCTTGGACGTGACACGGTCTACCGCGACATTCACATGCCGTCGAACACGAGCGCCGGATTGTTTGTCGGCTTGTTTAGCCTTGCGCTGGGCTTTGCCGGGGTCTGGCATATCTGGTGGCTCGCTATTGCGGCGCTTGTGGCCATTGCCGTGACGGTGATCGGCTACAGCTTCCGTCGCAATGACGGCCATTACATCGATGCTTCGACGGTCCTTTCGATCGAGGAAAAACGCAGTCCGGCGCTTGCGGCAGTGGAGGTCAGCTAAATGTTGCAGAAAACTCTCGTTCTGGACCCGCTGGATTCCGGCGAAGAACACGTCCCGTCGCACTCGGTCTTCGGTTTCTGGCTGTATCTGATGACCGACTGCGTGATCTTCGCGTCACTGTTCGCCACGTTCGGCGTGATGGCGCATCAGTTCGCAGGCGGTCCAGGCGGCAAGGAGCTCTTCGATATCCAGGGCGTCGCGCTCGAAACCGTGATGCTGCTCCTGAGCAGCATCACCTTCGGCTTCGCGATGCTCGGCGCGCACCGTCGCAAGAGCGGCACGGTGCTGATGTGGCTCGCGATCACCTTCCTGCTGGGTCTCGGGTTCCTCTGGCTGGAATTCCGCGAATTCGGACATCTGCTTGACGAGGGCTTCGGCCCCGGCCGCAGCGCGTTCCTGTCGTCGTTCTTCACGCTTTTGGGCACGCACGGCCTGCATGTGACGCTCGGCCTCGTATGGATGGCCGTGCTCGCCGCGCAGGTCATCTGCAACCCGGAACTGTCCGAGCGTGAAATCCGTCGGCTGACGTGCCTGAGTCTTTTCTGGCACTTCCTGGATATCGTGTGGATCGGTGTCTTTACCTTCGTCTATCTCGCGAGCGTGATCTAAATGACTCATACGCACTCTTCAACGGCGGACCACGGACACGGCACGCTCGGCAGCTATGTCGTCGGCTTCGTGCTTTCGGTGCTGCTCACCGCGGCCGCGTTTGGCCTCGTCATCAAGGGCGTGCTGCCGCCCGATACCGCGCTACTCGTGCTCGGCGCGCTGGCCTTCGTGCAGATCGTCGTCCATCTGGTGTATTTCCTGCACATGAACACGTCGCGGGCGCAACGCTGGAATCTGATCGCGTTCGGCTATACCGTGCTTGCGGCGGCGTTCCTGATCGTGGGCACGATGTGGGTCATGCACAACGTGTCGATGAACATGATGTCGCGATAACCGGGTAACGCGAGCGTCTCGTGAAAGAAGGCGGCCATCGGCCGCCTTCTTTCGTTTACGCGCCCTGGGGCGACGGCAGGTTCAGGCCCGGCGCGAGCCGTGTCGCCTTGAACTCGATCACTTCGTAGTGCGCGAGCTTCTGTATCGCGAACGGATCCTCGGCGAGGATCGAATCGAGCCGGTCGCGATCGATCGCCGATGCCAGGATGATCCCGCCGTCGCGTGGCACCTTCGGACCCGCGGCGAAGAAAATGCCCGCGGCAAACTGGCGTTCGAGGAAGACGCGATGCGCATCGAGTGCATCGTCGATCTCGGCAAGCGCGCCCGTATAGCGCAGATTGATGACGTACATGTCGGTCGTTCCGGTTTGGATGTGTGACGATTTTAAGCCGGACGGTGCCTTTCACGCCGGCGTCGGAATAACGACATTCCAATCGCGTATTTCCGTTTGCACCACGAGTGTGCGAATATCCGCGGCCTCAGGCGAAGTACCCGTCATCATGTATCGAAGCGAGAACACCATGCAGCGCAGACATTTGCTCAAAGCCCTTTCCCTCATCACCGTGTCGGCCGCGCTTTGCTCGAGCGCAGGCGCCTATGCCGAAGGAAAAGTCATCAAGGTCGGCACGATCAGCGGTCCCGACGCGCAAATCTGGCAAGTCGTGCAGAAGGTTGCGAAGCGCGACGGCCTCGACGTGAAGGTCGTCGAATTCAACGACTACGTGCAGCCGAACGCCGCGCTCGACGCGGGCGATCTCGACGCGAACAGCTTCCAGCACCGGCCGTATCTCGACAGCCAGGTCAAGCAGCGCGGCTACAAGCTTGTCAACGCCGGACTGACATACATCTCGCCGCTCGGCGTCTATTCGAAGAAAGTGAAGTCGGTGAAGGATCTGCCGCAGGGCGCGAAGGTCGCGGTCCCGAACGATCCGTCGAACGAAAATCGCGCGCTGCTGCTCTTGCAGGCGCAAGGCGTGATCAAACTGAAGGCCGGCGCGGGCACGAACGGCAGCAACGCAACGCCGCTCGACGTCGCCGAGAATCCGAAGAAGATCAAGCTCGTCGAACTCGATGCCGCGCAGTTGCCGCGCACGCTCGCGGATGTCGACGCCGCGGCGATCAACACGAACTTCGCGCTGGCCGCCGGTCTTCAGCCGGGCAAGGACGCCATCGCACTCGAAGACGTGCACAGCCCGTACGCGAACCTGATCGCAGTGCGCGCGAAAGACAAGGACCAGCCGTGGGTGAAGAAGCTGGTCGCCGCGTACCAGTCTGAAGACGTGCGTCAGTTCCTGAAGACGGAGTTCAAGGGTTCGATCGTGCCCTCGTTCTGAGTCGACTCAGACGGCAGGACAAATGGCGCCTCACGGGCACCATTTTTTATGCGTCGACGGAAGAGAGCGAACGTCGCCAGCCGTCGTTCGCAGATGCGAATCCACGGCTCACGACGAACCCGCGAAGATCGGCGTGGGCTTCGTCGAATGAGCAGGACAGTTGCTCGTAGCCCGCGTCGAATGCAAACCGCGAACACGCCTCGACGAGACGCGAGCCAAGCCCATGCCGGCGCGCGCCCGGCTCCACAAATAGCAGTTCGATGCGCGCGAGCCTTTCCGACACACGCATCAGCATCGCGGCACCGATCCGCGAGCCATGGTCCTGTTCGGCGATCCAGCACACAGCGCGCCGCGCGTCGTGAGTCGCGCCATGCGGCGTGTCGAGAAAGCGCGTAATGACCGACGCCGCGCGCGCTTCGATGTCCGGACTGGCCTTGTCATGCGGAACAAACTGGGCGCAGCGCTCGACGATCCAGCCGAAGTCGCCGTGGCGCGGGTTGCGCAGGCGCACGCGTTCCTGATCGACGGGAGGCGAGAGCAGGCGTTCGATATCCGCCATCGAAGAGATAAGTTGCGCGCGTTCGCCTTCAGTAAAGCGATCGAGCGCTGCCGATATCTCGCCGAAGCTGCCCGCGCCGATTTCGTCGAAGGCCGCGCGGCCTGCCGCTGTCAGGATCAGGAAGTGTTTGCGGGCGTCGTCGATCGTGGGGCGCCGCACGAGGAATCCGTTGCGTTCGAACTTGCTCAATAGCCGGCTCAGATAGCCGGTGTCGAGCCCCAGGCTGCGCGCGACCTGCGCCGCCGTCTGCGATGGCTCGTACATGAGCACCTGGAGGACCCGCACTTCCGCCGTCGAAAAAAAGCTCTGGCGGAGACGCTCCTGCAAGGCACCCGTGTAGCGCGCATAGAAGTGATTGAAGCGCCGGACCGCCTCGGCGGCGCGGATGGGATCCGCACCAGTCATCATTCCCTCGTTCTCTCATTGTCCAGCTAGGTATGTGCGCATTAGTTCAGAGTCCGAAGCAAGTGTGTCCATTGTGCCCAAATAAAAGCACAAGCGTGCATCTTTGTGAAGGCGAACGAACTGGATTCTTTTGCGCGGACCGGTCGGGATCGAGTGGGCTGCGCATGCGGGTAAATCCCGATCCGTCGGAGCCTGCCCGTCGACTTGATAATTGCACTGTAACTAATTGATTTATATGAGTAAAAAGCAATTATGGAAGATTGAATTGTCGAAATTGACTGGTATTATTTTGGTTATATAATGGGCTCCAACAAGCGCTCCTGACCGGACAAATCGATGGACGAACGATGGCGAGAACTGGCTCCCGATGCGCAGAACAGCACGCCGCTGTACCTGCAGCTCGCCGCCCGCCTCGCCACTCGGATTCATGCCGGCGCATGGTCGGCCGGCGAGGCGCTGCCGTCGGAGCGAATCTTGTCGGACAGCGTCGGCGTGTCGCGGATCACCGCGCGCAAGGCCATCGCGCTCCTGGTCGAGCAAGGTCTGATTCGCCGGGTGCGCGGGGCTGGCAGCTTCATCACGCCGCGCGTCGAAGACCCGTTGTCGAGGCTCACGGGCTTCACGACGAAGATGGAGCAGCGCGGCTTCACGCCCGACTCGGTCTGGCTCGAGCGCGAAGTGCGCACGGCGAGCCGCGACGAAACCGTGCGATTGGGTTTGTCGCCGGGTGCGGGCGTTGCGAGCTTGCGGCGCTTGAGACGTGCGGACGGCATGGTGATGGCGGTCGAGCATTCCACGCTGCCGGCTTCAGTGGTGCCGCAGCCGCTTGCGATCGGCGCCTCGCTCTATCGATATCTAGAGGAGCGTGGCATGTCGGTTGTGCGGGCGTTGCAGCATTTTCGCGCGGTCAACGCGGGCGCGGAGATCGCGCGCCTGATGGGCGTGGCGCCGCGCGCGGCGCTGCTCGTCATCACGCGGATCGGCTACTCGGCTGACCAGCGCTCCATCGAACTGACGGACACGTATTGCCGCGACGATTACTACGACTTCGTCGCGGAGCTTCACCGATAGCAGCACCTACAGCGCCGGCACTCAAGGCGCGCACCACCCAAAAAAAAACGAGAGGACAAAGACGCCGGACGCAGATTTCGCCTGCTCGCAGCATGGCGCGCCCGGATTTCAGCCTCATCACGCATCGCGTTTCACAGAGAACTTCATGCTCAAAGGAAACATCCTCACGACCGACGGCTGGATCCACGGCTCGATCCGCTTCGAGAACGGGCGCGTCACGGCGCTCGAAGGCGAGCGCGTCGATCCGTCGACCAATGACGCCCCGCACATCCTGCCCGGCTTCATCGACCTGCACGTGCATGGCGGTGGCGGCGCCGACATCATGGAAGGCGGCGACGCGGCGCAGACCGTCGCGCGCCTGCACGCGCAGCACGGCACGACGAGCCTTCTCGCTACCACGATGACCGCGCCGCGCGACGAACTGATGAGCGTCGTCGCGGGTCTCGGCGAGCAGGCGAAGTACCGCGCGCCGGGCGGCGCGCGCGTGCTCGGCGTGCATCTGGAAGGTCCGTACATCAATCCTGGCAAGCTCGGCGCGCAGCCGGACGCCGCGGCCGTCGCCGTGCGCGACGAAGTCCTGAAATACCTCGCGCTCGCGCCGATCCGCGTCGTCACCATCGCGCCGGAAATCTCCGGCCATCTCGACATCATCAGCGAGATGGCGGCGCGCGGCGTGCGCGTGCAACTGGGCCACTCGCTCGGCACCTACGACGACGCCGTCGCCGCGCTCAAGCACGGCGCGCGCGGCTTCACGCACCTTTTCAACGCGATGTCGCCGCTGCATCACCGCGATCCCGGGATGGTCGGCGCGGCGCTCGCGCACGCCGAATACGCGGAACTGATTCCCGATTTGCTGCACGTTCATCCGGGGGCGATTCGCGCGGCATTGCGCGCGATTCCGCATCTGTACGTGGTGACCGACAGCACCTCGGCGTCGGGCATGCCCGATGGCGAATATCGCCTCGGCAGCCAGCACGTCACCAAATGCATGGGCGGCGTGCGTCTCGCGGACGGCACGCTCGCCGGCAGCACGCTCACGATGGATCAGGCACTGCGCAACCTCGTGTCGCTCGGACTGCCGATCGCGGACGTCTCGAACCGCCTGTCGCGCAATGCCGCCGATTACCTCGGACTCGAAGACCGCGGCCGCATCGCGCGCGGCGCCTGGGCCGACCTTGTCGTCATCGACCGCGAACTGGCGCTGACGGCCACTTATGTCGAAGGAGAATCGATTGTCGAATATGCTTAATGAGGCGCTGGCGTCAGCCGATGTCGTGGCCGCCCAGCTCGCCGATACCTCGAATATCGAGGCCCTTGCCGTCAAGCTTTCCGAAGCGCCGCGTCATGTCGCGCTCACGGTCGCTCGCGGCAGTTCCGACCACGCCGCGAGCTACTTCGCGAGCCTCACGATGAGCCGCATCGGCGTGCCGGTCGCGTCGCTGCCGATGTCGGTCGCCACCTTGCAGCAAGCGCCGTTGCGCGTCGCCGGGCAACTCGCCGTCGCGTTCTCGCAGTCGGGCAAGAGTCCCGACCTGGTCGGCACGATGCAGGCGCTGCGTGAAGCGGGCGCGTTCACCGTCGCCGCCGTCAACGCGCCGAACTCGCCGCTCGCCGACGCCTGCGAATGGCATCTGCCGCTCCTCGCCGGCGCCGAACTGAGCGTTGCCGCTACCAAGAGCTACATCGCGATGCTGTCGCTTTCCGCGATCGTGATCGCGCACGTCCAGCGCGACGTCGAATTGCTGAACGCGCTGAAGACGCTGCCCGACGCATTGCGCGCGGCGGGGAAACTCGACTGGTCGAAGGCCGTCGACGAACTGAAGGGTGTCGACCGCATGATCGTGATCGGGCGCGGCCTCGGGCTTGCCATCGCACAGGAAGCGGCGCTCAAGCTCAAGGAAACCTCGGGCATTCAGGCAGAAGCGTTTTCGAGCGCGGAAGTGCGTCACGGCCCGATGGAACTGATCGACCAGGACTATCCGCTGCTCGTCTTCGCGCCGCGCGGACCGGAGCAGGCGGGCCTGATCCAGCTCGCACGCGACATGCGCGCACGCGGCGCACGCGTGCTGCTCGCCGCCCCCGACGACATCGCGGAAGCCGATTTGCCGCTCGCCGTCACGGACCACCCGGCGCTCGATCCGATCGCCGCGATTCTTTCCTTCTATGTGATGGCCGCGGGTCTCGCCGCCGCGCGCGGGCGCAATCCCGACACGCCGCGTCATCTGAACAAAGTCACCGAAACTCACTGAGCGAGTAACCCGATGCGCCGTGCCGAGGAGTCACTGTTGAACCATTCCACCGCTAACCCGTTCGTGTTGCTCGCGCCGCTCATCGGCCCCGTCGTGCCGCTCGCCGATGTGCCCGATCCCGTCTTCGCGGAAGGCATGTTCGGCGACGGCATCGGCATCGATCCGCTCGAAGGCGTGCTCGTCTCCCCGTGCGACGGCACGATCACCCATCTCGCCCGCACCAATCACGCCGTCACGCTGCGCACGCCAGAGGGCGCCGAAATCCTGCTGCACATCGGCATCGATACGGTCGAGCTAGGTGGCAAGGGTTTCACGCCGAAGGTCGCGCAGGGCGCCGAGGTGCGCGCGGGCCAGGTGCTGATCGAATTCGACGCCGACTATGTTGCGCAGAACGCGCCGAGCCTCGTTTCCGTGATAGCGGTGGCTAACAGCGACGCGTTCGAGGTCATCGAGCGCGCCGGGCGCGGCGTGCTGAAAGCGGGAGGACGCCTGCTCGTACTGCGCGCAAAAGCCGGCGACAAGGCCGACGCCGCCCGCAGCGACGCCAACTTCACCGACGAAGCCCGCCGCAACGTAACGCTCGCTCACGCGGGCGGCCTGCATGCGCGGCCGGCGGCGCGCGCCCGGGAAGCGGCGCGCGGTTTCGACGCGAAGGTCGAAGTACGCTACGAAGGCCGCAAGGCGCCGATCGAAAGCGTCGTCGGATTGCTGGGGCTCGGCGCGGGCGAGGGCGCGACGATCGAGTTGCTCGGCATCGGCGCACAGGCGGCACAAGCCGTCGAAGCGGTCGCGACGGAACTGCTGCGCGCGGCGCACGGCGAAGTGGAAGAAACGCCGGCGCGCGCGAAGTCGCCCGCGCCGCAGATGGTCGCGCGCACGCCGGGCCAGCCGCTCGACCCGAACACGCTCGCGGGCGTGTGCGCGGCGCCCGGCATCGCGGTCGGCAAGCTCGTGCGCTGGGACGACCAGGACATTGCGCCGCCCGAGCAGGCGAGCGGCACATCGGCGGCAGAAAGCCACGCGCTCGACCGCGCAATCGCCAAGGTCGACGCCGAGCTCGACGAAACCGTGCGCACCGCGTCGCAACGCGGCGCGGTCGGCGAGGCGGGGATTTTCGCGGTGCATCGCGTGCTGCTGGAAGACCCGACGCTGCTCGACGCCGCACGCGATCTCATCAGCCTCGGCAAGAGCGCGGGCTTCGCGTGGCGCGAGGCGATCCGCGCGCAGATCGTGCTGCTCGGCAAGGTTGAAGACGCACTGCTCGCCGAGCGTGCCGCCGACTTGCGCGACATCGAAAAGCGCGTGGTGCGCGCGCTCGGCTACACGAACACGGCGGCGCGTGTGTTGCCCGACGAAGCCGTGCTCGCCGCCGACGAATTCACGCCGTCCGATCTCTCGTCGCTCGACCGCACGCGGGTCACCGCGCTCGTGATGGCGCGCGGCGGCGCGACTTCGCACGCGGCGATCATCGCGCGGCAGAGCGGTATTCCGGCGCTCGTCGCGGTCGGCGATGCGCTGCATGCCGTGCCCGAAGGCACGCAGGTCGTCGTAGATGCATCGGCGGGACGGATCGAATACGCCCCGACCGCGCTCGACGTCGAGCGCGCGCGGCTGGAACGCCAGCGCCTCGCGGGCGTGCGTGAGGTGAACCGCCGCCTGTCGGGCGAAGCGGCCGCCACCCGCGACGGACGCGAGATCGAAGTCGCCGCCAACATCGCCACGCTCGAAGACGCGCAAACCGCCGTCGACAACGGCGCCGACTCGGTCGGCCTGCTGCGCACGGAACTGCTCTTCATCCACCGCGCGTCGGCGCCGACGAAGGACGAGCACGCCCAGAGCTACCAGGGCATCGTCGATGCGCTGAAGGGCCGCACCGCGATCATCCGCACGCTCGATGTCGGCGCGGACAAGGAAGTCGACTACCTGACGCTGCCGCCCGAAACGAACCCGGCGCTCGGCCTGCGCGGCATCCGCCTCGCGCAGGTGCGCCCCGATCTTCTCGACGACCAGTTGCGCGGCCTGATCGCCGTGCAGCCGTTCGGCGCGGTGCGCATCCTGCTGCCGATGGTCACGGATTCGGGCGAACTCGTCCGTATCAGACAGCGCATCGACGAACTCGCGCGCGAAATCGGACGCACCGAGCCGATCGAAGTGGGCGTGATGATCGAAGTGCCGTCGGCGGCATTGCTCGCGGATCAACTGGCGCAACACGCCGATTTCCTCTCGATCGGTACGAACGATCTCACACAGTACACGCTCGCGATGGACCGCTGCCAGCCCGATCTCGCCGCTCAGTCCGACGGCCTGCACCCGGCCGTGCTGCGCCTCATCAAGGCCGCCGTGCAGGGCGCGGAGAAGCACGGCAAGTGGGTCGGCGTGTGCGGCGCGCTCGGCGGCGATCCGGTGGCGGTGCCGCTGCTCGTCGGCCTGGGCGTGACCGAACTGTCGGTCGATCCGGTGTCGGTGCCCGGCATCAAGGCGCGCGTGCGCAATCTCGATTACCCGTTGTGCCGCCAGCGCGCCGAGGATGCCCTCGCGCTCGAATCGGCGCAGGCAGTAAGAGCAGCAAGCCGCGAAATCTGGCCGCTGGACTAACGTCCGTCCGGCGCCGGGCGTTTCGCGTCCCGAAATCAAACCCAGCAACGACAAGACCTATATTTTTGGAGAACCCGATGGACGCTAACCCGTTTGCAAAGATGCAGCGACTAGGCCGCGCGCTGATGCTGCCGATTGCCGTGCTGCCTGTGGCCGGCCTTCTGCTGCGTCTCGGCCAGCCCGATGTTTTCAACATCAAGATGATCGCCGACGCCGGCGACGCGATCTTCACCAACCTGCCGCTCCTGTTCGCGATCGGCGTGGCGGTCGGTTTCGCGAAGGACAACAACGGCACGGCGGGGCTCGCGGGCGCGATCGGCTACCTGATCGAAATCGCGGTGATGAAGGACATCGATCCGAAGCTCAATATGGGCGTGCTCTCCGGGATCGTCGCGGGTTCGGTCGCGGGCTATCTCTACAACCGCTACAAGGACATCAAGCTGCCCGAGTACCTCGCGTTCTTCGGAGGGAAACGCTTCGTGCCGATTGTGACGGGAGTGGCCTGTCTGGTACTCGGCATCGTGTTCGGCTACATCTGGCAGCCGGTGCAGCATGCAATCGACGCGGCCGGCCTCTGGCTGACGACCGCGGGCGCACTCGGCACCTTCGTGTTCGGCTTGCTGAACCGCATCCTGCTGGTGACGGGCCTGCACCACATCATCAACTCGCTCGCGTGGTTCGTGTTCGGCACGTTCACGCCGCCGGGCGGCGGCGCGCCGGTGACGGGCGACCTGCACCGCTTCTTCGCTGGCGACCCGACCGCGGGCGGCTTCATGACGGGCTTCTTCCCGGTGATGATGTTCGGCCTGCCGGCCGCGTGTCTCGCGATGTTCCACGAAGCGCCGAAGGATCGTCGAGCGATCGTCGGCGGGCTGTTGTTCTCGATGGCGCTGACTTCGTTCCTGACGGGCGTGACCGAGCCGATCGAATACACCTTCATGTTCCTCGCGCCGATCCTCTACGCGATCCACGCCGTGCTGACGGGCCTCTCGCTCGCGATCTGCTCGGCGCTCGGCATCCACCTGGGCTTCACGTTCTCGGCGGGCGCGATCGACTACGTGCTGAACTACGGCCTCTCGACGCGCGGCTGGATGGCGATCCCGATCGGCATCGTCTACGGCTTGGTGTACTACGGGCTGTTCCGCTTCTTCATCCGCAAGTTCAACATGGCGACGCCGGGCCGCGAACCCGCGACGACCGATGCCGAAACCGCGTCGACGGAAAGCGCCGGTGGTTTCGTCTCGCCGACGACCGCACCCGCAGCGGCTTCGACGCGTGCAGCCCGCTATATCGCGGCGCTCGGCGGCGCGTCGAACCTGACGCTCGTCGATGCGTGCACGACGCGTCTGCGTCTGTCGGTGGCGGACACGGAGAAGGTGTCGGAAGCGCAGTTGAAGTCGATCGGCGCGCGGGGAGTGTTGAAGCGCGGCGCGACGACCGTGCAGGTGATCATCGGACCGGAAGCGGACCTGATCGCTGATGAAATCCGCTCGGAACTCGAGCATTCGTCGACGCGCGGCGCCACGCCGGCTTCGTCCGCGCCGGCTGCGGTGGCTGCCGCTCCCGCAGCGGTTGCCGCGACTGAGCAAGGCCCGCTCGATCCGGACCCGGCGCGCTGGCTCGCCGTGTTCGGCGGCGCGACCAACGTGTCTTCGCTCGACGCCATTGCGGCGACGCGCCTGCGCGTAGTCGTGCGCGATCCGTCGGCGGTGGATCGCCAGCGGCTCTCGACGCTCGACGTCGCCTGGGTTTCAGCCGACACGTTCCACATCGTCGTCGGTTCGGCTGCCGAGCGCTATGCGCGGCATTTGGCAACGCGTCTGCAGGGCAACGGCGGCGGCGCGGCGCCTCTGCCTGCCTGAGCCGAAACACGGCAGCAGGCATGAGGAAACGGCGCCTTCGGGCGCCGTTTTTACGTCCGCGCCGGATAAACGCGGAGAAAGCGCCGGGCAAGAAAATCTATGGTCACCCCCGTTTTTGCAACCTTGATTTTTGACCTTGTGGTTGGCTTGCTTAAATCTATCCGGCGTCGTTGTGGGGATAACTCCCCGCGCCACGATGAGAGCCGCTGCATGTACGATCGTGCGCCCTGGACCAGCAATCTGCGCAGGTTCTTGTCGCCTCTCTTGCTGATCCCCTGCAGGTTGGCCTTGCCGCCGGTGCTGTACTGGCGCGGTACTAACCCGATCGACGCGGCGAAGTCCCGGCTGCAACCATATTGCTTGCCATCGCCCATTTCGGCGGCTAGCACGCTCGCTGTGATAGGACCGACACCTGGG
>NZ_FCOG02000263.1 GCF_001544975.2 Caballeronia arationis | reverse complement strand
CAGTACGTGCAGAAACATAACCGTCATCCGAAACCGTTCATCTGGACAGCAAAGGCCTCTGACATCCTCGCGAAAGTCACGCGTGCCAGGGCCAAGCTTAATAAGATGCAATCCGTTTGACGCGGACCACTAGCTGACGGATAGGCGAAGCGGTGTCGAGCTTGTTCGAAACCACTCGGCCCTACAGTTATAGGCGAAATGCGGCTTAGCGAATGCGAATGTGTTGATCAACGGCTGACCGGCCCGCAATGGCAGAGATACTTCCAGTGAGGGTCCGGCACGTTCCTGTGCGGACCGGTCGGTTCCGTAGGGGATTCGTGAGATGGGCGAGCGGTCACTATCGGTCGGCCTCGTCGGGATCACCGCCGACCGCAACATTCGTGGGATCAGTCACTCGGTGTGTTTGTGGGATTCATGGTGTGTTACCAGTATCCGGCGTACCGAGGGGTAAGCGCATGCGGCGGTTTTCAACGATAGAGCGGCATTGCGCAACTTTTGATCATGAAGTGTTTTGTTCGCTATGTGCGCGGTTCATCCGCCTGCACTGCTTGACCGGCGGAGGTGCAGCACGTTCAGGACGAGGGACAGTTTCGGGGTTCACTTCTGATAACCCGCCTGCTTCACAGCGCGATCGGCCGCAGCGTTGCCCGCCTTCAGCGCTGCGTCCACGCTGGTTTGCCCAGCGACGACGCCTTCTATCGCTTGCCCCACCACCGTCCCGAACGACTGGAACTCGGGGATGCCGACGAACTGAATGCCACTGTACGGCACCTTCCTGAGCGATGCGTCGTTTGGGTCGGCCGATTCGATCGCTTTCAATACAAACCCTCCGAACGGAACCGCCTGCTTGTACTCGGGACGCGCAAAGGTCGACTTCCTGCTCGGAGGAACGGATGCCCAACCCCTCGTCCTTTCCAACCATCTCAATGTACTGTTTCGAGGTTGCCCACGTAACGAATTTCTTCGCGGCATCCTGCGACTTCGAGGTCTTGGGGATTGCCAGCGACCACGATCACAGCCAATGCGATCCCTTCGGTGTCACCGCAACCGGCGCGGCAGCGAAGCCTATTTTGTCCGCCACTGTCGACTGCGACTTGTTGTAGAGCGTGCCTGCGGCCGCCGTCGCATCGATCCACATCGCGCACTTCCCGGACGACATCAGCGTCAGATTCTCGTTGAAGCCGTTCGAGCTCGCTCCGGGCGGTCCGTCACTCTTCAACAGGTCTGCATAGAAGCCGATCGCCTTGTGCCACTCCGGCGTATCGATCTGCGCTTTCCAGTTCTCATCGAACCAGCGCCCACCAAAGGTGTTCACCACTGTCGACACGTATGCCATGTTTTCACCCCAACCCGCTTTCCCGCGCAAACAGATGCCATACTGACCCTTGGCTTTATCGGTAAGCGTGTCGGCGTATTGCTTGATCTGATCGTAAGTCGGCTGATCCGGCATAGTGAGACCGGCTGCCTGAAACAGGTCCTTCCGGTAATAGGTCATCGAGCTTTCGACATAGAACGGCAGCCCGTAGAGCTGGCCATCGTAGGAAAGGCCGTCGCGCGCCGTCTTGACCACATCGTCGAGATCGTAATCGGCCGGCAGATCGTCCTCGGCACCAGCCAGCCGCGCTTGCCCCACTGGGGCGCTTCGTACGTGCGGATTGCAACCACGTCTGTTGGTGGTGATGTCAGTCGTCGCCCGCTGTGGAAGCACGTTTTCCTCGAGGATCACCCAATTCAGCTTGATATCGGGATTCGCGTTCTCGAAGCTCGCGGAGAGCTTCTTGAGTTCCAGCATGGCCGGACCGTTGAGCGTAGCGATGGTGACATTTGCCGCGCTGGAAAGTTGTGCCGCGCAAACCGAAACTTTCGGGATTCGATTGTTCTATGCCTCCGTTCCTCAGGTACGCTTTGCTACTCCTTGAAATTGGAACTGCTGTCACCTACATTAACCTGAAGATGCACAATGTAATCATGATGAAACGCATCTGCAGGCCAGACGTACATGGGCGTCACGTATGAGAATAGGTGGGGCGGATATTTTCGATGCCGTGCGTCTTTTCAGCGCGGGAATCAAGCGTGGTGCATGTCGGTCGAAGGCCATTCGCAAATTGCACGCGTCATGACGACGAGGCTGGCATCAGTTGCCCGGCACCGTTTGCGATGCTGACGCGTGGGAAGCCTGCCTGCTTTGCAGGCTTGGATGCTTGCATGCCTATGTTGCGCCGTTGGAAGGCTATGTCAGGTGTGAACGTCCCATCTTGAAATGCCTTATTTGTCAGCACGCGATAGAAGGCGAGGCCATGGACGACGCCAAGGTGGTATTTCTTTGCTGGTCCGGAACGCGGAGCCGCGCGGTCGCCGAGGCACTCGACATCGCCATCCACGAGCTTGGCGTCGGGCTCGAATCGATACGCTCGCCCGAGATAGCGAAAGGCAGCATATGGTTTGAGCGAGTCCGACAAGGATTGGAGCACGCCGGGGCTGCCATCGTTTGCTTGACGCCCGAGAATGCCGGCAATCCCTGGATCCACTTCGAAGCCGGCGCGATGGCCGCGAAGATGTCCTCGAAGTGCACCGGGCAGGTCACCTCGCGTGTCTACCCCTACCTTTTCCAGATGAGCGGCGTCGAGCTCTCGGGTCCGCTGTCGCAATTCCAAAGCACGAGCGCAACGGAGGAGGACACGCTACGACTAGTCCGCGCGTTGCTGTCCGATCCGGAGTGGGATCAGTGGATGCCCTCGGCTCACGAATGGTGGATGAATTTGGAGCAGCGATTACACCCTGCGGAGGATCGCCCCCTCGGAGAGATGCTTTTGGACCTTGAGTCGCTGTTCCGACGCAAGACCTTTGACGAGCCGCTGGACGAGTGTGTGAACCAAGCCTGGCCCGCACGCTGGAGCGCGGCGCGGGACACCCACAAGAGGCTCCAGGACGAAGCGAGCCAGCTGGCGCTGCAGTGCCGTCCGTATGCGCGCGACTTGCTTCGGCAACTGGTGGAAGCGGTCGACTCCTATGCGATGGCGCTGGAACTGCTGCTCGCGCCACTGTCCTTCGAGTTGAAGGCGGACGGCAAGCGCGACATACCGCCCGGGTTGCTCAAAGCCTGTGAGGAGCGCCGCAAAGACGTTAAGGAACTCATATCCGGTCTTGCTGATCCTCAGCACGCGCCAGTGTTTGAAGACGCTCCCCGGTTCGACGCGATGGAGAGCTTCTCGGAGAAGAAGGCATTAGTCCACCAATTCGAAGCCTGGCTGAAGCGCACCGAGCAGGTCAATATGACGGACTGGCGGCTTAAGCAAGCCGCATCTACGCCGTCGGCGCGCACCAGCCGCTGGGACTTCGATCGGGTCGCCTTTTACCTCTGCGAAGAGTTCAAGGAAGTTTCTCTACCCAACGCCGTCGACTGGCTTCGTGTCGAGCTTGAGAAAGCGCGGGCGGTGGGCGAAGGGAGTCATATGCCACTCACTTACTGCCTCGGTCCGCTGCAAAGGGCCATAGCAGCGGCGGACCGCCGTTCTCTCTCGGTGAGCTTAGTACAGGAAGCGCGCGCACTTCTGCAGGAGACCGCTGCAATAGGAAAGAAGCGGGAAGAGAAGCGCAACTACCCGGAGCCGAGTCGGCTCCGGGTCGAAGCTGAGAAGACGCTCGCGAAGTTGGAAGAAGGCGGCACGGCGCAACAACCGGCAGGCACGGCCGTCGGCTGACCAACAAAGTAGGCCGGCGGGCTCTGGTGGAAAATAGAAGGGCGCTATAAAAACGAAGTGGAACACCTATCTCGTATAAGGTTTCGCGATGCCCAATAAAACTTGGTGACAACAGCTTCTGCCTGAAGAACACCTGAGCATCGCAAGCCTACATGTACAGGATGTCAGTGCTCGAGGGATTGCTCGGAGTTTCGGGCACTCACCATCCACGTATTCGCGAGTTGACGCGAAACAGCAGATACCGGACACACTAAAGCGCATAGTACGATGCGATGTCACGTAAGTGTTTGTTTCATCTGGCGTTATCAGCGAGATGAAACCGACTGTTCCGTCAGCCGTAACCTACCGGTGCAAGGGGATTGGCAACGATGTCGTGTGAAGCCACCGGGACAACGTAACCCATTCATTGAACGGCAACGGTCTCGTGAGAGATCGTCGTTTTTCTGCCAGCGCCAAGGCGAATGGGATGCTAGGTTGGGAAGCCCAGTCCAAACAGGTCCAGAGGCTGCCGCGCAGACCGGCGCTCCGGCGAACGCGGACTACTGACGGATTTTCTTTTTTGGCAGCTTGAGCCAAAGGCTAAACGCGTTGGCGAGTAAGCACGCAGAAAACGCCACCAGAAGAAGGCAGATTGTGCACTGAAACTGGAAAAACATTTTAATCATCTTCTGATCAATGTGTCAGCACTCGAAGCGTATCTCGCGCAAATTCGCCTCCAGGCCAGATCGAGAGAAACAATCTTAACGGAACCGCGGGATGTAAAGATGTCCAAGGCATTCCTTTAAAACGGGGCTCACCTACGAGTGTGGCATCTCTGGTCGACTGACCACTGAGGGGGAGAATATCCCGGTGGAGCAAGTCGATGAGGGGTTTGGAACCACGGTTCTTGCCGGCATCAGGGGGCGGTTTCAAGCCGAAGTGCAACAGGGGGGTTAATGTTTAGCGTTTTGAGGTTGGGTTGCTGAGGCGAGCGTGGCGGC
>NZ_FCOG02000017.1 GCF_001544975.2 Caballeronia arationis | reverse complement strand
GGAAAGGACATGACCATTCTGGTAATCGCAGAACATGAGAACGCATCGATCAAGGCAGCGACGCTGAATACGGTTGCTGCTGCTTTGAAGATCGGTGGCGACGTTCATGTGCTTGTGGCAGGTTCGAGCGCGCAAGCCGCAGCCGATGCTGCCGCGAAGATCGCGGGTGTATCGAAAGTGCTGCTGGCCGATGCGCCGCAACTCGCCGACGGGCTGGCCGAAAACTTCGACGGCACGGTGCTGAATATCGCGAAGGATTATTCGCATATCCTCGCGCCCGCTACGGCCTACGGCAAAAGCATCGCACCGCGTATTGCTGCGCATCTCGACGTCGCCCAGATCAGCGACATTACGGCTGTGGACGCACCGGACACCTTCGAGCGCCCGATCTACGCGGGCAACGCAATCGCAACGGTGCAATCGAGCGATCCGATCAAGGTGATCACGGTCCGTTCGACCGGCTTCGACCCGGTCGCAGCCGAAGGTGGCAGCGCATCAGTCGAGAAGATCGAGGCGGCAGCGGACGCAGGAATTTCGCAGTTCGTCAGCCGTGAACTGACTAAACTCGATCGCCCTGAGTTGACGAGCGCGACCATCATCGTCTCGGGTGGACGCGGTCTCGGCAACGGCGAGAACTACACGAAAGTGCTCGAACCTTTGGCTGACAAGCTCGGCGCTGCGCTCGGCGCATCGCGTGCAGCAGTCGATGCGGGCTTCGTCCCGAACGATTACCAGGTTGGCCAAACCGGCAAGATCGTCGCGCCGCAGTTGTATGTGGCAGTCGGCATCTCGGGCGCGATTCAACATTTGGCCGGCATGAAGGACAGCAAGGTCATCGTCGCGATCAACAAGGATGCTGAAGCGCCGATCTTCAGCGTCGCGGATTATGGTCTGGCTCAGGACCTCTTCGAAGCCGTTCCAGAGTTGACTGCGCTAATCTGAAGCAACCTCGTTAAGGACTTCCCGATGCGCAAAACTCGAATCGCAATTGTCGGTGCCGGGCTGGCCGCCACGCCACACGCACTCGCCTTGAGCGAACTGAATGAGGAAGTGGAGGTGGTGGGCATAATCGGTCGTTCGCGGGAACGGCTTGCGCGCTTCGCCAGAACGTACGGCTTTCCTGTTAGCGAGTCGTTCGAAGCAGTTCTGGACGATCCAGGTGTCGATGCCGTTCTGGTGCTTACGCCGCCGCACACGCATCTCGAACTCGTCGCGCAGGCCGCTGCCGCACGCAAGCACGTACTGCTTGAAAAGCCGCTCGACATATCGATGCCACGTGCTGAGGGAGCGGTCGAGGTCTGTCGCGAGGCCGGCGTGCAACTCGGCGTGGTCTTTCAGAATCGATTTCGTCCCGCTGTAGAGCGGCTCGCGGCGCTGACGAAGAGCGGTGCGCTCGGACCGATCGCGTATGCGGGTGTCGATCTGCGCTGGTGGCGACCGCAGTCCTACTACGATGAGCCCGGCCGCGGCACGTATGCCCGTGACGGCGGGGGCGTGTTGATGACGCAAGCGATTCACTCGCTCGATATCCTGATGTGGCTGGCCGGAGACGTGTCAACGGTGGTGGGTGCAACCGCGACCACCGCCTCGCATTCGATGGAGGCGGAAGACTTCGCGAGCGCTGCACTTAAGTTCGAGAGCGGCGCCGCAGGTCAGGTGCTCGCGACGACAGCCGCGTTCCCCGGCTTTCCCGAGCGCATCGAACTGATCGGCGCGGATGGGACAGCGGTGCTCGAAGGCGGTCATCTGCGCGTGTTCTTCCGCGACGGCCGCGTCGATGAGTTTCGGGATCCGTCGTCGTCCGGGTTCGGTGCGAAGCCGATGGACTTCTCTCACACCGCCCATCGCGATCTGCTGAAAGACTTCATGGCCGCCATTCGCGAGGATCGCGCCCCATTGGTAACCGGCGACGACGCGCTGCGGGTGCAGCGGCTGATCGAACGCATTACCGCCCGCACAAGACAACGCCAGTGACCTGCATCGACGGAGGAACAAGGAATGTCGCCATTCTGGGCGACCCCATCGCACAGGCGAAGTCTCCGCAGCTTTTTAACGCTCTTTTCACGCGTCATGGAGTGAATGCCGTACTCGTGCCGTTTCAAGTGCCGTCTGCGAACCTGGCGCTTGTGCTCGAAGGGTTGCGCGGCGTGGTCGTGGCAGTGCCGCCCAAGCTGCGGGCGACCGTTCATGCCACGCGTTTATCTGTTTGCGCGGCGAAGCCGATGGTCGTGGTGTCCGGTGGGTTACGGAACCAAACAAATGCCTCGAAGTTCCACTTTCAGTAGGAGACGACGATGAATCCAGCAGAAAAGCGTAAATGGCCGCGCTCGGGACTCGAAACGACGCTGATGGGCTTCGGCGCCGCGCCGATCGGCAACATCTTCCGGCCGATCTCGGAGGAAGATTCGGCGGCCTTGATCAAGGCCGCCTGGGACGCCGGCGTGCGCTATTTCGACACCGCGCCTTTGTACGGCCACGGCTTGAGCGAGGCGCGTTGCGGGCAGGGGTTGCGCTGGTATCCACGCGACCAGTACGTGCTGTCGACGAAGGTCGGACGGCTTCTCAAGCCGCGCAAACGCGCTGAGATCGACTTCACGCCGTGGGTCAATGGACTGCCGTTCGAGATGCGCTTCGACTACAGCTACGACGGCACGATGCGGTCGATCGAAGACAGCCTGCAGCGGCTGGCGCTGGAGCACATCGACATCGCGCTGATCCACGACATCGACTCCTACACGCATGGCAACCGCCAGCCGGAAATGTTCGAAGCGGCAATGTCGGGCGCGGCAAAGGCGCTGTTGAAGCTGCGCGACGAAGGCGTCGTGAAGGCGGTGGGCGTGGGGGTGAACGAATGGCAGGTCGCGCACGAAGCCATCAAGCGCAACGACTTCGACTGCCTGCTGCTCGCCGGCCGCTACACGCTGCTCGAACAGGATGCGCTCGACGGCTTCCTGCCGCTGTGCGAAGAGCGCCAGGTGTCCGTGATCCTCGGCGGCGGGTACAACAGCGGCATTCTCGCGACAGGCGCGGTGCCCGGTGCGAAATACAACTATTCGCCCGCGCCGGAAGCGATTCTCGAACGGGTGCGCAAGATCGAACAGATGTGTCTCGAATACTCGGTGCCGCTCAAGGCAGCGGCGCTGCAGTTCGTTCTCGGCCACCCGGCGATCCCCACCAACATTCCCGGGGTGCGTACCGTCGACCAACTCGCAGACAATTTGCAGACCTTCCGGGCAGACATTCCTTCGGCGTTCTGGGACGAGCTTAAGCGTCGCGAACTGATCCGGCAAGACGCGCCCACGCCGCAATAGCCGCTATCGAGCAAACGCATCCATTCCTTCGCGTTCTCTCCGGCAAACGTTGCTGTACCTGAGAAACGGCCACGATAGCAACGCAAGCCGCAGGTGTTTGACGGACCGCATTCCAAGTCCCTTCGGAAACGACGGCATTACGGCGACGAGGTTCGGTTCATGTTGCAGCTGTCTCAACAGGTGGCGCGGCCGGCTTCTTCAGGAAGTCGGCCACCCAGGCATCGGTCTCGCCGTTGGAGATGCCCTCGCTATCCAGGATCAGGGCCGTGTCCGCCGCCGGGTTCGGTTGCGCTTGCGTGGCGATGTTCCATGCCGTGCGGCGCAACGTGAGCCGGTCGGCAGCGAGACGGTAGGTAGCCGCCAGGCGCTGGTACCGCTGCGCCAAGGCGTAGGTGCCGATCGCCGTCGTAATCGTGCTGAGCGTGGCCACCCAGACCGCGAATCCGGCGCCCGCACCCAACGCACCCAACGCACCCAGCACGGCCGCGAGGGCGCTCAACACCTGTACCGCCCGTGTGCTGCGTACACCGTTGCGCTCGTTCAAGTCGGCCCGCTCCGTGAACCAGGCTACCTGAGTGTCAATTCGAATCTTGATGTAATCCTGCACGGAAAGCGGATAACCGGGCCGGTCCTTGCTGGCATCCTCGCCCTTGGCATCCATCGCGGGCAGGTCCTCTCCTTCGGCCATCAGTTCCTTCACCTTGTCGAGCAATTTCTGGCTCGCGTCGGCAGCATCGTAAGGCGGCACGCTCGCGGCGTAGCGATACGACTCGGACTTCGCCCGCTCCGCGAGCGCGCGAGCGCGAATCCAGTCCTTCTCCACCTTCGAGTCGAGCATCGAGCTTGCGGCCCAGGCAGCGAGCGCCATGGCGACGGCACTGGCGGCGCTCAAGCCCTGTGAAACCACGATCAGCTTTGGAAGCCACCCGGGCAACTGCGCGGCCAATGTGGCCAGTACGGCACCGCTGACCGTCAGCAACAGAGTGCGAAGCCGCCAGCGGTCGAGGTCGCTCCGGATGGTCCGGGCTCGCCGCGCCCAACCACGATACTTGTTCCACATCAACTCGAGCGATGCGTCCATCGTTTCCCCCAAGGCTGCAGTTTTCCGTGCACGGCTGCAGACAGTATGCGTGATAAGGGCAAAGCGTACGCCGGTACTGCGCCACTTGCGCTCAAGCCGCGGAAAGAAAGTTCCTGAAGCTGGGCAGACGGTTGTTGAGCGACGCGTTCAGCGTCGCTATGTCGTCCAGGCGCATGGCGGCATTGAACGCCGCAACGAAGCGGTCGACGTGCGCCGACGTGCCGATCGGATACTGGACGAGTCGCCAGCGGTTGGCGCGATTGTCGTTGAAGCGCACGCCGCCGGCGTTGTACGCGGCCGCGACGAGCGGCGGATCGAAGCCCGTCAGGCGCGCCTGACGCCAGATATAGGTCGCACCGGCTTCGATCGAGACGAGCGGGTCGCGCAGGTCGTCCAGGCTCAATTGCGGGCGGCGCAGCGAATCGCGCGCGGTGCTGAGCAGCGTCTGCATCAGGCCCACCGACACGCGCCCTGGCGTCAGTGTCGGATCGATCTTGCTGCAACCCGGCTCGCGCCGCTCGGCCCGCACCTTGCCGCCGCTTTCGGCGCAGATGCACGCGATGATCAGCTCGATCGGCACAGGCACCTTGCTGAGGATCGTCGCAAGCGCGGCCTTCTGCGCGTCGAACACGTTGCGGACCTGAGCCTCGTCTGCAGAGGTGCAGACTGCGGACGCCTCGTCGTGTACGGCCACGCCGTCGCGGCCGATCCGCCACAGGTCGCTCGACGAGAACTGCCGGTGCTGCTGGGTCAGTTTGCCGATCTGCTCGGGAGTCAGGATATCGCCCGCGGCTCGGTCCGGAAGCACCGGCGTGGTCTCCCCGAAGAGGAGCGCCCAGCTCTGACGGCCCAGCACGCCGTCGGCGATGAGCGCCGGATTGTGCGTCTGGAAGTCGACCACGGCCTCGCTCGTGGCACGTCCGAACATGCCGTCGCTCGTGAGCTTGTAGCCGATCCTGATCAGCTGGGTCTGCGCCTGCGCCACGTCGGCGCCGCGCATCATGGGCGAAGTCAGCCACAGATTTCTCGTGAAGGTCGGCATCATGTGCATCCTTTTGCGGCAGAGAACGTGTCGATGGCCTTCGAGAGGCGCTCGATGCGTGCCGACAGTTCGGCACTCGTGTTGCGGGTCGTCGCGAGCTGGCTGCGGGCGCCGCTCAGCGTCGGGCAGACCTGGGCCGGCGCGACGAGTCCGTTCATCGCACGCGTGGCGTCTGCGTCGGCTCGGAAATAGGTGACGTAGGGCTGGCCGTCGGGCTGGGCCTGGAGCTTGCCGAGCGTGCTGTCGAAGCGCGACTGCAGCGCGGCGGCGCTCGCGGGGCCCGCGTAGGCGCGCATGGTCTTCAGCGCATCGGCGAGACCGGCGAGCAGGGCCGTGCGGTCCGTGTCCTTCGGCGGATCGGGCAGGAGCGTGATCGCCTGCTCGTAGTCGGACACCGCGCACTGGCGGGCCGCCGCGTCTTTCGGCGCGTCGCCGGTGTTCGTCAGTTGCGCGCAGGCGCTCGCGCGTAATCCAAACAGTCGCTCGCATACCGCGTCGGCGCGGGAGGTGCAGTCGATCTGTTCCGCCACCATCGACCTGAGCGGCGCGCGGTCACCTGTCTGCCTGGCGCTCTGGTTCGCTTTCTCCATCCTGTCCAGCTGCGTCACGGACGGATTCTGGACGAACGGCGGGCTGCCGCCGGAACACGCGGCGAGCCAGACGAGCGCCGCGACACATGCTACTGTTTTCGCGTTCATTCCGACTCCTCGGGTTTGGTCTGGACCAGTGCGGTCCGGGCGACCACGGCCAGCGCGTCCGTGACGAGACCCACCGCCTGCTCCTTGTCGATCGGCAGCTTGCCGAGCGCTTCGCCGAGATAGATGAGCCGCTCCAGCTGGGCCGCCGCCTTCGGGTCGGGCAGGAGTTGCCGCGCAGAATCGGCGAGGGTCTTCAGGCTCGCCTGCGCGGTGTCGGCCACGCCTGCGACCTTCGGCAGCGCGACGTCGGCGGGAAGGGTGGGCAGCGCTGCGAGGTGCACCAGCGAGCCGAGATATTCGTCGAAGGTGTGGGTCAGTTCCTCGACCGAGGTGAATTCCGCCTCGGGCTTGCGCGCGGGCAGCACGGCAGACGTCTTGTTGCGGATGTCGTCGCTGCAAGTCGCTGCAATGTCGGCGGCGTTGCGGCGCGAGCCGTCGTCGTTCTTGCGCACGGCGAGGGCCATCAGGGAGAGTTTGAGCGCGGGGTCGGCGTCCGGGAAATGCGCCTGCATCATCGGAGAGATGGCGAAGGCCGCGGCTGCGGTGGCTTCGTCGGGCGCGTCGGGCAGCAGCGTCGCATCGAATGGCTTGCTCAGCAGCGCCGCCTTGAAGTTGTTCAGGTCGCGCTGGCGGCCCGCGAGACGGATGGCCGCCACCAGCACGCCGCCCGCGATGCCGATCGGGCCGCCGGGCAGGCCGGCGAGAATCGGCGACGCGACCGAACGCAGCACTTCGATCGATTCAGCCACCGCTCCGGGTAGTCCCGCCGCCTGCAGCGCGGGCAGCTTCGCGCTGACGTCCTGCAGGACGCTTTCGACGCTCGCCGCGTCGGGCTTCCCGCTCAAGAGCGGCTGAACCTTGCCGAGCAGGTCGCCGACGGCCGCAATGGAGGCCGCCGCCGCTGGCAGCGTCTCGACGCCTACGCCGAGGGCGCTCACGCCATGCGCCACCTGCTGGATCGCGGTGAGCTGATCACGCACCGCAGCGAGCCGCGACTGCGCGTTCGTCGCATCGGCGGCGGCGGCCGCGTCGACACCGCCCGCGGCCGTGCCGGCGATCGTGCGTAGCGCCATCGTCGCGCTTTCCTTCGAATTGTCGACCACGGATTGGGTCAGGGTGGTCATGCGGTCGGTGTTCTCGCGCTGCGCGGTCGTCGCGGCGTCGGTCGCCTTCTGGATGACGCCCGCCACCGTGGTCGCCGTGGTGTCCGCCGCGCTCTGGGCCTGGACGATCGCCTTGCGCGCCTGCTCGCTATTGCGTGAGGTGAAGTAGAACGTGATCACCGAGCCGACAAAACCCGCGATTGCCTCGGTGTTGCCGAGGCCGAGATAGCTCTGCATCGCGATCACGAGAAAGCCGAACACGACCACGAACAGCGAGAGCAGCGCGCGGATGCTGCCCTCGGGCGCACCGAGCGGCAATTGCAGCAGGTAGGTTCGCCAACGTTGCGGGCCGGCTTGCGCGGCGTTTTTCCAGAACGACAGGCGCACGAGCCCGACCACGATCATCATGATGATGATGCTCAAGGCGACGAACGAGAAGCTCGCGATGATGAGCGAGCGCATCACTCGGCTTCGTTCGGCGTCGGAGGCGGAGCCCATGAGGCTCAGCATCTGGTCGCGCGACAACTGCACCTGGTCCGGGTGACCGTCCACGCTTTGCGCCTTGACCATGGCGTTCAGCACGGACTGATCGATCACGATCGGCGGGCCAGACGCCGCTTGCGGAGCGTTCGCGCCCTGCGCGAGGCACGTGCCGGCCATCAGCAGCATCAGGGACGCGAATAGAAGGTAAAGCCCTCGCCGAATGCATGACATGGCGCAACTCCATAGATTTGAACGAGGAGCCTTGGGGAATCGAAGCGTGCCGCGTGTCGCGCGGGAGCACGCCGTCGCGGCCGCCCGGCGGCCGTCTCCCGCGGAGGCGCACACCGATATGCGCGGCACGCCGAACAGGCCCGATGCAACGCGTCGCCGCTACTGGATGACGATGAAATCCTTGTCCTTCGCCGAGCGCACTCGCGCCGCGACCTCGTAGCCGTTGGCGCTGCCGTCGTCGTTGGTGTTGCCTTCGATCGTGTCGAAATGATCAGGCGATCCGCCGAAGCCGAGGCCCGTGTGCGACCAGTCGCTGCTCGTGCGCTTGACGAGGAAGATGAACGCGGGGCCGAGGCCCTGCCAGTCGCCGGGACCGAGCGTAGCGCCGCTGACCAGCCGGTTGGCCTTGTCGCCCTGGGCGGCGAGGCTGTCGCACGACAGCGAGCCGGCCACCGGCATCGCCTTCTGCAGCTCGGATGTCGCCTGCTTCAGCACGAAACTCACGAAGCCGCCGCACCATTTCCATTCCGAGCCTTCGCGGCCGCCGGTGTAGAGACGCACCCAGGGCCCACAATTGTCGCCGCCCACTTCGCGCGCTTTCGCACCCAGATGCCGGCTCGCGATTTCCTTCACACGCTGCGGCATGTCGAGCGCCGTGCCGTTCTGCAGGGCGGCGCTCATCGGGGCAGTGAGGGCGCCCCAGGTCGCCTGGTCGACGGCGCCGCTCGGGGCGAGGCCCTGCGCCGTCTGGAATCCGCTCACGGCATGTGCGGTGGCGGTTCCGAAGTCACCGTCGATGGTCGTCCCGAACCCATGCAGCGATAGCCATTCCTGGACTCGCTTGACGCCGGGCCCCTTGCTTCCAACCGATAGTATGGCTAATAAATCGAGTTCGGCCCGGATGGAATCGGAGTACTGGGAGGGGTTCATCGAGGTGTCTCCAGCGGTCTTGCTGTTGCGGCGGCGCGCGAGGAAGTGGCGTCACTCGAAACCGGATGAAATCAGTTTAGTTGTCCGCATACGTTTTAAAAGGGCGACATGCCATGAAAATCCGCCACGCATGAGTCGTATCCCGCCCACGAGGGCACGCGCCGCGAAGCGTTCGGACGGTTCGCCGCCCAGCCGCTGACCCGAGAGCGCATCGGTTTCCGGTGGTCAGGCGCGCCGAGAGCCGCTCCGCGCATTATCCGAGGCTCGCCTCGCACATCTCGGCGCGAGGTTCGAGATGAGGCCGGGCGGTCAGCTGATAGGCGCTCGGACACACGCCGAACTCGCGTCGGAACGAACGGGTGAAGTACGACACATCGTTGAAGCCCACCGCGTAGGCCACCTGCTTGACAAGCGCGTCCGGCAAGGCGAGCCGCTCGCACGCGCGCTCCATCCTGAAGTGCAGCAGGTATTGGCCGAAGCTCATCGCGTGCTCCTTCCTGAACGCCCTGCAAAACTGCCACGGGCTGAGCTGGCAGAGCCCGGCCACGTCCTCGAGCCCGATCTTGCGGTCGAAATGCGCGGCGACGTAGGCGACGGCGGGCGACGTGCGCCGCAAGACGCTCGGCGCCACAGCAGTGTGGGGCAACGAGGTGGACGCCGGTTCGACGACATGTCGGATGCCGCTCTGCGCGGCAGGAATCATCGATGCAAGCGCCAGGATTCTCTGGCTCAGTTCGTCGTGTGCCACCGGCTTGATGAGCAGGTCCCAGACCCGCAGGCGCAGCGCCCACAACGCGACGATCATCGAACCGGGCCCCGCGATGACGAGCACGGGCAGGGTGGGATGTTCATTGCGCACGCGCGTCAGTGACTCGATGCCGCGCGCATCGGACTCACCGGACTCGCCGCACGCTTCGAACTCGAAGCAGACGAATGCCGGTGCGTGGATGCTGATCGCGCTGAAGATGTGCAAAGGTTCACGGACGCGGCGTATTTCGAAGGCGCCGTCAAGGGAATCGCTTAGCGACGTGCTCGGCTGCCGCGTGAGATCCACCCAAAGGAAAGCGCGATTGGGCGACGCGTGGGCTAGCGCTGTTGTGTCCGACATGACTCCTGCTCCTCCTGACTGGCCGCCGGGTGGCGGCGTCATCGTGGCTGCACGGATTGAAGTGGCTTTCGCCGATGCATGGATGTCGCGAGTGAGGTGCTCGCGTTCGCCTCGCGGAACAGCGGACGCACGACCGATTGCGATCGGTTCGTGCCGACGAGCCGACACGGATGAGATCGACGCTGGCCGGAAGCGAGGAAGGGGACGCGGCTGGCAGCACAGCTTCTTGTTGAAGTGCCCGGTGCGAAAGCGGCCGCGCGCTGCATGGGTTGTACTGTGGCGAAAAATCAGACGCGAGGAAACCCTCGCTTCGGAGGATCGCGATCCCGGCATCGGAAGGAGCGCATGGGCAGGCGAACCACCCGAATGCGGGGGTGGGAGGCGCCGCCGCAGTTACGGTATCTGCCCCCACGCGCGGCGGACGGACACCGCGATCGCAACCTCGCTCACGCGCGCATTGGTGCGAAGTCGTTAGATTTCGCCGGACATGATTCAGACCGCCGATGTCCCGGCCTGACTTTCGCCGGTGGAGTTGAGGATGGGAGGCGCCGTGACGATCGACTTGAGCGACGGCGTCGGCTGCGTGAGCTTCGAGAGGTCGGGGCGCGGGCGGCGCAGCGCGGGCACGGCGTCGAACGCCTGCTCGAACGCGTGCGCGACCGCGAGCGTCTTGCGATCGCCACGAAACGGCCCGACGATCTGCAAGCCGAATGGCATGCCCGCATGATCGAGGCCGCATGGCAGCGAGAGCGCAGGATGCGTCGTCAGCGTCACGACATACGTGAGCGCGAGCCAGCGGTAGTAGTTCTCCTGCGCGCGCCCATTGATCTGCGCCGCGTAGAGTTCCTGCCACGGGAACGGCGAGACGGGCGTGGTCGGCGAGAGAATTACGTCGTAGCGTTCGAACGCGGACTGGAAGCGTCGGAAGATGCGCGTCTGTTCGGCCTGGGCCCACGCGCCGTCCGCGAGCGACATCTTGGCGCCCGTCTCGTAGTTGGCGCGGGTGTTCGGGCCGAGCTCATTCGGGTCGCGCGCATACGCATCGCGCAGGCCCGCGACGAAGCTTTCCGCGCGAATCACGTCGAAGCAGCGATGCACGTCGCCGAGATCGAACGCCGCTTCCTCGCACGTGCGGACCATCGGGGCGATCGCGGCGATGCGCGAGCGGAACGTCGCGCGGATGGCGTCGTCGACGTCGCAACTGCCGAAGTCTTCGGTGTAGCCCACGCGCAGCGACGACAGATCGAGCGGCGCGGGCATCGCGAACGAGAGGCGATCGACTTCGTAGGAGAGCGGATCGGAAGTCGAGAGACCGGCGGTCGCGGCCAGTTGCAGCGCGGTTTCGGCAACCGTGCGTCCCATTGGACCGACGACCGAGATCGGCGTCCATCCGAGCAGGCGCCGCGAACTGGGCACGAGTCCCGGCGACGGCCGGAAGCCGACCACGCCGCATTTCGACGCAGGAATGCGCAGCGACCCGCCCGTGTCCGACCCGGTGCAGACCGGCAGCATGTCGCAGGCGAGCGCCGCCGCCGATCCGCCCGACGAGCCGCCCGCGTTCAGTTCCGGATTGAACGGATTGCCGGTCGCGCCCCACACCTCGTTGCGCGTGTTGGCGCCAGCGCCGAGTTCGGGCACGTTCGTCTTCGCCACGAGGATCGCACCGGCCGCGCGCAGGCGTTCGACCAGCACGACATCACGGGTAGGCACGTTGCCGCGCAGCATCGGCGTTCCGTAGGTGGTCAGAAGCCCCGCCGTGTCCTCGAGATCCTTCACGCCGAGCGGCAGTCCGTGCAGCAGGCCGAGCGGTTCGCCGGCTGATACCGCGCGCTCCGCGGCCTTCGCGGCTTCGCGAGCCTCATCGAAGCAGGTGGCCGTCACGGCGTTTACGGCCGGGTTGATCGCTTCGATGCGCGCGATGCAGGCGTCGAGCAGTTCCACCGGCGAGATCTCCTTCGCCCCGATCATGCGGCGCAATTCGACAGCGCAACGGCTGACCAGATCGGCGTTTTCATTCATGACTTGGTGTCCTCCTTGCGGGATACGCGCCGCGCAGCGCGCGTGCCGGCTATACCGACAGCAGCAGTATGACCCGGAAAGTGGCATGCACGCGGTCGTGGCTCACGCGGTCCGCGAGAAGGCCGGCGAACGGCGCGGCGACGAAGCAGTCGGAGATCGGCCGACGTGACTGATCTTCCGACAGTCAGCGTCGGCCCCGCGTACGCGCTCGCAAAGCAAGGTCGCGATTCCGGATGACGCGGCGGCTGATCCGAAATCCATCGCGACGGAATCGGGCATTCAATCGCCGGGGAGCGTCACCGATGCGCCCGTTTTCGCGGCGACATGGACGGCCGTCGTCGCTTCGAGGGTGCGCAGTCCGTCGAGCGCCGAGCATAACGGTGCCTCCACACCATCGGCCACCGCGCGAAAATGGCGAAGCTGCTCGGTATAGGGACAGCCAGCATGAAGGGCGGTCCGTTCTTCCGTCAGCGGGTCGTGCCATCCCTTGCCGCTGCGGTATTCCCACAGTTCGAGGCGTGGCAGTGTCAGCGATGCATCCGTGCCGCAGAGGTAATGCGAGTTGACGTCCTGACGCGGAAAGCGTTCGACTTCTCCTGCGGCAAGGTCGTAGTTCCATGGCGCCGCGACGGTGTCGCTTACGCTGACCGTCGCGAGCGCCCCGTTGCGAAACTTCAGCACGACCGCTGCGGTGTCTTCCACTTCGAAGCCACGCGTCTGGTTCGAGGTCACCGCCTGAAGGCTTTCCAGATCGCCGAACAGGTGCCGGAGCAGATCGATATCGTGAATCAGGTTGATGAGAACCGGGCCGCCGCCTTCAGTCCGGCGCCATGTGGTGTCGAAGTAGTCATCGGGCTTGAGCCACGTGCACAGGGCCGTCGCGCTGACAGGTTTCCCAAGGCGTCCGGAAGCGACGATCTCTCTTGCCCGCCGCACGATCGGATTGTGCCGCCGCTGATGGCCCACGAGAACGGGGACGCGGAATTCCCGGGAAGCATCGCTGATGCGCCGCGCATCCTCGACGGTGTGCGCGATCGGCTTTTCGACGATCACGGCCACGCCACGCTCGATGCAGTCGAGTGCGATGGGCGCGTGCGTGGCATTGGGTGTCGCGATCACCACGCCTTTGGGCTTGACCGTATCGAGCATCGCGCGATGGTCGGCGAACCACGGCACGTCGCAGGACGCTGCCATTTGCCTGGCTGCATCGCCGGGGTCGGCGATGGCCGCGAGCGATACATCCTCGTGCCTGGCGGCGAGGTCGATATGGACGTTGCCGATCAATCCAGCGCCGATCACGGCTATGGGCATTTTGTTCATGATCTTGAGTTTCGGGTTTGTTGGAAAGGAGGGCGTAAGAGATACCCACGGACGCCGCTGTGCGAGCCTGGTTCAGGCGTTCCCCTCGTCCTCGTGAAGGGCTTGCTCGATCACTCGCTTCGATGCTTTGAAGGCAAGCGCGAGCCGCTCGGCAGCACCGAGCGCGGCGAACGGCATCTCGGCGCTGATGACCGTTCCGGACGGCAGCGAATGCAGTAATGCCGTGAGCGGCAGCGCGCCATGTCCGGGCGGGAGGCGGCCTTCGCGAGCCTCCCGGATGATCGCCTCGTCGCCTGCGGGCGAAGCCGATGGCGCGTCGCAAATCTGAACCGCTTTCAAGTACGCGGGCGGAAGTTCACCGACCTCGACAGGCGTGCCTCCGGAGCGCGCGAGATGCAACGCATCGACGAGGATCGCGGCGTTCGGTCTTGCGACGGCATCGAGCACGCGGCGCGCATCGCCGAGCGTGCCGACATGACGCCAGCGCATGAACTCGAGATCGATCCGCAAACCGTAGCCCGCCGCGAGATCGCAGAGCGCCGCAAAGTTCGCGCTGAGGCGCGAGAAGTCGCCGTCGTCGCCGGATACGGTCACGGCTTGCGCCCGCAGTCCCGCTGCCGCCTCGAACATGGGTTCATAGGAAGCGACGTCGATCTTCGGGACGAGCGGGATGAACTCGACCTCGCGAACCAGCATGTCGTGATCGTCGAGAAGGCGAACGAGATCGCGATGTGCGGCGCTGCCCGCCTTCAGCGGATAGTGGATCGCGCCCGGCACGACAGGACTGGTGCGCAACCCGACTGCGCGGAAACCTGCATGCGCGCTCAGCGCGACGAGCTCGGACGGGTTCAGTTCCAGCGCGGTGAGGTGCGCGACGCCGATTCGAAGTGCGTTCACTGGATGGCTTCCTTGCTGTCGGCCAAAGCAGCGTCGAGTTCGATGCGCTTGATATTGCCGACGACGAAGATGTAGCAGAGCGCGCCCACCAGCGTGATGGCGGAGACGAACGCGAGGGCGTACACAAACGAGCCGGTAGCATTGACGATCAGGCCGATGACGAGCGGCGTGACGATTCCGGAAGCATTCGCGAACAGGTTGAAGATGCCGCCGCTCAGGCCCAGCAATCCTTTCGGGGCGATGTCGGAGACGATCATCCATGCAAGCGCCGACAGGCCCTGCGAAAAGTACGCCACACACAGAATCGCGATCACCGCCTCCGTCGAGTCGACGAAGTTTGCGAGCACAATGGTCGACCCGGTGAGGAGGCCAGCCGTGACGGGCAGCTTGCGCGCCCAGTTGAGCGACATGCCACGGCGAAGCATCGCGTCGGAGATCCAGCCGCCTGCCAGCGTGCCGACCGATGCCGCGATGAACGGCAGCACGGCAAGTATCCCGACCTTGAGCCACGGCATGTGGCGCTCCGTCACGAGATAGGTCGGGAACCACGTGAGAAAGAAGACGTTGGTGGCGTTGCTCGCGAATTGCGCGATGCAGATGCCCAGCATCCGCCGCTCTTTCAGGATTGCGGCGATATGCGACCACTGAAAGCGCATGTGAATGCGGCCGCTGCTCACAACCCCGCCGCCGGCTTCGATATGTTCCAGTTCAGCCCGATTGGCACTGTTCGATTCGTGGGGCTCCCGGAAGCGCGCGAGCCAGACCCAGCCGAACACGATCCCCAGCGCGCCCACGATTCCGAACAGGGCGCGCCAGCCGTAGCGATGCTCCAGCCAGAATAAAAGCGGGCTCAGGAAGGCCAGCCCCGCATATTCAGCGAACGTGTAGACGCCGGTCGCCCGGGCGCGCTCGCTTTGCGGGAACCAGGTCGCGACGACCCGGCTGTTGGTCGGAAAGCAGGGCGCCTCGGCCATGCCGACCAGAAGGCGCAGGATCAGAAGCGTCACGAAACCGAGCGCGAGACCTTGCAGGCCCGTGAAGAGCGACCACAGCGTGAGAGCGAAGAAATAAGTCCATTTCGTCCCGATGCGGTCGAGCAGGATGCCGCCGGGAATCTGCGAGGCCGTGTAGGTCCACGAAAATGCGGAGAAGATGACACCCATCGTCGCCGGCGTCAGTCCGAGATCGTGGCTCATGCTCGGCGCGGCAATGCCCGCGACACTGCGGTCGAGATAGTTGATCATCGTCCCGACCGCGAGCAGCCCGAGAATGCCGAAGCGGGCCCGGGTCCGGCGCGCGGTCACGGATGCCGTGTCGCCGGCCTGAAGCCCTGATGCGTATTTCATCGTCGTCTCCATAGTCATGAATTTCAGCCGTCGTGAGCGCGGCATTTGAGTCGATTCTATCTGCAACACTTTTGATATAAACGGGCCTTTCGTTGTTTCGTCGTAAACAGTTCGTTTATAATCCGTGTATGGATATCGATGATCTGAAGGTCTTTTGCCTGGCGGCCCGGCGGGCGAGTTTCGCGGCTGTGGCGAAGGAACTCGGCACGACGCCCGCTCACGTCAGCAAGCGCATCGCGATTCTCGAAACGACGCTGGCCGTGCGCCTCTTTCATCGCACCACGCGGCGCGTCGCGATCACCGCCGACGGCGAGATCGCCTATCAATGGGCCCGCAGGATCCTGGAAGACGTGACGTCGATGACGGAGACGCTGCAAAGCACGAAGAGCGAACTCTCCGGCCTGCTTCGCATCAGCACGAGCCTGCGTCTGGGCCGGCTGCATGTCGCGCCCATTCTTTCGCGCCTCGGCGAGCAGTATCCGAAACTGGATGTGTGGCTCGAATTGCTCGACCGGCACACCGACCTCATCAACGAAAACATCGATATCGACATTCGCTTCGGTGACCCGACCCAGCCGCAACTGATCGCGCATCGCATCGCCAGCAACCGGCGCGTGCTATGCGCCGCGCCCGGCTACCTGAGCCGGCACGGCGCGCCGAAGATCCTCGGCGATCTCGCGGAACACGAGTGCCTGCTTTACAGGGAGCGGGAGCAGGCATTCGGCACCTGGCGTCTCGAAGGGCCGAAGGGCTTCGAATCGGTGAAAGTCACGAGCCGCTTCGGGTCGAACATGAGCGACGTGGTCCGGAACTGGTGCCTGGACGGCAAGGGCATCTGCCTGCTGTCCGTGTGGGACATCGCGGATGCGCTTCGCGGCGGGCAGGCGGTGCGCGTGCTGCCGCAATATTCGGAGCCCGCCGACATCTGGGCGGTCCTGAGCAGCCGGTCGGCGAATTCGGCGAAGGTGAGGGTCTGCCTGGAATTCCTGAAAGATCAATTGAGCAGCGGGCCTCATGCTCTCGACATGAATCCGCAAATCCAGCCCTGATGGCTTCGCGTCGATGCGCACGCGAACCCTGACAAGTGAGCGGCAGACTCTTTCCGTCAGCCCGCGCCTGCTTCCCTGAGCCGCTTGCGATGCGCGGCGACCTTCGCGCGATTGCCGCAGATCGCCATGCTGCACCAGCGGCGCGCGTGACCACGCGTGTGATCGGCGAAGAGCAGGGTGCACGCCGGGCCTTCGCACGCCTTCACTTGCGTGAAGTCCTCGTCGCACACGAGCCTTGCCAGCGCTTCCACGATTGGCATCAGCAACGATTCCGCCGCAGGCCAGCGCCGGCGCATGCGGAAAACGAAACCCGTGGCGCCAGCCGCATCGTCGACGACGATTTCGCCATGTTGTTCATCCCGCTCCAGCACACGATTGAGCGGCGCCAGTTCGCGCAGGTCCTTCGCCGCTAGCGGACTGCCCTTTCGCTTGTACAAGAAGATCCTGAACCATTCGCGCAAGTCGCGCGCCTTCGCCGCGACTTCATCGAGTTCGGCGGGCGAGGCTTCCGACCGCACGCGCCGGATCGCTTCCGCAGGCACGAGTTCCGCCTGTTCGAGCCAGCTCAGCAAACCCTCTCCGTCTGCGATCCAGTCGACCGGCTGGTCCACCGGCGTAGCCACGGAGTTCAGGAAATCCAGTCCGAGCGCATCGGCGATGAAGATCGCCGGAATCTCACGGTAGTTCATTTTTTCCAGGTCAGGCGCGATGTTCTGATGGCTTCATCGTAACCACTAAAAACTGTGTTGACAAGTTACTCTATTTATTTGTAACCTCTAAAACATCGAAATACAGGTTACGAAGCCCGCACCGTTCGAACAGTCGCGTTCGAACAGAATTCATCCACTACGAGGGAACAGGTCATGTCCACCATTGCGCACCGCCGTATCGACGTCGACGGCATTACGGTCTTCTATCGGGAAGCAGGGCGCGCCGACGCGCCGAAGCTTTTGCTGCTGCATGGCTTTCCGAGTTCCAGCCATATGTTTCGCGATCTGATTCCGTTGCTCGCGGACCGCTTCCATATCGTCGCGCCGGATCTTCCGGGGTTCGGGCAATCGGACATGCCGGACCGCGCATCTTTTGACTACACGTTCGACAACATCGCCGCCGTGATCGACCGCTTCAGCGAGACGATCGGCTTCGACCGGTACGCGCTCTATGTTTTCGACTATGGCGCGCCAACCGGTTTCCGGATCGCGCTGAAGCATCCGGAACGCATCGCGGCCATCGTTTCGCAGAACGGCAATGCCTATGAGGAAGGCTTGAGCGAGGGCTGGAATCCGATCCGCGCGTACTGGCAGGCGCCCACGCAGGCAAATCGCGACGCGCTGCGCGCCATGCTGACGAAGGAGTTCACGACGTGGCAATACACGCACGGCGTGAGCGATACGTCGGCGCTGTCGCCGGACGGCTATTCGCTCGACGACTACTACCTGAGCCGTCCCGGTGCACACGACATTCAACTCGACCTGTTCCGCGATTACCGCAACAACGTCGCGTTGTATCCCGCGTTCCAGCAGTACTTCCGCACGCACCGGCCGCCCTTTCTCGCGCTTTGGGGCAAGAACGATCCGTTCTTCCTGCCAGCGGGCGCAGAAGCATTCAGGCGCGACATCCCCGATGCGGATGTGCGCTTCCTCGATACGGGTCATTTCGCCCTCGAAACGCACGCGGCCGAGATCGCGGCGGCCATTTCCAGCTTCCTGATCCATTGACTCACTCACTGACGCGCGGACAAACGGCTTCGCGTTTCCATCCAAGGAGAAGACACATGCGTGCAATCGTGCTTGAAAAATTCGGCGGTCTGGATAGCCTCGTGTATGCGGACATTCCGGAGCCGGAGCCACTTGAAGGCCATGTGGTGATCGAGATCAAGGCCTTCGGCATCAACCACGCCGAAATGCACATGCGGCGCGGCGAATGGGCGGAAGCCGCCAGGGTGAGCGGCATCGAATGCGTCGGGATCGTGAAGTCGTGTCCGGGCGGCGAATTTCCGGTCGGCGCAAAGGTTGCGGCACTCATGGGCGGCCTCGGGCGGACCATCAACGGAAGCTACGCCGAGTACACGCGTGCGCCGGTGTCGAATGTCGCGCTGATCGAATCGGACTTGTCGTGGGCCGAACTCGCGGCGATTCCGGAAACCTACGCGACAGCGTGGACGTGTCTCTTTCGCAACCTCGAACTCGCCGAGGGACAAACCGTGGTGATACGCGGTGCGACATCGTCGTTTGGACAAGCTGCCGTCAAGCTCGCCGTTAATGCGGGCGCAAAGGTAATCGCGACCACGCGCAGTCCCGCGCGCTTCGCGATGCTCGAAGCAATCGGCGCATCGCGCGTCGAAGCGGAAGGCGCGGATCTCTCGAAGCGCATTGCCGACGCGAAGCAGATCGACGCCGTGCTGGATCTCGTCGGCAACAGCACGATCCTCGATTCGCTCGCGATGTTGCGGCGAGGCGGCCGCGCGTGCCTTGCGGGATGGCTTGGCGGTCTTGCACCCATCGCCGATTTCAATCCGCTTCTGCAGATGTCGAGCGGTGTGTCCCTGACCTTCTTCGGCAGCTTCGTGTTCGGAACGCCGGGCTTTCCGCTTTCGGACGTGCCGCTGCAGGCGATTGCCGCGGACGTGGCGGCCGGCAGGCTCGACGCGAAGCCGTGGCGCATTTTCCAGTTCGACGAAATCCGCGAAGCCCACCGCGTGATGGAGGCCAACGAGGCCGGCGGAAAGATGGTGGTCGTCCACTGAAGGACGCGCCAGTCACTGCACAAGGAGAAGAGACATGACCAGCAGGGTAGCCATCGTCACCGGCGCGAGCCAGGGCATCGGGCGCGCGACCGCGATCCGGTTCGCGCGCGATTTTGAATCGCTCGTGCTCGTCGCGCGCAACCGCGAACATCTCGAACAGACTGCCGATGCAGTCCGCCAGGCGGGCGCGCAAGCACTCGTCATCGACATCGATCTTGCACTGGCCGATGCTGCGCAAAAGGTGGTCGATGCCACGCTCGCAACGTTCGGACGGATCGACGCGTTGCTGAACATCGCGGGCGCCGTGCCTCAGATCGACGTGTTCGACATGACCGATGAAGCGTGGCACGACGGCCTCGCGCTGAAGCTTCACGGGGCGCGGCGACTGACGATTGCGGCATGGCCTTCGCTGAAGGCGAATTCAGGCGCAGTCGTGCTGATGTCGGGCAATTCCGCGCTCTTTCCGAAAGCGCCTTACGCGGCGGTCGGCACGATCAACGCCGCGATCGTCGCGCTGGCGAAAGCGTTCGCCGATCGCGGCATAGCGGACGGCGTGCAGGTGAACAGCGTGTTGCCCGGTCCGGTGATGACCGGCCGGCGCCGCTCGTATCTCGAACATTGGGCGCCTTTGCATGACATGACGGTGGAGGAAGCCACGGCGCGCTTTCCCGTCGAAGCGGGCATCGCGCGTTATGGCACGCCAGAGGAAATCGCAGAGTTGATGGCGTTCGTCGTGTCACCGGGAGCGCGGTGGATGACGGGTACGACGTTGCGCATGGACGGCGGAGAAGTGAAGTCGATCTGAGACGCAGCGTGCGCGAGACCGCGATTCAAACCAGCGCCTGGCTAGCCGCGGCCGCGCGGCTGCGCAGCCAGTTGATGCTCGCGAAAAGAAGCACCGCGAACACGATCAGCATCGTGGCCACCGCGAGTATCGATGGATCGATCGAGTCGCGGATGCCGCTCCACATCTGCCGCGGCACCGTCCGTTGATCCGGCCCGCCAATGAACAGAATGACGATCACTTCGTCGAACGAGGTCGCGAAGGCGAAGACGCTGCCTGTCGCGACCGCTGGCGTGATGAGCGGCAAGGTCACGCGCCTGAACGTGACCCACGGCGTTGCGCCAAGACCGGACGCAGCGCGCAGTAGACTCTGATCGAACGATAGCAGCGATGCAGTCACCGTGATGACCACGAATGGCGTGCCGAGCGCCGCATGCGCCAGCACGACGCCGGGGTACGAGTTCACAAGACCCAGCGGCGCGAAGATCAGATAGAAGCCCGCGGCGACGACGACGATCGGCACGATCATCGGCGAGATGATGATTGGCATGATGAGCGAGCGCAGCGGGAACTGCGTTCGGCTCAGACCCAATGCGGCGAGCGTGCCGAGACAGGTGGCGATCAACGTCGACGCCGCGCCGATACCGATGCTGTTCGCGAGCGAGCGCTGCCATTCCGCGCTCGTGAGCGCCTGCTCATACCAGCGCATCGAAAACCCCTGCAACGGGTACGAGAAGTACGATCCCGAATTGAACGAGAGCGGGATGATCGCGAGAATCGGCGCAATCAGAAAGAACAGCACGAGCGCGGTGTGCAGGCGCACCCAGCGCGCGGCAATGCGTTCCGTCAGCACCTTGTTGCGTTGGTCGGGCATGTCGTTCCTTCGTCGTATCCGCATTGTTCAGCCGAAGCGCAGCCGGTCGATGCCGACGATGCGGTTGAACAGGAAATAGAAAATCGCCGTGAAGATCACGAGGTACGCCGAGAGCGCGCCAGCGAGCCCCCAGTTGAGCTGCGTGTTCGTCTGCATCGCGATGAGCTGGCTGATCATTTCGTCGCCTGCACCGCCGAGCAGCGCGGGCGTGATGTAGTAACCGAGCGCGAGCACGAAGACGAGGAAGCAGCCCGCGCCCACGCCCGGCAGCGTCTGCGGGACGTAGATGCGCACGAATGCGGTGAGCGGATGTGCGCCGAGCGACTGCGCCGCACGCACGTACACGGGCGGCACGCCCTTCATCACCGAATAGATGGCGAGGATCATGTATGGCAACAGCACATGCGTCATGCCGATGAGCACGCCCGTGCGATTGAAGATGAGCGGCACGGGGTGCGTGGCGAGGCCGAGTCCCATCAACAGGCCGTTGATGACGCCGCCCGGCTGCAGCAGCACGTACCATGCGGTCGTGCGCACGAGCAGCGACGTCCAGAACGGCACGATCACGAGCAGCATCAGGCGGTTGCTGCTCTTCGCGGGCAGATTGGCGAGCAGCCACGCGACCGGATAGCCGAGCAGGAGACACAGCAGCGTGACGGTGGCGCTGATGGTTATCGTGCGTACGAAGGCCTGCCGATAGACCGAGGCATTCTCGGGCATGGAGGCGACCGTCCCTTGGGGCGTCACTTGAGCATCCACGGCTGCGAGCAGATAGTCCGGTGTGGGCGAGGCCGCTGCGCGCTTCAGCAAGCGCCAGATCTCGGGCGAATTCCAGCGCTCGTCGAGCCCGATGAGGGCGGCCTTCCATGCAGGCGGCGCGTCAGCGGGCAATTGACGCGCTGTGCGCATCAGCAAGCTTCGGAACTCGGGCTGGGCGAAGTTCAGACGCCGCGCGACGGTGCCCAACTGTCCGCCCTGCTGCGCCTCTCTGAGTCCCGAGGCGAGCAGGGCGAACGTATGCTCGTCCGGCACGCCGCGCCCGTCCCAGGCATCGAGCGCACGCGTGAGCGCGGGCATGCTGGCGGGTATCTCGCGATTCTCCACGCTGCGTGCGAGCAGTAGCGCGATCGGCGCGATGAACGTGGATAGCAAAAACACGATCAGCGGCAGCGCAAGCAGAAGCGCCTGAACTGCCGCGCGGCGGCGCGCCTTCCGGTACGAGGCGCGGCCGTCGGCTCTTGCGGGAGAGCCCGAAGGCGCGGCCGGGGCTGAAACGGGCATATTGGTGGTCGCGGTCAAGTTGGGCTCTCGTCGAACGGTGACGCTTCAAGTCATGCAAATGGCCGCGTTACTGCGTCAGCCAGACCTGAAAGCGCTTGTTGATCTGGTCGGCGTTGTCGGCCCAGAAGTTCGCGTTGATCTGCACGGCGCGCTTGAAGTTGTTGGGCGCGGTCGGAAGATCGGCGAGGCGCTGCTTGTCGACGAGCGCAATCGCGTCCTTGCGCGGCGGCGCGTAGGCGATGTACTTCGACAGGTCCGCGTACGCCTTCGGCTGCGAAGCGGAGACGATGAATTTCGCGGCCGTGTCGGCGTGCTTCGCACCAGCCGGAATGCCCCACCATTCGAAGTCGTACACCTGTGCGTCCCAGACCGCCTTGAAGGGCTTGTTCTCCTTCTTCGCTGCATCGTCGATGCGGCCGTTGTAGACCTGTGTCATCACGACTGCGCCATCCGCGAGCAGCTGCGGCGCCTGCGCGCCCGACTCCCACCACACGATGTTCTTCTTGATGGAGTCGAGCTTCTTGAACGCGCGATCGACACCGGCCGGCGTGCCGAGCACCTTGTAGACATCCTTCGGATCGACGCCGTCCGCGATCAGCGCCCACTCCATCGATACCTTCGGCGACTTGCGAAGGCCGCGCTTGCCGGGGAATTTGTCCAGATCGAAGAAGTCGTTAACCGTTGTGGGCGGCGTCTTCATCTTGCTTGCGTCGTAGGCATAGACCGTGGACCAGACCATGCTCGCCACCGCACAATCGCTGATCGAACCGGGGATGAAGTCGCTCGTCTTGCCGAGCGACTTCTTGTCGAACTTCTTCAGCAAGCCCTCGTCGCAGGCGGTGATCGCGTCGTTCGTTTCGAGGTCGATCAGATCCCACGTGGTGTTCTTTGCCTGCTCCATCGCGGAGAGCTTGGCGAGGCCGCCGTCATACGATTCGGTCGAGAAGTTCACACCGGTGGCTTGCGTGAACGGCTCGAAGTAGGCTTTCTTTGCCGCTGCTTCATATGCGCCGCCGAAGGTCACGACGGAAAGCGTCTCGGCTGCCTGAACGTGGACGTTGGCGAACGCGAGGACGGCGAGTGCGGCGCATTGAGCTTTGATGATTGTGCGCATGTCAGTTGGCTCCTGCTGTAGCGGGCGTGGTGATGGAAGTTGACGACGGTGTGGCGGAATGCAGCGCTGACGCGCTCATTGCGAGAATCTTGCAGTCGTCGTGGCGCCATGCAACATCGATCGCGCTGCCGGGCGAGGGCAACGCGTGGCGCTGCGTATTGGGCAGCTTGACGACGATGTCGTCGCGCGAGCCGAGCTTCAGATGCACGCGATGATGATCGCCGCAATACACCAGTTCCTCGACCCGGGCGTGGACCACGTTGCTGTGCTCGTCGACGTGCGAGCCCTCCGCGCTCGGGATGTGCGCGCGCTCGGGGCGCAGCGCGAGCATCGCTTCGTCACCTGCCGAGAGGCCGCGTTCGCAACGCCCGCGAATGACGCTGCCGTCGGAGAGCGCAAGCGTCGCCCAGTCCTCGCTCGCATTGACGACCCGCCCGGTCAGCCCGTTGTTTTCCCCGACGAAGTTCGCGACGAACGCGTTCTGCGCGTTTTCATAGAGTTCGCTCGGCGTGGCGGCCTGCTGGATGCGGCCGTCGGAGAAGACGGCGACGCGGTCCGACATCGTCAGCGCTTCGGCCTGATCGTGCGTGACATAGACGATCGTGAGCGACAGTTCGCGATGCAGGCGCATGATCTCGTACTGCATCGTTTCGCGCAGGCGCTTGTCGAGTGCGCCGAGCGGTTCGTCCATCAGCACGACGCTCGGTTCGAACACGAGCGCGCGCGCGAGTGCGACGCGCTGCTGTTGCCCACCGGACAGTTGCGAGGGACGCCGGTTGGCAAGATGCGGAAGCTCGATCATCTCGAGCGCGCGCTTCACGCGCGTCTTCTGTTCGGCGCGGCTCATGTGCCGGACAGAAAGCGGGAACGCAACATTCTCGGCAATCGTCAGATGCGGAAACAGCGCGTAGTTCTGAAACACCATGCCGATATCGCGCTGATGCGGCGGCTTGTCGTCGAGACGCCGGCCGTCGAGGCGAATCTCGCCTTGTGTCGGCGATTCGAATCCGGCGAGCATCATGAGGGTGGTTGTCTTGCCCGAACCCGACGGCCCGAGCAGCGACAGGAACTCTCCCTTGCGCACGTCGAGGTTCAGATCCTCCACGACGTAATGCACGCCGTCATACGATTTGCTCACGCCCGAGAACGATATGAAGGAAAGGTTTGACATCGTGATCGCGTCCTGTCGGTGTGCCGCCGTATTCATTGCTTGCTGAGTTGCTTCGCGAGATAGCGCGCGAAGTCATAGTTGGGGCGTTCGAGATGGCTGAGATGGCCGGGCTTCGCGAGCGGCGCATGCACGCCGCGAAAGACGGACTCCACACCGCGCTTGTCTTCCGCGTTGACTTCGTCGAGCAGCGTCTTCAACGTCGCCATGTGCGCGTTGGCCTCGGGATCGGCGACGAACTCGGGTGCAAGCCCGCCGCCGAATCGGATATGCACGCGCCCGACCCCTTGCGGCTGCAGCACGAGATACCAGAAGTAACCGGGCGTGAGCGTGACGAGATGCGTCGGATAGATTGCGAGCAGCGCCGTGGTCTTGCGCCAGTGTCCCGTGAGACGCGTGTTGTCCGGATGCGCGTTGCCGATGGGCAAGGACGCTTCCTTCGTGATCCAGTGATAGTTGAACGCAGGAAGGCCCGGCGGGCATTCCATTTCCTCCAGCCGCGAGTGCGGTCCTACCGTCGCGCGATGCAGCATCGGCAAGTGGTAGCTTTCCATGAAGTTCTCAGCCAGGATCTTCCAGTTGGTATCCCACACGTGCTCTTCATAGAAGGTCTCGACGTAATCGGACATGCCATACGCGCCGATCAGCTCATTCAGTTCCGCAAGCTGCGCTTGAACGGGCGGAGCGTTCTCGTCGAGCGTCACGTAAATCCATCCTTGCCATTCTTCGCAGCGCACCGCAGGCAATTGATAGCTTTCCTTGCAGAAGCCCTCCTGCCGGTCCATCATCGGCGCCCCTCGTAACGCGCCGTCGAGCGAGTAATTCCATGCGTGGTAAGGGCACACGATCCTGCGCACATTGCCGCGTCCTTCAAGCAGCACCGACATGCGATGCAGGCACACGTTCGACATCGCTTTCAACTGCATCTGCTCGTCGCACAGAACCGCGATCGGTTGCGCGCCGATGCGCGCAGTCAGATAGTCGCCGGGCGCCTTCAACGCGCTCGCTCGCCCGACGCACTGCCACTCATGTTCGAAGATACGGCGCTCTTCCAGCGCCAGGAATTCGGGCGAGGTATAGACGCCGGGTGGCATCGAATGCGCGTCGCCGAACGACCGTTCGCAGCCGGCCTGCAACGCTTCGACCAGTGTTTGCGCCGCGATTGTTCTCGCCGGATTCGCCATGATGCCCTCCTTGATCTATCCCCGTGGGAGCGCGCCAACACTTGGCTTCAAGGCGTCGCGCTCAACATGGTTTGAAATCTATCAAGCCAAATTGCCAGCCAAAATATTGTTTTCGGATACAAAGCAGAGCTTTTCCCTATGCAGCGTCTGTAGCCCGGCGCCTAGTCCGACACCGGTTCATGCGTCGAGATGCAGCCTGCGAATGTAGGTCTCGCAGAACGACGCAAAGCGCTGCACGACTTGCCGCGGCTTCATCGTGCGCGATTGCGCGATGCCAAGCGTCGTTGCGTTGACGCTGTCCTTGAAGCGCTTAATCACGAAATCTTCGCCATCCACCGTGCGGTTCGACTTGAGCGGGAAATTGAGGATGCTGTAGCCGAGACCGTTAGCCACCATGCCACGCACGACTTCCGGTTGCGAGGAGCGAAAGGCCGGCACCGGGCGGTTGCCCACCGCATCGAAGAGCGCGGCGAAATACTCGCGGCTGTGCGGCAGGTCCAGCATCACGTAAGGCTCGGGCAGCAAGTCGGAAAGCGAAACCTTGCGCGCGCGGGCAAGTCGGTGCGTCTTCGGCAGGATCGCATAAGGCGGCAGCGAAAGCAGCGGCGTGAAGGCGATGTCCTCCGTCAGATCGAGGCTATAGGTCAGGGCGATGTCGAGCGAGCCGTCGTGCAGCCCTCGCAAGAGACCGTCCTGATGCGCCTCGACCGTGCGAAACGAAATGCCCGCATGTTCGCCCGTGAACCGGCTGATGAGCCCCGGCATGAGCGGTGGCGCGAGCGAGACGAGACAGCCGAGTGCAATGGAACCTGTCATGCCGCCGTCCATCTCCTTGGCGGCCATCTGCAGTTCCTCGGCGATCTTAAGCAGGTTGCGCGCCTGCCCGAGCAAATCGCGGCCTGCCTGCGTGAGCGACAGGCCGCTCGCGTGATGTCGTATGAAGAGTTGCACGCCGAACGACACCTCGAGGTCCGCGAGCGCCGTCGAAATCGACGGCTGGGAGATGTGCAGACGCCGCGCGGCAGCGGTAAACGACAGGGTTTCCGCAGTGACGACGAAGTAACGCAATTGCCGCAACGAGTAGCGCAGGGGGTGGCTTTCCATTCGGGATGCTCCGCATCGAGACTTGATGGGCCGCATTTTGAAGCGTTCATAAAGCCTTGCATAGCCAAATCCGATGCTTAGCATTTTTTTAATATGTTTTTGGAATTCGAAGGGCGAGCGTAAATTTATTCCAGACGCAGGGCCTGCGGCAGCGCGTTGCCCGCGGGTTCTGCAGAGGCTTCCGCAAACTGCTCGCTCCACCCTGAATTTAACCGCGACGGTCGAGACTTCACTGGCGGCGAAGCCAGCACCGACGCGAATCGAACCGCCTTTCAGAAGGACACAGCCATGACAATGGAAACAACGTCGATCGACACGCTCATCGTCGGCGCCGGCCAGGCCGGCGTCGCCATGAGCGAGCACCTGAGCAAACTCGGTGTGCCGCATCTCGTCCTGGAGCGCCATCGTATCGCCGAGGCCTGGCGCACTGCGCGTTGGGATTCGCTGGTTGCCAATGGCCCTGCATGGCACGATCGTTTCCCCAACCTCGAGTTCGACGACGTCGATCCCGACGGCTTCGCCTCGAAGGAGCAAGTCGCGGACTATTTCGTCGCCTATGCGACAAAGTTCGACGCTCCCATCCGCACCGGCGTGGAAGTGAAGAAGGTCGTGCGCAATGCCGGGCGACAGGGTTTCACCATCGAAACATCCGATGGCGCGATCGAGGCCAACCGCGTGGTGGTCGCAACCGGTCCATTTCAGCGTCCCGTCATTCCGCCGATCGCTCCAGCAGCAGGGAAGCTCACGCAGATTCATTCCGCTGACTATCGCAACCCCGAGCAATTGCCCGCAGGAGCGGTTCTCGTGGTGGGCGCGGGTTCGTCGGGCGTGCAGATCGCGGATGAGCTGCAGCGGGCGGGCAAGCAGGTCTATCTGTCAGTTGGGCCGCATGATCGTCCTCCGCGGGCCTATCGCGGCCGCGACTTCTGCTGGTGGCTCGGCGTTCTCGGCGAATGGGATGCGGAGGTCATGCGGCCCGGCAAGGAACACGTCACCATTGCAGTGAGCGGTGCGCGCGGCGGCCATACCGTCGACTTCCGGCGTCTTGCGCATCAGGGGATATCCCTCGTTGGCCTGACGAAGTCCTTCGACGACGGCGTGGTGACGTTCGAGCAGGACCTCGCGGAAAACATTGCTCGCGGCGACGAGAACTATCTGTCGCTGCTGAACGCAGCCGACGCATACGTCGCCCGCAACGGCCTCGACCTTCCGGAAGAACCGGGGGCCCGCGATATTCCGCCGGACCCGGCTTGCCTGATCGATCCGGTTCTCGACCTCGATCTGGCGAAGGCCGGCGTGACCTCGATCATCTGGGCAACCGGCTACGCGGTCGATTTCAGTTGGCTCGATGTCGACGCCTTCGACGAAAAGGGCAAGCCGAAGCATCAGCGAGGCGTGTCGAAGGAACCCGGCATCTATTTTCTCGGTTTGCCGTGGCTCTCGCGTCGTGGCTCCGCTTTCATCTGGGGCGTCTGGCACGATGCCAGGCATATAGCCGACCATATCGTCACGCAACGCAAATATCTCGCCTACCGAGATCCTTCGCAACGTCATGCAGACGGCCATCGTGAAGAAGTTCCAGGCAGCGCATTCCCCGATTCGCGCGTGCATAAGGTGAGCGAGATGGGCGTGAGCTAACGCCTGCTCTTGTTCAAGCCGCAATCCATTTCTTTCAAGTATCAAGGTGCATTGATGAGCCAACCTACGCATACCCGCATCCGCATGTTCAACACGAAGGATACGTACCCGAACCAGACGCTCGACAACGATCTTTGTCAGGCCGTGCGCGCCGGCAATACCGTCTATGTGCGCGGCCAGGTGGGCACCGACTTCGACGGCAACCTGATCGGACTCGGCGATCCGCGCGCCCAGGCCGAGCAGGCGATGAAGAACATCAAGCAATTGCTCGAAGAGGCCGGCAGCGACATGACTCACATCGTCAAGACCACGACGTATCTGACCGACCCGCGCTATCGCGAGCCGGTTTATCAGGAAGTCGGCAAGTGGCTGAAGGGCGTGTTCCCCATCTCGACCGGCCTGGTGGTCAGCGCGTTAGGGCAGCCGCAGTGGCTGATGGAGATCGATGTGATCGCGGTCATCCCGGATGGCTGGAAGCCGCAAGCGGACTAAGGAGTCGACATGACATTTTCCGTTATCGGACGTTGCCATAAGACCGGTCAGCTCGGGATCGCCATCAGTTCTTCCAGTATCGCGGTGGGCGCGCGATGCCCGTGGGTACGCGCAGGCGTCGGCGCGGTGGCGACGCAGAACGTCACGCTGCCTGCGCTCGGTCCGCAGGTTCTCGACCTCCTCGAAAGCCTGCGAGTCGATCCTCAGGCGGCGCTGGATCGAGTGCTCGGTGCGAACGACTGGAGCGAGTATCGGCAAGTCACGGTGATCGATGCTCAGGGCCGCACGGCGTTCTTCAGCGGCAAGGAAGCGCTTGGCTTGTACAACGCCGTGCCGGGAGAGCAGTGCGTCGCCGCCGGCAACATGCTGGCGGGTGTCGAAGTCATCGAAGCCATGGTGCCGGCGTTCGAGAATACGCGCGGCATGCTCGCCGACCGGCTGCTCGCGGCCATGCATGCCGCGATGGCCGCCGGCGGCGAAGCGGGGCCCGTGCACTCGGCGGCGTTGAAGATCGCGGGTGACCTAAGCTGGCCGATCGTCGATCTGCGCGTCGACTGGGCCGACGAAGACCCGATCGGCAAGCTCGACAGCCTGTGGCAAGCCTATCGGCCGCAGATGCAGGACTACATGACCCGGGCGTTGAATCCGACCGCGGCGCCGAGCTACGGAGTGCCGGGCAATGAATGAAATGACGAGCCGCGAGTTGCTCGAACGGCTGATCGGGTTCGCTACGGTCAGTCGGGATTCCAATCTGGCGCTGATCGATTTCATCCGGCAATACCTTGAGGAACTCGGCGTCCAGAGCGAGCTTTTCTACAACGCGGAGCGCACCAAGGCCAATCTGTTCGCCACCATCGGTCCGGGTGATCGAGGCGGCATCGTGCTGTCGGGCCATACCGATGTGGTTCCGGTCGACGGGCAGGCCTGGACGCTCGACCCATTTCGTCTCACGGAGAAAGAGGGACGGCTTTACGGCCGCGGCACGGCGGACATGAAGGGCTTCATTGCGTCAGTGCTGGCGGCGGTACCGCTGTTTCTCGGGCGAACGCTCAGGTTGCCGGTCCACCTTGCGTTTTCCTACGACGAGGAAGTGGGATGCCTCGGCGTGCGGCCGATGCTGGCCGAACTGGAAAAGCGTCCGCACAAACCGGCCTTGTGTCTGATCGGCGAACCGACCGAACTCAAGCCGGTCCTCGGCCACAAGGGCAAGCTCGCGATGCGTTGCCACGTGAAAGGCGCCGCCTGCCACTCGGCCTACGCGCCTTATGGCGTCAATGCCATCCAGTACGCAGCGCGGCTGATAGGCCGGCTGGACGAGATCGGCGATCAGTTGTCGAATCCCGAGCATCGCGACGAGCGCTTCGATCCGCCGTTCTCGACCGTGCAGACCGGCGTGATCGAAGGCGGACGGGCGCTCAACATCGTGCCCGCAGAATGCCAGTTCGATTTCGAAGTGCGCGCGCTTCCTGGCTTCGATGCCCATCACGTGGCCGATGAACTGCGGACCTATGCCGAGAATGAACTGCTGCCGAAGATGCGCGCTGTGAAGTCCGACACCTACATTCGCTTTCATGAACTGAGCGCATATCCAGGATTGGCCACGCCGCCCGACAGCGAAGCGGCGCGTCTGTTGGAGCTGCTCGCCGGTTCGACGGAGTTCGGTACGGTCGCCTTTGGCACCGAGGGTGGACTCTTCAATCAGGCGGGCATTCCCACGGTGGTGTGCGGACCGGGAAGCATGGATCAAGGGCACAAGCCGGACGAATTCGTCACAGTCGAGCAACTGCGCGATTGCGATGCAATGCTGGCTCGCCTTGCGGACTACCTCTCGCCCGCATCCTGATACACGCGCCAACGCGCGGAAGTACCTGGCGGAAGCCCCCGACAAGTCTGGCCGGCCTGGTCAGTTGGCCGCGTTCTAGCGTCGCCTTTTCTCGCGAAGACACGACGCTCTTTGAAGCATCTCGACCCATATCCCTTGACTGCCAAGCGCGGCGGCTGATTCGGTATTGCCGATCGCGCCGGGAGTCGAAGGATGGATTGCCACCCATATCGAGCGCGCCTGGCCGCGCAAGACAGGAGACGAACTTGAATACTTCCGAACGCAATGCCTCTCCGTTGATCGAGAAACACACTATCGGTTATGTGCCGCCCGAAGACCGTCACGGAAAAGTGCGCGATCTCTTCACGCTGTGGTTCGGCGGAAACATCGCCCCACTGCCTATCGTGACAGGCGCGCTTGGCGTCCAGATCTTCCACCTGAACCTGCTGTGGGGAATTGTCGCGATCATCGTCGGTCAGGCCGTCGGAGGTGTGCTGATGGCCCTGCATTCGGCCCAGGGGCCGCAGATGGGCATCCCGCAGATGATCCAGAGCCGCGCACAATTCGGCTCATGGGGCGCACTGCTCGTCACCGTGATCGCGGGCGTGATGTACGTGGGCTTCTTTGCGTCCAATATCGTGCTCGCCGGAAAATCGCTTCACGGCATTGAAAACTCCGTCCCGGTCCCGGTCGGCATCGTGATCGGGGCAATCGGATCCGGATTGATCGGGATCATCGGCTACCGGTTCATCCATATCCTGAACCGCATTGGAACCTGGGTGCTTGGTATCGGCATCTTTATCGGTTTTGGCTACATCCTCACGCACATTCATACAAGCGACTTCCTTACGCGCGGCGGATTCGATTTTGCTGGCTGGCTTGCGACCGTCTCGCTCTCGGCGTTATGGCAGATTGCTTTCGCCCCGTACGTCTCCGACTATTCGCGCTATCTGCCGGACAACGTGCGCGTTGCATCCACGTTCTGGGCGACCTATCTCGGTTGCACGCTCGGCTCGACGCTCGCGTTCGTCTTCGGTGCAGTCGCAGTGCTGGCGGTGCCGCCCGGCGCAGACGCGATGGACGCCGTCAAGGAGGCCACCGGACCGCTCGGGCTGCCCATGCTCGTGCTCTTCCTGCTGAGCGTGATCAGCCATAACGCATTGAATCTCTACGGTGCGGTGCTCGCGGTCATCACATCGCTGCAAACGTTCGCCTTTCGCTGGATTCCGACTGCAAGGTCGCGAGCCGTGCTTTCGGTCGTCCTGCTCGTTGCTTGCTGCTATGGCGCGATCGGCGCATCGACGAATTTCGTTGCGAATCTGGTCGACCTCGTGCTTGCGCTTCTTGTGGTTCTCGTGCCGTGGACCACGATCAATCTGATCGACTTTTATGTGATCCACAAAGGGAAATACGACATCCAGTCCATTTTCGAAGCGGACGGCGGGATCTATGGCCGCTTCAATCCGCAGGCGCTGATCGCTTACGCGATCGGCATCGTCGTGCAAATTCCGTTCATGAACACGCCCATGTATGCGGGGCCGGTGCCGAAGTATCTCGGGGGCGCGGATCTTTCCTGGGTCATCGGACTGTTGCTGACGTCACCGCTGTATTATTGGCTGGCGTCGAGGGATACCGTCTACCGACGCAGGCAAAAGCGTACCAACATCACGTCGAGTGCGGCGAGATAGACACGATGGCACGGGTGGGCCGCGAAGAGTGCTTCGCGCTCACCGTCACGCGAGCCGCCTGGGCGAATCTGCGAACGCTCCTGGCGCGCGGCTATAATCGCGCTCAAACGTGACCAGGAAAGTTCTACTCGTGAAACGGATCATCGCCTTTGCACTCGTTGCGCTCGTACTCACGGGCTGCTCGTCCCCCGAGAAGCAGGTTCAACAAGCCCAGGAATTCATCCACAGCGAATCGGGCCTTGCCGCTGCCCAGCGCAATGCGGCGGTCGACTGCAACCCGGCGAATTGCGACGCCGCCTGGGCGCTTACGAAGCGCTATATTCAGGAGCATTCCGACACGCCCGTAACACGCGCGGACGCGGTTGCAATCGACACTGAGGTGCCGTCCGGTTCGGGCAAGGCCGCTTTCTCGGCGACCCGTGTTGCAAAGGGTGCCGGCGCGACGCTGACTCTATTTGCGCAGTGTCGCGGCATGTACAAGCCGGACAACGAGAAAGGCTCGGACTATAACGAGTGCGCCGAGAAAATCCTCAAGACGCAAAATGGCTATGTGGCGTTTCTCAACGCTCACGTACCGGGTCAGTAAGCAACGAAGGCGCGATGCCAGGAAGGTGTCGCGCCGTCGAGCGGGCTCAGCGCGCGAAGTATTGCTTCACTGACGCCACGAACGTGTCGATGTCCGCGCGCGTGAGATCCAGGTGCGTGACGAAACGCGACGCGTAGAGCATTTGAGTGAGAATCCCGCGCTCCTTGAGCCACGCTTCGAGCGGTGCACAATGCTCCGCCGGAAATTCGGCGAAGACCATGTTGGTCGCCTGCGAGGTCACCTTGACCTGTTCGATCCGCGCGAGCGCTTCAGCAAGATGAGCCGCGTTCGCGTGATCTTCGGCCAGACGCTCGACATTGTTTTCGAGCGCATACAGGCACGCCGCAGCGAGCACGCCGGACTGCCGCATGCCGCCGCCCAGTACCTTGCGCCAGCGATGCGCGCTGTCAATCAGCGCCTTGCTGCCGACCAGTACCGACCCGACCGGCGCGCCCAGTCCCTTGGAAAAGCAGATCGAGATCGAATCGAACGGCGCGCACAGCGCAGCGATCGATTGCCCCGACGCGACCGCGGCGTTGAATGCGCGAGCGCCGTCGAGGTGAGTCGCAAGGCCGCGGCTTCGCGCAAGCCCGACCGCCTCCGCTACGTATCCTGCTGGAAGAACCTTGCCGCCGATGGTGTTTTCCAGCGCGAGAAGTCGCGTGCGAGCGAAATGATCGTCGATAGGCTTGATCGCCGACTCGATCCTCGCGAGCGGAAGCGAACCGTCGGGGGCATTGTCGATCGGCTGGGGCTGGATGCTGCCGAGCACCGCCGCGCCTCCGCCTTCATACTTGTAGGTGTGCGCTTGCTGGCCGACGATGTATTCATCGCCGCGCCCGCAGTGGGCCATGAGCGCGGCGAGGTTGCTCTGCGTGCCGCTCGGAAAGAAGAGGGCGGCCTCCTTGCCGGTGCGCTCGGCCATCGCGGCTTGCAGGTGTATTACGGTCGGATCGTCGCCCCAGACGTCGTCGCCCGTGGGCGCGGACGTCATCGAGGCGAGCATGGCAGGGGTCGGGCGGGTGACGGTATCGCTGCGTAGATCGATCATGTTCGGATGTTCCTGCGTGTGTTGGCCGGGTGCGAAAAGCAGCAGAGTATAGCCAGCCATATTGACTCTTGCTATTCGAGGCATCACGGCGAACACGTAGCTTGGCTCTCTGTCGGCGACGGGCGAGGCGTGATCGGCCTGCGTGCCGAGATGCGTGCGCTGAATATCGCGGAAAGCGCGCTAAGCCGTCCGCATGGGTCGCAGTTGGAATACGAGGGGAGCGCTTCGGCCGCGCCGTGGGCGCACGCACAGCGTTTATCGGCAAGCGGATACAAATCTGGCTAAACCAGAGCGCTGGGTGTGGACTACTTCCTTTTCAAGCGTACTGATGTGTATATGGTGGGCGTCTGTCAGAAGGCGAGTGGCACGGACTCGACTGGTAAAGCAGCGGTGGCCTCGATCAGTCAGATCACCCCTTCCAGCACGAATCGACAGGCAGCGTTGCGTATCGCCATTCGACACAAGTTCTGAGCGCTCTCGACGGCAGAGGTGGGGTTAGAGCAGTCACAGTCACTCTTTCCTTGTCTTCGGCTGTTCGGGTTGCGGATCGCGTCCGCGTTGTGCCGGTGCCCGCGTGCATGCATCGGGCGGCGCCACATAGTTCACGTCGTTGCAGCAGCACGCATAGACCGGAAACCCATACGCGTTCGTGCCAATGACTTTGGTTGGCCCGTGCAGCGGGCACATCGCGTTCATGTCGTCTCCTTGAGATCGTATCGGACCTCGTAGGCTCGGCTTGTCCGTTCGGAACCGCCTTCCACTCGTCGATCACGCCGGGCGACGCAGGTCTTGCCAGTGGGGCTATAGACACCCCTATTCTACGGCCATCTCAACGTCGCGATGGTCCAGTTGCCAAAGGGCGCAACCGGCATCCGCCCATGCGGACTGCAATGAATCGTGCGCCGGCTCGCTCGAAATGGTCCTCAATGTGCATGCGCTCGGGCTGCGGGCGGACCGCGTTTTCCGCCGGGTCGATTGCGATCGTCCGCGCGTCGTTTGTCTGGCGATTGCGCCATATGCGCTTTGCTAAAAGACGGCTCGCGATCGACACGAAATTGGCGGTCCCGGCCGCGGCGCCGTCTTCCTCAACTACACGAGAAACTCGCCGCCGAGTTCACATCCCCGCCCTTGAAGCGCGCAACCTGCGGATAGGGACACAGCGGCCGCGTACGTCCGGACCCCCAGTCCGCCGGCACTTCGCTGTTCGGAATCGCGTTGCCCGCATCACGCGCAGTGGCGATCACGCTGTCCGGCGCCTTTCCTTGTTCGACCCAGGCGATCATCGGCGTGAGCATGTCAAACTGGTCCGCAGTCGGTCCGCCCGAGCAGTGATTCATGCCCGCTACCGTGTAGAGACGCGCGAAGTTGCTCGCATCGCCGCCGTTCGCCGTCATGAGGCGCTGGTACCAGTCGGTCGTGTCGTTTGACGAAAACACCGGGTCGCTCGTGCCGTGATACACCATCAGCTTCGCACCGCGCGCTTTCAACGCGCTGAGACTCGTCTCGTCAGGTGGTGTCATGAACGACCACGATGCCTCGGCGTATACGCCGCTCGTCGCGAAGATTTTCGGCGCATCGCTGTCCATGCTGAAGTTGAGCGCGTATGACGACAACTGCGAGATCATCGATGCGCTTTGCGGCGGCGTCGTGAACGTGAAGGCTGCGGCTGCGGGATCGAGCGTGATCGAATTGGTCTGCTTCCACAAGGCCCAGTTCGCACCGCTGATGCCGGCGTCGTACGGAAAGCTCGCGTAGAGCGCCATACCCGCACTGTTGCGCGCACCGGAGAACACATTGCCGATCGCGTCCTTTTGCGCATTCGTGAGGCAGGAGCCGTCGCGCACATTCCCCGAGCAGGTCGGCACGTCGTTGACGAGGCTGAAGTTTGCCTGACACGCCTTGATGTCCTGCACCATGCCGTCGGTGGCGCCATCCAGTGCATCGCACTTCGCAATGATTCGCGATGCAACCATTTGCCGTTCCGCCGTGGTGAGGCCGGTCTTGATGTCGGGCAGTCCGCTCGCCGTGTTGGCGGTCGCAACTTTCGCGAACTGCTGCGCACCCCACATCTCGCCGATAGCAGCCTTCGGCAGATGAAAGCCCGGATCACCCGCGATGATGCCGTCATACTCCGCCGACGAGCGCGCCGCCGCCACCATCGCGTGCCGGCCGCCGTTCGAACAGCCGTCGAAATAGCTGCGGTCGGGCGTCTTGCCGTAAGCGGTCTTGATGACCTGCTTCGCCATCGGCGTGAGGGTGGCAACCGCGTTATAGCCGTAGTCGATCCGCGCCTGAGGATCGAGACCGAACAGCGGGTTCTGCGACGACGAATGGCCCGCGTCCGAACTGATGACGGCGAAGCCCATGTTGAGGGCATCGTTGAGTGGGCCGCCGCCGCCGATCTCGCCGGTCGCGGTCAACACGTTCCCGTCGAGTCCTCCGTTCGCCTGATAGAAGAAGCGCCCGTTCCATATGATCGGCAGACGCATCTCGAAGCCGATCGCGTAGGTCTTGCCGTCGACCGTGCTCACCCGCTGATTCATTTTCCCTTCGATCACGCAGTGTTCTGCGATCGATTTGCCCGCGACCTTGAGCGTTCCGGCGGGCACGTCCTGCACCGAGATGAACGTTGTGTTCGCGAAGGAGAGCTTCGCGGCGAGCGCGTCGCAGCTTCCCGGGAGATTCGCGGCCGTCGCCGCGCTGAGTTGCGGAAGCGACGATGAAGTGTTGTCCGAACCGCCGCATGCGGCGAGTGCCGTCGAAGCCAGTATCGCGATTGCAGTCTTGTTCATGTCATGTCTCCTAGAACATGTGCCGTACGCCAACCATCGCACCCGTCTGTCCCACGCCGGCAGCGGGGGTCGTGCCGCCTCCGCCGCCGCTCACCGAATAGCGCGCCTTCGCGCTGTTGGATAGGTAAGAGGCCTGCGCATAGACGGCCGTACGTTTGCTCAAGAGGTAGGTGGTGCGCAGCGTGCCCATCGTGGCGCGTGAGTCGTGATCGCCGTTGACGATCCGGTACACCTCGCCGTCTACGAGAAACGCAGGCGTGACGAAATACGAAGCGCCGACGAAGAACAGGTTCGAGCGCACGTTGGGCACTGCGGGAGATTCGGTGACGACTCGTCGGCCCAGCCAGCCCAGGCCGAGCATTGCGCCTGCGTACTGCGCGTAGGCGCTGACGTGCGTGCGCGCATCCTTGTCGGCTGCGTTGGTGAGCGGCGTGGGTGCGACGCCGTCGAAAAAGTTGGCGGCTGCGGTGGCGCCCCCGCGCTCTTCTTCATACGATGCAGCTAAGCCGAAGTAGGGTGCGTCGTACTTGAGCATCACCGACCAGTCCCGACATTCCGTGGCATGCCCGGGCACCGAGCCTGTACACGTTCCCTGTCCCGGCGAGTTGCCTGTGCCGCCCGCGTCACGGCCGAACGAGTAGCCCGCGCCCAGCGTCACGCCCTTGTAAGCGCCGATATAAGTCACCGAATTGTCGGCGCGTGCGTTCGGCACATATGCGTCGAGCGAGCCCAGGCCATAGATGTCCGGTCCGATGATGTCGGCGCCCATCAGCGCGAGATAGGTCATCGTGTACTGGCGGCCGAACGCGACGGTTCCATACGGGCTCTTTACGCCGACGAACGCCTGTCGCCCGAAGAGACGCCCGCCCTGGCCCAGGGTGCCGTCGCGCACGTTGAAGCCGCTTTCCAGCGTGAAGACGGCACTGTAGCCCCCGCCAAGGTCCTCGACACCGCGCAGGCCCCAGCGCGATGGCAACTCGCCGGTGACAGCCGGCATGCGGAACAGGTGGTCGCCGGCCGCATTAGCATGCGAGACGTACTCGATGCCTGTATCGACGATTCCGTACAGCGTGACGCTCGATTGCGCCGATACCGCCGCGCTCGCAAGACCGAATGCGCCTCCCAGCAGCAGGCGTGTGGATGTTTTCATTGCGGATGTCTCCAGACCGTTGTGTACGTTTATGTTTTTGAAGTGCCTCAGTCCGTTGCGCGCGGACGCCGCATCAGCAGCAAGGCGGCGAGCGCTGCGATCAGCGTGACCGGGATGCTCGCGCCGATCACGACCGACGAGCTGCGACCCATCGCGAGCAACTGGCCCGCAGCGAGCGGCCCCACGACCGACCCGACGCGTCCCACCGCCACCGCGGCGCCGACGCCCGTGCCGCGCATCGCAGTCGGATAGAACGCGGCGGACAGCGCATAGAGCACCGATTGCCCCCCGATCACGAACATGCCCGCAAAGAACGCCGATGCCGCGAGCGCGCCGAAGCCGGGTGCCATCGACAGGGCAGCGAGCGACGCGATGATCCCGATGTACATGCCCGACACCACGACGCCTCCGCGCAGACGGTCCATCAACATCCCGATGCAAAGCGCGCCGAGGCCGCCGCCGATGTTGAAGAAGATCTGCACGTAGCCGACCTCAGGGCGCGATAGTCCACGCGCGGCCATCAGCGAGGGCAGCCAGTTGAGCAGGAAATAGAGGACGATCAGCGTGCAGAAATAGCTGATCCAGATTTGCAGCGTCGACAGTCCACGGCTTGCGCCAAACAGGACCTCGCTGACCGGTGCCGGCTTGACGCTTGCGCCATGCGACGCCTTGCTGAACGCCTTCGACTCCGGCAGGTACGCGAAGAGCAGCGGCACCAGCACCAGCGGTCCGGCACCGCCGACATAGAAGATATGGCGCCAGTCCGTATCGCCCATGCTGACGATGCCGATCATCGAGGCGATCACGCCGCCGAACGGAATGCCGCAATACATCACGCTCACCGCGGTGTTGCGCGCCTTGGAAGAAACCGCTTCCGATGACAGCGCGATGAGGTTGGGCAATGCGCCCCCGAGACCGATGCCGGTCAACACGCGCACCAGCACGAGCATGTTGAAGCTGCTGACGAGCGCGGTCGCGATCGACAGCAGACCGAAGATGCATGCCGAGAGAATCAGCACGCGCTTGCGTCCGATGCGATCGGCGAGACGGCCGCCGAACATCGCGCCGGGCAGAAGTCCGAAGGTACCCGCGCTGAAAGCGAGGCCCATCTGCGCCACCGACAAGCCGAACTCGCGCGCCATGCGCGGCGCGGCGACACCGACCGACTGCAGGTCAAGCCCTTCAAGCAGGGCGATCGCAAAACAAAGACTCAAGGTCACAACGGCGCCCGATCGCGCGATGGGTTGCGTCGTCATGCCGTCTCCTGGCACTGCTGTTCTTGTGGTTTTCATATGAGTCACCTGATTGTTGTGTCGAATGCTGCGGATGCCCTTAAAGTCCAGAAAATATCAGGCAACCTGATATAAAGGTCAAACAAAAGCGCGCTCGCGAGGAACGCGCATGCTGACGGCAACGATGACAACGCCCGGAGGTCCGAACGGTAAAGGCCAAATCCGGTGTGCGCCGGTGCAGGCTATTTAATATCAGGCGACCTGACAATACAAGGCAAACTTCTTGAGTAGATACCCTAGCCGGAATCGTCTCGCGTTCGAGGGTTTTCACTGACGAGGGGCCGCTTGTTTATCAGGCAGCTTGATAATACACTTTGTCTCAGGCTACCTGATATTAACTCTGTGTCAGGTTACTCGAACTCAACGCAGTCGGACGGCATTTCAGTCTATACGAGCGCGAACGCTCAGGAGCAACCAACATGACAAGTTACGAGGGCAAGTGGAAGACGGTCGACGTCAAGGTCGAGGCAGGCATTGCGTGGGTGACGTTCAATCGTCCCGAGAAGCGCAATGCAATGAGCCCGACGCTCAACAGCGAGATGATCCAGGTGCTGGAGACGCTGGAGCTCGACGCCGACGCTCGCGTGCTGGTGCTGACCGGCGCCGGCGACGCGTGGACTGCCGGCATGGACCTGAAGGAATACTTCCGCGAAATCGATGCAGGGCCCGAGATCCTGCAGGAAAAGATTCGTCGCGACGCGTGCCAGTGGCAGTGGAAGCTGCTGCGCATGTATGCCAAGCCGACCATCGCCATGGTCAACGGCTGGTGCTTTGGCGGTGGCTTCTCGCCGCTCGTCGCATGCGACCTCGCGATCGCGGCCGACGAAGCGGTGTTCGGCCTTTCGGAGATCAACTGGGGCATCCCTCCGGGCAACCTGGTCAGCAAGGCGATGGCCGATACTGTCGGACATCGTCAGGCGCTGCACTACATCATGACGGGCGATACCTTCACCGGACCGGAAGCGGCCGCGATGGGTCTCGTGAACAAGAGCGTGCCGCGCGCGCAACTGCGCGAAGAAACCATTGCGCTGGCGGCCAAGCTGCTGGAAAAGAATCCGGTGGTGCTGCGTGCTGCGAAGCATGGCTTCAAGCGTTGCCGCGAACTCACGTGGGAACAGAACGAGGACTACCTGTACGCCAAGCTCGATCAGGCACAGTTGCGCGACCCGGAACATGGCCGCGAGCAGGGGCTCAAGCAGTTCCTCGACGAGAAATCGATCAAGCCCGGTCTGCAGGCATACAAGCGCGCGGATTGAGCTAACGGCAACACGACAATAGACAGCTTTGCATGGGGCCAGAGTACGGCGCCGACGCCACTCTGGTCGAAAAAGGAGACGGTAATCGTGAGCGAAGTAAGCATGTTGATCGGCGGCGCGGATCGTGCTGCATCGAATGGCGCGACGTTCGAGCGCATGAACCCGGTGACTGGCACGGTCGCTTCGCGCGCCCCGGCGGCCACGCTCGCCGACGCCGACGGGGCCGTCGATGCGGCCGCTGCCGCGTTTCCCGCATGGTCGGCGATGAAGCCCACCGAGCGCCGCGCGCGCTTATTGAAGGCGGCCGACATCATGGATGCGCGCACCGCCGAGTTCATCGCGACGGGCGTCCCCGAGACCGGGGCGATGGCGAACTGGTATGGCTTCAACGTGCATCTCGCTGCGAACATGCTGCGCGAGGCGGCCGCGATGACGACGCAGATCGACGGCAGCGTCATCCCCACCGATACTCCCGGCAACATGGCGCTCGCCGTGCGCCAGCCGTGCGGTGTGGTGCTCGGCATCGCGCCTTGGAACGCACCGGTGATTCTCGGCACGCGCGCACTCGCGATGCCGCTCGCGTGCGGCAACACGGTAGTGCTCAAGGCATCGGAGGCGTGTCCGGCGGTGCATCGGCTGATCGGTACCGTGCTGCAGGAAGCGGGTCTCGGCGATGGAGTCGTGAATGTCGTGACCAACGCGCCTGAAGATGCAGCCGCAATCGTCGAGCGGCTGATCGCGCATCCGGCCGTGCGTCGCGTGAACTTCACTGGCTCGACGCACGTCGGCCGGATCATCGCGATGCATGCGGCGAAGCATCTGAAGCCGGTGCTGCTCGAACTGGGCGGGAAGGCGCCGGTGCTGGTGCTCGAAGACGCCGATGTCGACGCCGCCGTCGATGCCATCGCGTTCGGCGCGTTCTTCAACCAGGGGCAGATCTGCATGTCGACGGAACGTGTGATCGCGCATCGCAGTATTGCGGGTCGACTGGTCGAGAAGCTCGCCGCGAAAGCGCGCAAACTGGTCGCGACTTCGCCGACGGACGATGGCGCCGTGCTCGGTGCACTTGTGAACGCGCAGGCGGCGCAGCGCGTCGCGGCGCTCGTCGAGGACGCGCGCCGCCAGGGCGCCACGATACTCGCGGGCGGTGCGGTGAACGGCGCGATCATGCAGCCGACCATCGTCGATGGCGTGCACTCGGGGATGAAGCTGTATGCGGAGGAATCGTTCGCGCCGGTGGTCACGGTGCAGCGCGTCGATACTGACGACGAAGCCGTGCAGGTCGCCAACGACAGCGAGTTCGGATTGTCGGCGGCGGTCTTCAGTCGCGACATCGCGCGGGCATTGAACGTAGCGAAGCGCGTGGAATCGGGCATTTGCCACATCAACGGCCCGACCGTGCACGACGAAGCGCAGATGCCATTCGGAGGCGTGAAGGGCAGCGGATACGGACGCTTCGGCAGCAAGGCGTCGATTGCCGAATTCACCGATCTGCGCTGGATCACGATCCAGACCGGCCCGCGTCACTATCCAGTTTAAGCCCGCGATCTGGAGCGCGCCTCTTGTGGGCGAAAGAAAAGTTAAAGGCATCCATCCAGCACACGGAGGGCTTGCGCTCGCCGTAGCGGCCGCGCGAGCGAGCCATACAGGAGACAAAACAGGTGAATTACGAGCCTACGCAATCCAGTGTCGCCACCTCGGCGCGCGAGACGTCTGTGCCTTACCGGCCCGTCACCATCGGGTCGGCAGAGCCGGTCGTTCGAAAAGAGGGCGATGCCTGGTACATGCGATCGATACAGTCGATCGGCGCGCATCCAAAGCGTCTGACCGACCGGCTCGTCAGCGGTGCCGAAGCGCATCCTGACCGCTGGCTTGTCGCGCGTCGCGGAGACGATGGCGAATGCGTGGGCATCAGCTATGCGCAGATGCTCGCGCGTGCCCGATCCATCGGCCAGGCCCTGCTCGATCGCGGGCTGTCGGCGGAGCGGCCCGTCGTCATCCTGTCGGGCAACGATCTCGAACACATGCAGGTCGCACTTGGCGCGATGTGGGCGGGCATTCCGTATGCGCCCATTTCGCCCGCGTACTCGCTCGTGTCGAGCGACTACGGCAAGCTGCGTCATGCGATCGAACTGCTGAAGCCAGGCCTCGTGTTCGCCACCGATGGCGCGGCATTCGGCGCTGCCATGAATGCGGTCGTGCCGAATGAAGTGGAAGTGGTGACGGCCGACGGTTGCGGCGAGCGTCGCTCCACGGCGCTTTCCGAACTCCTGAACACGATTCCGGCGACCGTAGACGCGGCCCATGCAGCGATCGAACCCGATGCGATCGCCAAGTTTCTCTTCACCTCCGGTTCGACGCGGCTCCCGAAGGCCGTGCCGACGACGCATCGCATGCTCTGCAGCAATCAGCAGATGCTGCTCGAAACGTTTCCCGAGTTTGCCGTCGAACCACCGGTGCTCGTCGACTGGCTGCCATGGAACCACACGTTCGGCGGCAGCCATAACGTGGGCATTGCGCTCTACAACGGCGGCACGCTCTATATCGACGACGGCAAGCCGGTCGGCAAGAAGTTCGACGAAACGCTGCGCAACTTACGCGAGATCGCGCCGACCATCTATTTCAACGTGCCGAAGGGCTGGGAGGAACTGGCGAGCGCGCTCGAAACCGATGCGCAGCTTCGCGAAACGTTCTTCTCGCGCGTGAAGGTCTATTTCTTCGCGGGCGCAGGGCTCTCGCAGGCGGCGTGGGACCGCCTGGAACGTGTCACCGAAAAGTATTGCGGCGAACGCATTCGCATAATGGCCGGACTGGGCATGACCGAAACCTCGCCTTCCTGTCTCTTCACGACCGGCACGATCATGCGCGCCGGTTACGTCGGACTTCCCGCGCCGGGCTGCGAGGTGAAGCTCGTGCCTGTCGCCGGGAAACTGGAGGCGCGCTTTCGCGGCCCGCACGTGATGGCCGGCTACTGGCGCATGAACGACGCTGCCGCGGCCGATTCGTTCGACGAAGAGGGCTACTACTGCAGCGGCGACGCGGTGAGGTTCGTTGACCCGCGCAAGCCCGAACTCGGATTGATGTTCGATGGACGCATCGCCGAGGACTTCAAGCTGAGTTCAGGCACGTTCGTGAGCGTCGGGCCGATGCGCGCTCGCGTGATATCCGAAGGTGCGCCGTATGTGCAGGATGTCGTCGTAACCGGCCTGAACCGGGATGACGTGGGCGCGCTCGTATTTCCGCGGCTCGACGACTGCCGCAGACTCGCGTCGTTGCCGGCCATCGCGAGCGCGCAGGAGATCGTCGAGGCGCCCGCCGTGCGTGCGTTTTTCGCCGATTTGCTGGTTCGGCTCAATCGCGAATCCACCGGCGGCGCGACGACGATCGCCCGCTTGCGCCTGCTCGATGTCGCGCCGTCGCTCGATCTGGGCGAAATCACCGACAAGGGTTCGATCAACCAGCGCGCGGTGCTGACCCATCGGGCGGAACTCGTCGAAGCGATGCACGACGCCCGGCGCAACGATCCGCTGGTGATCTACGCCACGACGCGCGGCAACTGACGTGTCGACGTGCAAGTCGCGCAGGCCGCCGACGAGCCAACCGACGCGGTAACATTGCTCCTTTCACGCGAGCGACAGACCGAGGCGATGACCAGCAAAGCCGCAAAGAAGACGACCGGCGCCACCGCAACCCGTCCCCGGGCGGCATCGACGGGGCGCAAGAGCGCAGCCCGGCCGCGCCTGACTTATCTGATCGGCAGCCTGGACAGGATCCTGCGCCGCAAGATGACCGAGGCGCTCGCGCCACTGGGGCTGACGCTTGCGCAGTTCACCGCGCTGTCCGTACTCGATGCGCGCGGGCAGGCGTCGAACGCGGAGCTTGCCGAACGGTCGTTCATCACTCCCCAGTCCGCCAACGAAGTGATGAGCGTGATGGCCTCCCGAAACTGGATCACGCGCGAGCCCGATCCGAATCACGGCCGCATCGTCGTGCTGAAATTGACAGACGACGGACGCGAAGTGCTGCGGCGATGCATGGAAACCGTACGCGTCATCGAACAGCAGATGCTCACAGGCATCGATCCGGTCAACGCAACGACAGTACAGACGCATCTCGAACTGTTCGTTCGCAACCTGCGCGGATAAACGGCCTCGTCGAAGAATCGTCGAGCAAGCAGTCTGCGTTTCCCTTCTGATATCCGATACCGTCGTCGACAACGCCGCAGAGCGTAGTCGACCACTGACGCGCATGCAACATCGACACAAGCCGGCGACGAAATCGAATTGCAGGCCATCGCGCGCGTCTTGGGCGCGCATGCGACGCAGGGACTTTTCGTTTCAAGGGCCGCAGTAATGGCGAGCGCCTGATCGATGACTCTTGCGGCGGTGCCCGCGTCGAGGGGTGCTACCCTTCGCAGCGTTCTTGCGTTCGCAATGTGGTGAGCAGGTGGTGTAAAACCCGCTCGGCCGGATACGCGTATCCAGGCCGAGCGCCAGGCAAGCGACTTCGGCATCAAACCGGATTCGCGGCGACGAAGCTTTTGAACGCGCTGTAGGCAGGGTTCTTCGTTACGCCATCCCCCTGGATCAGCCCGTAGTTCGGATCGATCAGGCAGTACATCATGATGCACTGGATGTTGTACTTGTCCTTGATGGACTTGTACTGCGTCATGGCCTTCGTCACGTAGGCGGCGGCCGAATCGGGCGTGTCCAGCGAGCCGGACCAGCCGAACTCCGTCAGCCAGATCGGCTTGCCGAACGAGTCCTTCAGCACCTGCGGGATGTCGACTGCCGCCGAGCCGCCCGCATACAGGATGTCGTACGAACTCTTGTACCAGTGATACATAGTGATGTCCCAGCGCACGAGCGCCGCACCGCCGACACCGTTCACCGTGCCGTCCGGCGAGATGCCGTTCCACAGCATCTGCAGCGCGCGATAAGCCATCGGAATGCCGACGTTGACGCCGACCTGGATCGTCGGATCGATCGCCTTTACGCCGTCGATCATGCCGCGGATCACGCCACGGAACGACGGCCAGTAGGCGGGGCTCCAGTCGGCAGTCGAGGCGCCATTGCCGCCGATCTTCAGCGCGACATCGCATTCGTTGCCGCATTCGACGTACTTCACGAGGCCCTTCAACGGCTTCGTGCAGTTGACGCCGAGGTTATAGCCGAGCGTATAGGCCGCGGCTTCGGTGCTGGTGATGTCCCAGCCAGCGGATATCGGGTTGAGGACCGGCAGGATCTGCACGCCGCTGGTCCTGAACGGACCGTTAAGCGCGTCGGCGAGCACTTGAGACATACCGGCGCCTGCGGTGTCGCATCGATAGATGCCGGCGCCGAGATCCTGCAGCAAGGCGAGTTGCGCGGCCGATGTGGTCGTCTTGTAGATGCCGCTGTTGTAGGCCATGTGGCCGTTCATGCCGTAGAAGAACGGAACCGGGTCGGCCTTCGGGCGCGGGTCGTTCGCTCCGAGCGACGTCCATGGGCTGCCGTTCTTGTACCAGGTGCCGTCGGCGTTCTGCGCATAGACGACGCCGCCGTACCAGAGGATCAGCGTCAGCGGCTTGGCCGATCCGGTCGCAACCGACGTGCCGTTTTTCGTCACGCGATTGCTGACGAGCGTCCAGGTATTGCCGGCGCTGTCGACAATGGACGTTGCCGACGGAATCATCGTGCCGTCCGGCGATGCTGTCGTGGCGGCCTTCGAAACGCCCGCGATGTCGACGGCGTCGTCTGCGATTCCACCTCCGCCGCATGCGGCCAAGGCGGATGAACCCGCGCCGGCCATCAGAAAGGAAAGAAATTTCCGACGGGTGAATTGAGCGTCGAAAGAATCGGCCGAAGCAGAAGCGGTATTTATTGCTTCTGTCTTGTTACGTTTGGTATCAGTCATGGGTAGAAAGTACTGGATTGGGATGCGACGCATTATATCCAGCGGAGATCTACCGGCTTTACGGCTTTCGAAAACCTTAAAAAATAGCAAAATTACCATTTATAGCTATTTGTCTTATGAAACTAACTGTTACATTTGTTACCTGTTGAAAGTAAATTGTCCTTCTTTAACGTGATGTCGCGTCAGAATTCGGTATTTGATGCTTGTTGATCGTTTGCTAATTTCGATGTTGCTCAAATTCCGAGGGTTTTGATCTCCGATCGGGCGGCCGGTGATTACTTCGCACCAATTGCCCCCGCTAATGCCTGAGGGTTCTTGCTATTTTTGTTGGGGTTTAGCGAAGCCATTTCGGAGAGTCTGGCGAGCCCGAGTGCGGCGAAATGCCTTCGCATGCACCGGCTGTTAATCGGGCGATTGGAAGAAATAGCCTCGTCACGCATATCGCATCGACGCTGGGCGAGTGCGGTATCCAGGGGCTGTGTTACGGGTGTAAGAGGAATTTCCTGCTTCGGCCTAAAGCGGCGAAGTTGCCAAGGAGATTTACGGCGTTGTCGACATCAAGGAACAAGCTGATGGTGCCGACGGAAGAGAATTGATGTCCGGTTCCTGTATCCGGATTTCAAGCATCCGCTAACAGGTCGGTGTTGGTCGGCCAGAGGTCACGGTCGTCGGGCAGTCCTCGACTGACCGAACCCTGCATCGATAGCGTTTCGACGGCCGCTTGAGGGCGATGACCGCCTTAAGATGCGGGCCCTGTCAACGATGGATGATGACTACGTGCGCTTGGATCTTTCCGTCGACCGGTCCAAATCGCTCTGCGATTGCAGTGGCACACGCCGACGTAGCTTCGTCCATATTTGCGCCAGAACGGGCCGCAATCTCATCCTTTAAGGGCGTTCCCTGGCAATAGGCGAAAGCAGGCACGCGAGCCGACGCCGCGCGACTGCGCGCCGCAACCGTCTCGAAGTGTGGCGCCGCGCTGAAGCCCGCATCTGCCAGGTCCCGTGAAATCAGTTTTAAGTCGAAATAGCCGTGCGGCGTGCGCGTCAGGAAGAGTGGCGGATCTGCGGGGAAGAGACCGGCAAGTGCGGCCGTGACGGTATGGGCGAACTCGTTTTCCTCGATGCGATCCCAGACATTGAACAACAGCACGCCGCCATGTCGAAGTACACGCCGGGCTTCGGAAAATGCTCGTGTCTTGTCCGGAAAGAACATCACCCCGAACTGGCAGACGACGATGTCGAAACTCGCATCGTCGAACGGTAGCCGAGTAGCGTCTGCCTGTTGCCAGTTCACCGGTCTTGGGGTGCCGACTGCCGCGGCACGATCCAACATCGGCTGGTTCAGGTCAGTGGCAATCAGGTCGACGTGTTTGGGTAGTGCATGCGCCATCGCGCGGCTCACTACGCCGGTACCGGCCGCGGTTTCCAGCACGCGCAACGGATGGCGCGCGGATACTCGCTTGGCGAGATCTGCGGCATAGGGTTCGAAGATCAGCGGAACAAGCTGACTGTCATAGACTTCCGCGATCGAGCCGGTGAAGCGAGTGTAGCTATCATTGTTGTCCATGGGCCTCCTTGCTTGTCCAACAATCTTAGGCGCAGCGGGACAGCTTGAACAGTCATGTTGCGAGGAGTTCGCGCTACAGAACGTAAAGCCAGGCGAGCAGCGTGACGACTGAAAAGAGCGTAGTCATCGAGATCACTGCGCCCACTACGGTCTTTTCGACGTCGTATTCAACCGCGAGCACGTACGCGCTCTTGGCGGTGGGCACGGCAGAGCACACGACGGCTGCGACGCTCGCAGTCCGGTCGAGGTCTGCCGCAAGGCAAAGCGCGTAGACAACGAGCGGCATGATGGCCAGCTTGAGCACGGTCAGCATCGCATAGAGACCCAGGCGTTCGCGCAGTTCGGCGATTGTCAGATCAAGTCCAATTGCGAACAGCGCACATGGCGTCAACGCTTCTCCGAGCATCGTGAGAGTCGAAGCGACTGGTCCGGGCAGCCCCGAACCGAGGATCGACCAAAGCAATCCGAAAATCGTGGCGAGGATGACGGGATTGGTGGCGATCTGCCGCATGAGCGCCGCCGTCCGTATGTTGCGCGACGCGTCGTATCGCCCGATCTCGAGCAGCAGAACCAGTATCGGAAACATGATGCCGCCGACGAATACGGTCGCAATCGCCGCCGCGAGCACCCCCGGCTTGCCGAAAAGCGTCTTCAATATGGGGAGCGCAACGAATCCGGTGTTAGTCATCGACACGGCAGCGGCCAGCATTGCGCTCTTTCCGACGCCCTCGCGGCATGCGATTCGCACAAAGATCATTACCGCCGCAAAGCAGATCATGGAACCGCCGCCGAACGCAGCAAGAAAGCGCCAGTCAAGAAGCGCGTGAAGCGACTCGTCGGCGATCGTCAGGAAGACCAGGGCGGGCATCGCCACGTAATAGGCAAAGCGCATCAGTGGCGCGGCCAGCGCGCGCGGTATATAGCCGGAGGCGCCGGCAAGCCATCCCGCTAGGATGATGACAAAGATCGGAAGTATGGTACCGGCGAGATGCATAGTGACTTCCCGTTGCGAGGGGACCCAGGCGCATCAACGCTCCTCCCTGGCTGGGCGTCATTATCGGGCAAAATCTGGCGCGAAGTCGCAGATTGATTTTCCATTGAGACCGGGCGACCAACCCTCGTATTTCTCGCGAAGGAAATGAGTCGAAGTCCGTCAAAGCAACGAACGAAGAAGCCGTCGCTGCCTTGGTCCGGTCTTGCGACTGGTGCGCTCTGCCGCGCGACGAAGACACTGGCGACGCTACTACAATAGCCACCGTGCAAAGAGCCTGACGTTCGATTTGCCTGACCAATCGGCCGGCCTTGAACAGCGTGACAACATCGGTTGCCTGTACCAGGAGAGTCCATGTTCGACAAGATCTTGCGTATCGAAGGTGGACCGGACTGGCGCCACGTCTACGTCTACACGGACAGTTGGCCCGTCGCGATCATTCTGGTGGCCTGCTTGCTGCTGGCGATCATGATGGCGAGTGCGATCTGCTACTACGTGACACGCTCGGTCATGTTGATAATCGTCGGTCGGCTCGCGCGCAAGAAAGGACGCAAGTGGCTCGTGGCCGCCGAGCGCCATCGGGTGTTTCACCGGCTCGCTCCGCTCGTGCCCGCCGGGATCGTCTATGCGTCAGCGCCGCTGCTCTCCAGTCTCACGTTCCCGCTAATCGCCGCGCTCGGACGGCCATTGGCCATCCTCGCGGCCTGTTACATGGTCTATACGCTGCTGCGCGCAGCGCTCGCGTTGCGTGACAGCATCGAGGAGCGCTACAGTCACTTTCCGTCCGCAAGCGAGAGGCCGATCAAGAGCTTCTTGCAGATCGCCACCATCGTGGCTTATCTGATCGCGCTGATCGCGGTCGTCTCGCTGCTGCTGGAGCGTTCTCCCGTCTATCTCCTCACAGGCCTTAGCGCCGTCACGGCGCTTCTCATCATCATCTTTCGTGACTCGCTGCTCGGCTTCGTGGCCAGCATCCAGCTCGCGGCCTACGATATGCTGCGCGTGGGCGACTGGATCGAGGTGCCTGGATTCGTCGCCGACGGCACCGTGATCGACATCGCGCTGAACACGATCAAGGTACGCAACTTCGACAACACAATTGTGATGTTGCCGAGCCAGCTCCTTCTGACCAACAGCGTGAAAAACTGGCGCGGCATGACCGAGTCGGGCGGCCGGCGCCTTCGGCACGCGATTCATTTCGACGCCGACACCGTCCGCTTTCCTGACGAAGCGCTGCTCGCACGACTGCACGACGTTATCCAACGCCCGCTCGCGGCGCCCGAAGGCGAACTCCGCACGAACCTTGGCCTGTATCGGCTCTACCTGAGCGCGTATTTCAGGGATCATCTGGCAGTGCGGCGTGACATGCCGCTCGTGATCCGCCAAGTGCAGTCCAGGGAGCCGGTCGTCGCACTGGAGATCTGCCTCTATGTCGACGAGATACGTTGGGAACCCTACGAGAACCTGCAGTCGGACATGCTCGACCACGCTTATGGAGTCGTACCGCTTTTCGGCCTGCGCTGCTGGCAGCGAGATCGCGCGCCGTTTCCAACGCTGTAACGACGACGCTCAGTGCGTTTGGGAATGCTGTAGCCGTGCCACGGGACGAGCGCACCCGGGAAGCTGAGGCCGACCAGCGCTTGCTGCGTCGCGGCGGGAAAGCAGCTATTGCGACGCGTTGCTCAACGCCTTCCAGACGACCTTCGTCGCCGTACGAAACGCGACAGCGTCGGGCGCGTTGCGCCCCGAACGGCGCAGGAAGACGATCAACCCTTGCCAGTGCGAATAGATGAGCGCGCCACGCAGACGGCACTCGTCGCGCGCGAGCGCCGGATTGATCTCCGCGACGAGCTTGCTGAATACCTCCTGGAAATCGCCGCTGACCTTCACCATCAGGTCCCGCACCGACTCCTGATGCTCGGCAAGGCACCAGACCTCGAGCGCGAACGGGCTGACGACGTTGTCTGGACCTGTCAGGGCGTCGAACGTTTCGTCGAGCAGCGCTTCGAGGCGAGCTTCGGGCGTCCGCTGCACGTCGTCGGCGAGCAGGCGGAACCGTCCGAGATAGCGCTTGCCCATTTCCTCGATCGTCGATTGCAGCAGCGACTCCCGGCTGCCGAAATAGTGCTGCAGCGTGCTGAGACGCACCCCCGCGTCCGCCGCGACGCGACGCTGGGTGAAACCGGCGTTGCCCTCACGCGCAAAGACGCGAATCGCGACCTCGAGAATCTCGGGGACGCGAGTCGTCCGGTTGCCGCGCTGCTTCGACACGACCTTCGCGTCCTTTCCGCTGATTTCCTCGGACGTGATGCTCATGAGTTCCATGTGGCTCTATCCCTTGCGAAAGCGAATGTGTCAGGCGAGCTGCCCGCGTAGAGGCAATTTTCGCTGACATCAAGATCCGAATGTTGGTCACATAACCTAATTATATAGGTCAATTCGGAGCGTGATGCCAGATCCAAACATAAACTGCCCGTGAAAACGCCGGTATAAGCGCGTATACCCTATCTCAGATTAACTTGATAGTTGGTCAAGTGACCACTAATATTTGGTCAACGGACCCAGAAATCAGTTTTGCCTCGAACCTGAGATCCGGCGAGTTATCAGCCGCGGCCAACGCCCGGCAGACAGGGAGTATCGAGATGAACACGCATACAAGCTCATTGCATCGCCTGGTGGATAAATGGCTCGGCCCGACGCAGGCCACACCTGCACGAGTCATCCGCGTGACGCGAAAGGGCGCGCACTCGACTCGCTGTGTCCGCGTCGAAGTGGAACGCCATTCCGGGCTGCTTGCCGTCCTGTTCTTCCGGCACGAGGACGGAACGTGGTGCGTTTTTCCGCCAACCAGTAATCGCCCGTCTATGAACGCGTTCCGCTTCGCGGCGTAAGCATTCCGGGCGGATCTTGTCAGCGCCGCGTTCTGAGGTATCGCTGGAGCACCTCCTCGTCTGCCGCGAACCCTACGCAGTTGCCCAGATGACAGGCCGAGGAAAGATAGACCAGCACGTCGAACACCGGGCGAGCCGCCGATCGGACCGGACGGTACAGCAGCCTGCGCAAGCGCGCGGCAAATGACTGTTCTCGATGGCAAGTGCTCATGTCGTCCCCCGGCTGGCTGGGTAGTAAGGAAGCGTCGTTCGATGAACTTTGCATCGCAGTCGTCGCTCACGCTGCCCCGGATTTACCCGTCCTTGACAGTCGGATTCGAACGTAGCAGTATCGTGTCAAAGGTTCATCCAATGAAATTAACGAGGATCAATTGTTGGTTCATTGGAAAGCCTGGTTCGAACTCGATCAACGGCGACAAAGCGGCACGCAAAAACAGGAGAGGCGACGATGAGCAGCGCACTTGAGGGATTGAAGGTCCTCGACTTTACCCAGATGATGAACGGCCCGTTCGGCACGATGCTGCTTGCCGATTTCGGCGCGGACGTGATCAAGGTGGAACCGCCTGCAGGCGACACAATGCGGCTCACGGGCGAGACCTTCCTCGGCGATGACGCCGTCTATTTCCTCACGCTGAACCGCAACAAACGAAGCGTCGTGCTCGACCTGACGACGCCGGAAGGCCAGCGCACGGCACAGGAAATGGCGAAGCAGGTGGATATCGTCGTGGAGAATTTCCGTCCGGGCGTTGCCGAGAAGCTGGGCATCAGCTACGAGAAGCTGTCTTCGGCAAATCCGCGCCTGATCTATTGCTCGACCTCCGCATTCGGCCGCACGGGCGCCGACAGCATCCGCCCCGGCATGGACCCGGTCGTGCAGGCGATGTCCGGCATCATGCAGCTGACAGGCGACGAGCAGACCGGCCCGCTGAAAACCGGCATGCCGTATGCGGACCTGATCACGCCGCTGCTCTCGACCATCGGCGTGCTCGCAGCCGTCCAGTCGCGCAACACGACCGGACGCGGCCAGCGCGTCGATCTCTCGATGCTCGACGCGACCATCTTCAGCATGATCCCGCGCGACGCATACTACTTTGCGACCGGCGAAACGCCGGGACGCATCGGTAATGCACACTGGCAGATCGTTCCGTACAACACCTACCGCACGTCCGACGATCGCCACGTGATGGTGATCGCGCACACGGACAAGTTCTGGCGGGTCCTTGCGGGGGCCGTGGGTGCGGAAGAGCTGCTCGCCGACGAGCGCCTGAAGTCGAAGGACGGGCGTCTCGCTCATCGCGATATCGTCGATGCGGGCCTCGCCGAAGCATTCGCGAAGCAGCCGCTCGCGCACTGGAACGAGAAGCTGCTCGAAGCGCAGGCTATGTTTTCGCCGGTGCTCAACTTCCAGGAAGTATTCGAAGATCCGCGCGTGCAGAAGGACCTGGTCGAGGAACTCGACCACCCGACGGCTGGCAAGTTCAAGGTCGTCACGAATCCGATCCGCCTGTCGGAAACGCCGACCTCGATTCGCCGTCCGCCGCCGACCATCGGCCAGCACACGGAGGAAGTCCTGCGCGAGTTCGGACTCGTGTCGCGCGACGCGGAGCAAGCCGCCGCCGCGTTCGGAACCGAGTGAGGCCGGCCATGAACCAGCGTCACGACATCGGTTTGCCAGAACTCGCGCGCGACGAGCCGCCGCTCAAGGGCGTGCGCGTCCTCGACCTGTCCCGCGTGCTCGCCGCGCCGTTCTGCGCGATGATGCTCGCCGATCTTGGCGCGGAAGTCACCAAGGTCGAGCATCCGAAGGGCGGCGATCAGACGCGCCACTGGGGCACGGCGATCCAGGGCGGCGAGCGCACTTACTATCTCGCGATCAACCGCACGAAGCAGTCGGTTGCGATCGACTTCTCGAAGCCGGAAGGCGCGGAACTCGTTAAGGCGCTGGCCCGGGAAAGCGACATCCTCGTCGAGAACTACATGCTCGGCACGCTGGAGCGCTACGGCCTCGGCTACGAGGCTTTGCGCAAAGAGAATCCGAAGCTGATTTATTGCTCGGTCAGCGGCTATGGCCGCACGGGACCGAGCGCACAACGCCCCGGTTACGACTCGGTGATCCAGGCGGAAAGCGGCCTGATGTCGATCACCGGCGAGCCGGAAGGCGAGGCGTCGAAGGCAGGTGTGCCGATTTGCGACATCACCGCCGGCATGTACGCGACGCAGGCGATCCTCGCCGCATTCGTGCGCCGGCTGCGCAATGGCCGCGGCGAAGCGATCGATATTGCGCTGTTCGACTGCACGCTCGCCAATCACGTATCCGTGGCGGCCAACGCGCTGTTGCTGAACCGCGCGCCGGGCCGCTACGGCAACAGTCACGCCGACATCATCCCGCAGGGCCTGTATCACGCAGCCGACGGTCCGATCATGTTCCATGTCGGCAGCGACGTGCAGTTCGCGCGCTTCTGCTCGGAAGTGCTCGACATGCCGGGGCTCGCCACTGATCCGCGTTTCGTCGACAACGATGCGCGCCGCGCCAATCGCGACGCGCTCGACGAATTGATGTCGGCCCGCCTCAGGACCCGCTCGCGCCACGAATGGGTGCCGCTCTTCAGGCGCGCGGGCGTGCCGGCGGGCCTGGTGCAGAACGTGCTCGAAGCCCTGAACTCCGATGAATCGAAGGCGCGCGGCATGGTCTGCGAAATCGATCATCCGACCGCCGGCCGCATCAGGCTCGTGAACTCGCCGCTGAAGATGCAGGAAAGCTCGCTGGCGCCGCCTAAAGCGCCGCCGCTCTTCGGCGAGCACACCGACCTCATTCTCGGCGAACGGCTGCATCTGGATGCCGACGCCATCGCCCGCTTGCGGGAACAGAACATCGTACGTTGATACAAGGAGACCTTTGATGGACGACTACAAAGCATCCGCGCCGGACTTCCCGATGCGCCGCTGCCCGTTCGCACCGCCGCCGGAGTACGCGGAGATCCGCAAGAACGAAGGGCTTTCGAAGGTGACCATGCCCGACGGCAGCGAAGCGTGGATCGCCACGCGCTACGACGACGTGCGCGCGATCCTCGGCGACCCGCGTTTCTCGACGGCACCGTCTACGCCGGGCTATCCGTTCATCGCACCGGCGCGCGCGGCGCTGCTGAAGAATGAATTCCCGCCGACGATCATCCGGATGGACGCGCCGCAGCACACCAAGTACCGCCGGATGCTGTCGAAGGAATTCATGGTGCATCACATCGACGCTATGCGCCCTGAATTGCAGAAGACGGTCGACACGCTGCTGGACGAATTCATTGCAAAGGGATCGCCCGCCGATCTCTTCGAGGATTTCGCGCTGACGGTGCCGACCACGGTCATCTCGCGGATGCTGGGCGTGCCCTACGAGGATCGCGATTTCTTCCAGGAGCGCAGCAAGGCGAAGCTAGACCTCACGGCCGACCCCGAGGTGCCAATTCGTGCCGGCGTCGAGATGCGCGAATATCTCGACCGCCTGATCACCGAGAAGATGGCGCATCCGGGCAATCGCAGCGACCTGATCAGCCGGCTCGTGACGAGCCAGGTCGTGCCAGGTCACATGACGCGCGAAGAAGCGCTCGCGACCATCGAGCTGCTGCTGATGGGCGGCCATGAAACGACGGCGAACATGATTGCGCTGGGCACGCTGTCGCTGCTGACGCATCCCGAGCAGAAAGACGCGCTCGTCGCCGATCCTTCGCTCGTGCGCAACACGGTCGAGGAAATGCTGCGCTTCCACACGATCGTGCATTACAACGGGCCGCGCGTTGCAATGGAAGACGTCGAGGTGGCCGGCACGCTCATTCGCAAGGGCGAAGGCGTGCTCGCGCTCATCACGGCCGCCAATCGCGATCCGAAGGCATTCGACCATCCCGACCGGTTCGACATCCATCGCCCCGCGCTGCATCACGTCGCGTTCAGCTATGGCGTGCATCAATGTCTCGGGCAGCCGCTCGCGCGCGCCGAGTTGCAGATCGTCTTCACGACGCTTTTCCAGCGCCTGCCGAAGCTGCGGCTCGCTGTGCCGGTGGAGGACATCAAGTTCCGCTACGACGCGTTCGTGTATGGCGTCGATGCATTGCCGGTCGAGTGGTAAATGAACGCGGCGCACATGCCCGCGCATCCCGCGCGGGTATGAAAAAACTCATCAGGAGACGGACATGCAAATCAAGGTTGACGCGACGAAGTGCATCGGAGCTGGCTTGTGCGTGGTGGCCGCGCCGGAAGTCTTCAGCCAGAACGAGGACGACGGTCTTGTCATCGTGCTGCAGGAAAGCCCGCCGCCGCATCTTCACGAAGCCTGTCGTGAAGCAGCGCGACTGTGTCCCGCGCTCGTGATCACGTTCGACGAATAAGCGCCGACGCGCCGTTCGCCCAGAGCCGCAACACGTTCACAAGGGTCATCACATGAAGGACGCGGGAATCTTGATCATCGGTGCAGGACAGGCCGGCTATCAACTGGCGGTGTCGCTGCGCGATGCGGGCTACGACAAACGCGTGGTGCTGATCGGCGACGAGCCGGATCTTCCGTATCAGCGCCCGCCGCTTTCGAAGGCATTCCAGAGCGGCGACTGCGAAGCGGAGCAGGTGACGTTCCAGAAAGAAGCCTTTTACGAGGGCCGCAACATCGAACTGATGCTCGGCGTGCGCGTGCTGCACATCGATCGCGAGCGCCATCACGTCACGACCGGCGACGGCCGGCGTATCGAATACGAGCACCTCGTGCTCGCGACCGGTGCGCGCAATCGGCTGCTGCCGGGCTGGGACAACGCGACGTCGGGTCTCCTGACGCTGCGCACGCTGCACGACGCGCATGCCCTGCGCGAGGCGCTCAACCGGTCGAAGCGCGCGGTGATCGTCGGCGCGGGTTTTCTGGGGCTCGAATTCGCCGCCGTGGCCGCGAAGCGCGGCGTGTCGGTGAGCGTGATCGAGGCGAGTTCGAACCTGATGAGCCGTGCCGTCAGCGCGCCCGTCGCCGACGCGTTTCGCGAGCACCACGAGTCGCTCGGCGTCCGCTTCAGCTTTGACAGCGGTGTGAAGCGCATCTGCACGGAAGCGGGCCGCGTGATCGGCGCCGAGACCACGGATGGCGTGCTGCACGAAGCTGATCTCGTCGTCGTGAGCATCGGCGTGATTCCGAACGTGGAGCTCGCAAAGGAGGCGGGGCTCGAGATCGCAAATGGCATCGTGGTCGATCTCAATCTCGCGACCAGCGATCCGTCGATCTCCGCGCTCGGCGATTGCGCAGCGTTTCCATCGCGCTTCGCGTTTGGAAACTGCCGGATCGAATCGGTGCAGAACGCGGTGGACCAGGCGCGCTATCTCGCGCAACGGCTCACCGGACACACGCACGACTTCGAAGCGGTCCCGTGGTTCTGGAGCGATCAGGGCGGCGTGAAGCTGCAGATCGCGGGCGTCGCGATGAGCCGAGCCGACGAGATCGTCCTGCGCGGTGACCGTGCGGGCCTGAAGTTCTCGGCCTATGGTTTTTCGAAGGGAAAACTCGTCGCGGTCGAATCGGTCAACCGTCCGGCGGATCATATCGCCGCGCGCCGGCTGCTTGCCGCCGATGCGCCGGTCACGCCCGCGCAGGCTGCCGATCTGCAATTCGATTTGAAGACCGTGCTCCAGCCCGTCACCTAAAACAAGGAGTGTTTGCAGATGTCGACGATTTACGAAAGCCTGGGCGCGCGAAGCGCGAGCTTCATCCGCGGCACGCACCGTCTCCTGATCGGCGGACGTTGGGTCGATGCGCAGTCGGGCAAGACCTTCGACGTCTTCGATCCGGGCACGGGCGAAGTCGTCGCTCGCGTGGCTGAAAGCGACGCCGCCGACATCGATCTCGCCGTGCGCGCCGCGCGCCGGGCGTTCGAGACCGGCGACTGGGCGAAGATGAAACCGGCGGACCGCACGCGCGTGATGTTCCGCCTCGCCGACCTGATTGAGCATCACGGGGACGAACTCGCCGAAATCGAAGCTGTCGACAACGGCAAGCCGCTCGCGGTCGCGAAGCGCGGCATCGCGGGCACGGCGGAAATGCTGCGCTACATGGCGGGCTGGGCGACGAAGCTGAACGGCGAATCGGTGAACGTATCAGTGCCGGGTGAATGGCACGCGTACACGACGCGTGAGCCGGTCGGCGTCGTCGGGCAGATCATTCCGTGGAATTTCCCCCTGTCTATGGCGATCTGGAAGATCGCGCCCGCACTCGCGACCGGGTGCACCGTCGTGCTGAAACCCGCCGAACAGACGCCGCTCAATGCGCTGCGGCTCGGCCAGATCATTCAGGAAGCGGGCATCCCGGACGGCGTGGTGAACGTCGTGACCGGGTTCGGCGCCACAGCGGGCGCCGCGCTCGCCGCGCATCCCGATGTGGACAAGATTGCGTTCACGGGGTCCACGGAAACCGGCAAGCGTATCGTTCAGGCCGCGCTGGGCAATCTGAAGAAGGTGTCCCTGGAGCTCGGCGGCAAGTCGCCTGTGTTCGTCTTTCCCGATGCGGACCTCGACCTCGCGACCACGGGCGCGGCCAATGCCATCTTCTTCAACAGCGGCCAGGTTTGCTCGGCGGGCTCGCGCCTCTTCGTGCACCGGAAAGTGTTCGACCGCGTGATCGAAGGCGTCATCGAGCATGGCGACAAGCTGAAGGTTGGTCACGGTCTCGCACCGGACAGCCAGATCGGGCCGCTGATTTCGAGCCAGCAGATGCAGCGCGTCAGCGCCTATATTCGCCAGGGCGAAGAAGAGGGCGCGCGGCGCATGAACCTCAAGAGCGCGCCGGACAACGGCGGCTATTTCGTCCGGCCGACGGTCTTCATCGATACGTCGACGAGCATGTCGATCTATCGCGAGGAGATCTTCGGGCCGGTGGTGTGCGCGATGCCGTTCGACGACGAAGATCTCGAAGCCATCGCGGCCGAGGCGAACAACAGCGAGTTCGGTCTCTTCGCCGGGATCTGGACGCAGAACCTGAGCGTCGCGCACAAGCTCGCGCGGCGCATCAAGGCGGGCTCGGTGTCGGTGAACGCGCATATGGTCAACGAGCCCGCTTTGCCGTTCGGCGGATACAAGCAATCGGGCTGGGGACGCGAGCGCGGACGCGAAGTGCTGGACCTGTACACGTCCGTGAAGAGTATCGCGATCAATCTCGATTGACGGACCCGCGAACGCGCACCCGAACACCTACAAGATCAACACGATGACATCCTTCGACTACATCATCGTCGGCGGCGGTTCGGCCGGTTCGGTGCTTGCCAACCGCCTGTCGGCGAATCCATCCACGAGCGTGCTGCTGTGCGAAGCGGGCGCGGACTTGCCGAACGACAACCTGCCCGAAGCGATTCTCGACAGCTACCCCGGCACTGCCTATCTGAACCCGAACTATCTGTGGCCCGGCCTTCAGGTGACGACCGTCGCGCCCCGGGACGGCGCGCAGCAACGCAAGCTGCGCAAGTACGAACAGGCGCGCATTCTGGGCGGCGGCTCGTCGATCAACGGGCAGTTCTTCAACCGCGGCGCGCCGAGCGATTACGATGATTGGGCCGCGCGCGGCGTCGAAGGATGGGACTGGGAAAGCGTTCTGCCGTACTTCAAGAAGATCGAACGCGACATCGATTTCGACGGTCCGCTGCACGGTCAGTCCGGCCCAATTCCGGTGCGCCGCATTTTTCCTGATGCGTGGCCGAAGCACGCCACGGCAGTGGCCGCCGCGCTCAAGCAATCGGGTTACGACTATCTGCCCGACCAGAACGGAGAGTTCCGCGATGGCTATTTCCCGATCGCCATTTCCAATCTGGACGAACGGCGCGTGTCGGCGTCGATGGGCTATCTCGACGCCGACACCCGCAAGCGGCCGAACCTCACGATCTGGACCGACACGGAAGTCGCCGGCCTGCTGTTCGAAGGGACGAAGTGTTGCGGTATCCGGCTCGAAGCACCGGGACGTCCAGCGGAAGTACGCGCAAGGGAAGTGATCCTCTCGGCGGGTGCGCTGCAGTCGCCTGCGATCCTGCTGCGCGCGGGCATCGGACCGGCTGCGCATCTGCGAGAGCATGGCATCGCGATGGTCGCGGAGTCGAACGGCGTGGGGCAGCATCTGATGGAGCATCCGTCGGTCGCGCTGGCGTCGTTCCTTCGCAAGCCCGCTCGCGTGAACGACGCCACCCGCCGGCACATCCTGCTCGGCTGGCGCTATTCGTCGGGCATCGGCGGTGCGCCGGCGGGCGACATGTTCGTATCGGTCGTCACGAAGACTTCTTGGCATGCGGTCGGAGAGCGCATCGGCACGATGCTGATGTACGTGAACAAGCCGTTCTCGAATTCCGGAGAAGTGAAGCTCGCGTCGCGAGACTGGCGCGCGCCGCCGTCGGTCGATTTCAACTTCCTCTCCGACGAGCGCGATCTCGACCGTCTCGCCGACGGCTTTCGCCGCATGGCGGCGGTGCAGGCGCTCGCCGCCGTCGAGGCCGTCACCGCCGACCCGTTTCCGGCGAGCTACAGCGAAAAGGTGCGGCAAGTCGCGCTTCTGAGCCGTCGCAACAAGGTGATCACGGACGTGCTCGCCACCTTGCTCGACGGTCCCGCGCCGCTGCGGCGCCTCTTGATGACGCGCGTGATCGCAGGCGGCGCGACCCTCGCCGATCTCCTCGCCGACGATGCCGCGTTGCGCGACTTCGTGCGCGGCGCGTGCGTGGGCGTGTGGCATCCGTCGTGCACGTGCCGCATGGGTCCCGACGGCGATCCGCTCGCGGTGACCGACCATCAGGCGCGCGTGCGCGGCGTGCAGGGATTGCGCGTGGTCGATGCATCGATCTTCCCGCACATCCCGAGCGGCAACCTCAACTTTCCGACGATGATGGCCGCCGAAAAAGTGGCCGACATGATGGTCGGCCAGGCCGTCGCCGCCGCTGTCCAGACGGCTTAGCGTGCACTCGGATTCGGGGCGTCGCCGGGGATCAGTACCGCGCGGCCGCGGATCGTGCCGGCTTCGAGGGCATCGAACGCGCGCATCGCATCGTCGAGCGGGAAGCGCGTAACGAGCGGCGCGATGTCGCCGCGCCGCGCGAGTGCGATCACCGCCGCGAGGTCGCCGTAGGTCCCGCCATACGGGCACATGACCGAGACCCCTCGCGGCAGCGGATTGCCCGCCGAGCGCGCGACGAACGGGTACGTGCCGCCCGACAGACCGACCACGCGAATCGCGCCCGAGCGTCCAATGATCGCCGCCGCGAGGCGCAGCGTCGCATCGTTGCCGACGAAATCCAGCACGACGTCAGCGCCGAATCCGTCCGTCATCGCGACGATCGTATCGGCGAGCGCCGGATCGTCGGAGCGTAATGTGACGTCCGCCCACGGGCGCGCGGCATCGATCGCTTCATCGGAGATATCGGTCGCGATGATGCGCGTGGCGGTCGTCGCGCGCAGGATCTGCGCCGCGAGATTGCCGAGTCCGCCGAGTCCGATGATCACCGCGGTCGAACCGGGATGGAGGAGTTCGCTGCAGGTGCGGATCGTGTGATAGGGCGTGAGCGCGGCGTCGGTGAGCGTAGCGGCGATGGCCGGATCGAGATCGCCGATTGCAACGAGCGCGCTCGCGGGCGCGCTCACGTATTCGGCCATGCCGCCGTTTTTCGTCACGCCCGGCGTGGGCGGCGGATTGAGCCGTCCGCCGGTGCGCCGGCATGCGTTCTGCCGCCCCGCGAGACATGCACTGCATGCGCCGCACGACCAGCACGGATGAACCACGACCCGATCGCCCGGACGCCATTGCGTCACCCCAGCACCCGTTTCCTCCACGACGCCCGCGATTTCATGGCCGAGCGTCGTGCCGTCGGGCGTGCGCGAATCCGCCGCGCTGCGGATATGCAGGTCGGTCTGACAGAGCCCCGCCGCGAGCACGCGCAGCACGACTTCGCCGGCGCCGGCGGACGGACGGGGCAGCGTCGCGAGCGCGACGTCGCCGGGTGCGCGCAACTGCACGCCATGCATGTGACCACAAATATGCGCTTGCACATTCTCTCCTTATGAACAGGCCGACTTTATCGATGAACCCGCTGCCCCGGCACCGAGGTTAAACCCCGAGCCGAGGTTTCTTGACAGCCGAATTCGCACGCCTCTATGATAAAGCCAAAGGTTCATCCAATGACAAAGCCTTTAGATCAGGCGATTGCCTGAGCCAATATCCGGAGGAGACACACATGAACACGCCACAACCCGCGAGCCGTTCGAACCCGAAGTCTGGCTGGACGAAGCTCGCGAGACTAGGGATCGCGGCCACCCTCGCCGCGGTCTTCTCCCTGACGGCGCGCGCGGCCGAACCGATCCTGATCTGCTCGATCGACGACCGCAGCGGCGCTGCCGCCGACACCGGAACGCAGGGCTATCAGGGCGTGCAGCTCGCGATAGACGAAGCGAACGCGGCGGGCGGCATTGCCGGCCACAAGCTGAAACTGATCGCCTACGACGGCAAGACCGACCCGCAGCTCACGGCGACCTTCGCATCGCGCTGCGCCGAGGACGACAAGGGGCTCGTGATCATCGGCGGCAATCCTTCGGCGCCGGCAGCGGCGATGATCCCCATCGCAACGGAAAACAAGATTCCGTACTACATGCTCTCGGCCGGCACCGACACGCTGACCGACCCGCCCGCGCCATATCACTTTCGCTTCGGTCCTGCGAATCGCCAGGACGCGGCGGCGATTGCCGATCTTCTCGCGCAGCAGGGCTTCAAGCGTCCGGCGATCATCAATAACTCGCTGCCGTTCGGGACCGATGGCGCGCGCGCGACGACTGCGGCGCTCAAGAAGAAGAACATCACCGTGGTGGCGCAGCAGACCTACGACATCAATGCGACGGACCTGTCACCGCAGCTCACGAACCTGCGCGACGCCAAGCCCGACGTGCTGCTCGTTTTCCCGTATCCCGCCGATGGCGCCCGCGTGTTGCGCACCGCGCGCCAGCTCAACGTCACGGCGCCGATCATCGTATCGCGCAGCGCGTTGCTCGATACGCTGCGCAAGCTCGCGGGCGCCGCGAGCGACGGCGTGCTGATTCCGAATACCGTCGATCCGTCGCGCGCCGATGTGCAGAAGTTCTTCACGGCCTTCAACGCACGCTTCGGCCCGCATCAGCCGACGCTCTATCCCGTGATCGGCTATGACGCGGCGAAAGCGGCGCTACAGGTGATCGCAACGCCCGCCGTGCTGAAGGCGATCGATGCGGGCAACATCGAGGAAGCGCGCAAGGCTTTCCGCGACGGCACCGACAAGCTCACGCAATTCAAGGGATTGCAGGGCGAGCAGAACGCGAGCTATCACTTCGGACCGCAGCAGCACCACGGCTCGCCTGATGCGAACTGGTACGTCTTCATTCTCGTCTCGGACAGCGGCGCACGCCTCGTCAAGCCCGACCTGAGCAAGTTCAAGCCGCTTTGAACGTCCGCGCGGCGGTGGCCCGGGCCGCCGCCGCATTCGGCCTCGTCCTCCAAACTGGCACACGCACATGGATAAAATCAGTGTCTTACTGCTCGCCGGCCTGACCAACGGCAGTGTCTACGGGCTCATCGGCCTGTCGCTGTCGCTGATCTACGGCACGAACCGGGTCATCAATTTCGCGCAAGGCGACTTTGTGATGATCGGCGCGATGTCCGCGATCCTCTTCATGGTCACTTACGCCTTGCCGGCGCCCGTCGCAATTCTCGCCGTGCTGGCCGTGGTGCTGCTCTGTTCGCTCGCGCTGGAGTTCGCCGTGTATCGGCCGCTCGTCAGGCGCGGTGCGCCGCCGCTCACGATCATGATCGGCACGCTCGCTGCGGCGATCATCGCGAGCGGCATTGCGTTGCTCATCTGGGGCGCCAACCAGCTCTACGTGCCGAACATCCTGTCGCTCGATCCGATCACCATCGGGCCGCTCACGACCAATCTCCAGCAGATCGCGATCGTGGTTGCATTCGTGGTGTTCCTGCTCGTCACCTGGTTCCTGTTGTATCGAACGAGCTTCGGGCTGTGCATCCGGGCGACGGGTGCGCAGCCGCGCGTGGCACAACTGATGGGTATCCGTTCGTCGCGCATCGTGCGCTTCGGCTTCATGTTCAGCGCGCTCGTGAGCGGTATCTCGGGCGTGCTGATCGGGCCACTGCTCGGCGGACAGGTGTCGATGGGCGTCGCGCTGACCGTCAAGGGCTTCATGGCTGCGATCCTCGGTGGCCTCGGTAGTCCGTTCGCGGCGGCGGCGGGCGGTCTCGTGATCGGCGTGCTGGAAACGTTCGTCGCGGGATATGGCAGCAGCCTCTACGCCGAGCCGATCATCTTTCTACTAATCCTTCTCGTCCTGCTGATCCGTCCGTTCGGGCTGCTGGGCGACTTCGAGGCAGTCCGGCGATGAGACAAGCATCCACTCAATCCTCTGCATGGCACGTGCGGGCGCCGTTCGTGCTGTTCCTGGCTGTCGCAGTCGCCGCGCCGCTGTTCCTCACCACCGGCTTCCAGTTGCGGCTGCTCTCGCTGATCTGCATCTACGCGATCCTCAGCATGGGCTTCAACCTGCTCTACGGCTACGCAGGGCAAATCGCGATGGGTCATCAGGGCTTCTTCGCCATTGCGGCCTACGCGTACGCGTTGCTGCAACTGAAGGCGGGCTTGTCGCCGCTCGCTGCGCTGCCGGCGAGCCTCGTGATCTGCGCGATTGTGGCGCTCGTGATCGGCGTGCCGCTGCTCAGGCTGCGCACGCATTACCTCGCGATGGCGACGCTGTGCTTCGGCCTCGTGATCTCGGGGGTGGCGAATCGCTGGATCGACGTGACGGGTGGCACCGGCGGCCTGCTGATCCCGTCGATCACGATCGGCGAGAAGACGATGGATCGCATGACCCTCTACTACGTGATCGTCGCCGCGACGGCGCTCGTGCTCGCGTTGCAGAACTTCATCGTGTCGAGCCATCTGGGACGCTCGCTGCAGGCGATCCGCGACGACGACAAGGCTGCGGCCGCGCTCGGCGTCAACGTCGCCGCGCAGAAGCTGCGCGTGTTCGTGCTGAGTGCGGTCCTTGCCGGCGTGGCGGGCGTCGGCTTCGCAGTGGTCAGCCGGCAGGTCAGCCCGAGCATGGGCGAATTCCCGATCCTCGTGTCGATGCTGACGATCGCCGTGGTCGGCGGCCTCGCCACGCGATATGGGCCGATCCTCGGTTCGATCGTGGTCGTCCTGGCGCCGCAGTTCCTCACGCGCTTCGGCGAGCTGGAAACGCTCGTCTACGGGCTGTGCCTGCTGCTCTTCCTGATTTTCATGCCGCATGGCTTGTCGGGAATGTTCAGCTCGTTGGTGTCGAAGCAGTCGGTCAGGTTTGTCCGGCGTTCGCCGCCGCGTTTGCCCCCGCGACACGCCGTCAAGAAAGGAGTCGGACGATGAGAACGCAAGCCACACCGCGTACGCCAATCGAAGCGCCGCAACTGATGTCGATTCAGGCGGGCGTGAAACGCTTCGGCGGCCTTGTCGCCGTCGACAACGTCAGCTTCGAAGTCCGGCAGGGCGAAGCGGTCGGACTGATCGGGCCGAACGGCGCGGGCAAGTCGACGACGTTCAATCTGATCACGGGCGTCGATGGACTTTCCGCCGGCGAAATTTTCTTCAGGCAGGAAAACATCACGCATGTTCCGCTGCATCGGCGCAGTGCGATGGGCATGGCGCGCACGTTTCAGATCGTGCGGCTCTTCAGCGGACTGACCGTGCTCGAAAACGTGATGCTCGGCTTTCATCCGCAACTCGTCGACGGCTTCATTCCTTCGCTGCTGCGCTTTCGCAAGGTGGCCGCAGACGAGCGCCGCTGTGCCGAGCGCGCGATGGAACTCCTGCAGTTCGTCGGCCTCGCGCAACGCGCGGACGATCTGATCTCGCATCTGCCGCACGGGCAGCAGCGCCTCGTCGAGATCGCGCGGGCACTGGCGAACGATTCCGGCATCCTGTTGCTCGATGAGCCGGCCGCGGGCCTCAATGACGAAGAGACGGCGGGACTCGGCCGGATGCTGCGCCAGCTCAACGACGACGGCCTCACGATCCTGATCGTCGAACACGATGTCGGCTTCATCATGGGCCTGTGCCATCGCATCGTCGTCCTCGATCACGGCGCGAAGATCGCCGAAGGGGACGCGGCCTCTGTACAGAGCAATCAGAAGGTCATCGAAGCCTATTTGGGGACGGGAGGCGCACATGCTCAAAATTGAGGGGTTGCGAGCCGGGTACAAAGGCACCGAAGCGTTGCACGGCATTTCGCTGGAGATACGCGAAGGCACGATCGTCTCGGCGGTCGGCGCGAACGGCGCGGGCAAGTCGACGCTCATCAACGCCATCTCCCGACTCGTGGATATCAACGCGGGTTCGATCACGTTCAACGGGCGGAACATCGTCAAGCTGTCGGCGCCCGAGGTGGTCGAGCTGGGCATTGTGCAGGTGCCGGAAGGGCGGCAGGTCTTTGCCGCGCTGACCGTGACAGAGAATCTGCGCCTCGGCTTTCATCGCTTGCGGCAACGCGGCGACAAGGCGCTCTTTCGCGATCGCCTCGACTACGTGTACGAACTCTTTCCGAAGTTGAAGGAACGCGCGGACCAGCGGGCCATCACGCTGAGCGGCGGCGAACAGTCGATGGTGGCGCTTGGCCGCGCGCTCATGGCGGATCCGAAACTGCTGTTGCTGGACGAACCATCCCTTGGGCTCGCACCGCTCGTGGTCGAGCGCATGTTCGAAGTGCTGCAGGTGTTGCGCCGGTCCGGGCTGACCATTCTCCTCGTCGAGCAGCATGCGGACGAAGCGCTGGCTCTTTCCGACTACGGGTACGTGCTCTCGGTGGGCAATATCGCGGCCGAGGGAACGGGAGAGTCGCTCAGGGATCACGAAGCGATCCAGCAGGCTTATCTGGGTTAGATCGACTTGGAGATTGCGTATGTCGTGTGTGGATCTGGCGATTGTGGGAGGAGGCCTTGCGGGGCTCGTCGCCGCTAACCGTGCGGCGGAACTCGGCTGTTCGGTGGTGCTGCTCGAAGCGGGCAGCGAAGAAAGATACGCCGCCAATTCGCGCTACGCAGGCGGCGTGTTTCATCTGGCGTTTCGGGCCATCGGGACGGAGCCGGAAGTCCTCGAGCAGGCGATCGTCGAAGCATGCGCGGGCCTGCGCGACCCGGCACTGGCGAGGGCGCTTGCTACCGATGGCGCGCGCGTCGTCGAATGGCTCGCGCAGCATGGGGCAGAGTTCGGCCGCGGCGGCGAGCTTCCGTTCATGGGCAACATGCTCGCGCCGTTCAGCTTGCGGGAGACGGGATTTCGCAATCACTGGCGCGGCAAGGGCGGCGATTTGCTTCTGCAACGGCTCGAAGCATCGCTCGTCGCGGCGGGCGGACGCTTCATCCGGAGCGCCCGGGCGCGAGCGCTTCGCATGATCGACGGACAATGTCAGGGCGTGATCGCATGTCTCGCAGACGGCACGGAACGCGTGTTCGAAGCGCGCACGGTGTTGCTAGCCGATGGCGGATTCCAGGGCAACGCCGGGATGGTCCGCGAGTTCATCTCGCCGCGTCCGGAGCATCTGTGCAAGCGCGGCGCGGGCACCGGCATGGGCGATGGCATCCGCATGGCACGTTCGGCCGGCGCGGCCCTTGCGGGCATGGACAAGTTCTACGGCCACGTGCAATGTGCAGGCGCACTGGACGACGAATCGCTCTGGCCGTATCCGGTGCTGGATATCGTGGCGTCGGCGGCGATCGTCGTGGATGGCACGGGGCGACGGTTCACCGACGAAGGCCTCGGCGGCGTGGCGGTCGCGAACGCGATCGCGGCGCTCGATGAACCGTTGTCGTCGTTCGTGATTCTGGATGAAGCCATCTGGGCCGGACCGGGCGGTGCATTCCTTCTGCCGCCCAATCCTGCGCTGGAGCGCCTCGGAGCGACGATCCACCGGGCTGACGAGATCGGCGCCCTTGCAGCGAAACTCGGCTTGCCGGCACGCACGCTGGAGCAAACGCTGCGGGAATACAACGACGCGTTATCGGACGGTCATCCCGAACGGCTTTCACCACCACGCACCGTCAGGCCCGCGACGCTCTCGACTGCACCATCGCCAATCCACGGTCCGGGCTTTCTCGCGATCCCGCTCTGCGCAGGTATCACCTACACGATGGGCGGGATCGTCATCGACACAGATGGACGCGCGCTCGACGAACGGCATCGCCCGATTCCCGGCCTCTATGCCGCGGGCGCGACGACGGGGGGAATCGAGGGTGGTGCTAACGCGGGGTATGTGGGCGGCCTTGCCAAGGCGGCGGTGTTCGGCTTGCGGTGCGCAGAGGCCGTGGCGCACGAGCTTCGGATAAGCGCGTAAGTCTGATGAGCGGCGGGGCCGACCCGCCGCCGACGCGTTCAGCCCGGGCGCTTCGTCTCGGCCTGCTGCACGAGATAGTGCCGCTGCAGGGCTTTCAGATGCGTCTCCATCTCCGCCGCTGCTTTCTCTTCGTCGCGCGCCGCGAGGTACTTCAATAGACGCCGGCGCGACGGCATGACAGCGCTGTCGGGCAGCGGCGAGACCACCTGCAGCAATTGCTCGTGAATCTCGACGAGCGCATCGGTCAGGATGACCAGCACCGGGTTACGCGCAGTGCGTGCGAGCAGCCGATGGAAATCGAGGTTGATCCGCACGCGTTCCTGAACATCGCCTTTTGCTACCGCCAGCTCGCTTAGCCGGAAATTCTCCCGCAGCGTTTCGAAGTCTTCCTCGGTGCCGCGCTGACAGGCGAGGCGCGTGGCCGCGACGCTCACGATCAGCCGCGCTTCTGTCAGGTCCGCCGGCCGGATCGCGCCGAGCCGGAAGAGATCCGAGAACCCGGCGATCACCGCATCGCCCTGTCCTTCGCGCACAAAAGCGCCGCCCGTCGCGCCCTTGCGGAACTCGAGCACGCCAGCCATCTCCAGCGAACGCAGCGCCTCTCGCACCGTGTTGCGGCTCAGGCTGAACTGCTCGGCAAGCTCTCGTTCAGGCGGCAGGCGGTCGCCCGGTTGCAGCGCGCCGCTCGCCAGTTGGCCGCGGATCTGGTCGGCGACGGCCTCGAACGCGCGGCGCGTCTGCACGGGGGCGTAGGCCGGTGCCGGACGCGCGCGCAAGGCCCCCGCGTCTTCGGTGGAAGCTTCAATCGGGCGCTTCGCTGCGCGACTGCTGGTATTTGCGGTTTTCAATGGCTAATCCATTCATGTTGTCCCGCTGATCCTAACCCTCGGCGCCCGATTCATCAAGTCAGCAATGGTTCAGCCCACAAACAGACTTCGATCCTAGGCGGTTTTGCTACTTGACACGCTTCACGAGTTTCGAGGAATATAACTCAAAGGTTCATCCAATGAACCTAAGGAACGGCAAGCGGAACGAACGCGAATGGAAGCACCAAGGCGCCCGCGCATCGAGACAGCGCGGGCTGAACAACCTTCAAAGGACGAGCGATGAGTGAAGATCTGAGAGACCTGGTGAAGTACGAGGCGCGGGACGGCCGGGCCTACATCACGTTTTGCCGCGACGAGAAGCGCAATGCACTGACCTACGAGATGTTCGATCGGCTGATGGAACACCTCGAATGTGCTGAACGCGATGACGACGTGCGCGTCGTCATCTTCCGCGGCGAAGGGCGCGACTTCTCGACGGGGCACGACCTCGGCCAGGTCGGCGGCGCGGAGTATGGATTCTCGAAGGAGCCGGGCGCGCGCCGGCCAAGTCAGCGTATTCGTCTGAGCTTCGATAAACACCATGTCGAGCAGTTTCGCCAGATCCTGTATTGCACCAAGCCCACGCTGTCGCTGGTGCAGGGTTATTGCGTAGGCGCGGGACTCTATATCGTCGAGGCGAGCGATCTGGCCATCGCAGCCGAGGACGCGAAGATCGGCCACCCTGAGCAGAAAATGGGACTCGCGGGCGCCTCGTACATGACGAGCATCAACATCCTCGCGATGGGCCCGAAGAAGGCGCGCGAAGTGCTGCTGCTCGGCGAAACGATGAGCGGGATCGAAGCGGCACGCATCGGGCTCGTCAACAAGGCGGTGCCCGCAAACGAGCTGGAAGCCGCCGGTGAAGACTGGGCGGAGCGCATCGTGCGGCTCCCGCGCGACGCGATCGCGATTGGTAAAGCCGCGACGCATCTCGCGCTCGATTCACTCGGCATGACGTCGCAGTTCGTCCATGGTTACGTGATGCATGCGCTCGGCACGAACATCCGCTACGAACCGGACGAAAGCAACTTCATGAAAGAGCGCCGCAGCAAGGGCGTGACTGGCGCCGCGCACTCGCGCGAGAACCGCTACGACGCCGAGGCGAAGGACATCAAGTGAGCGCGGCTCTCTCCAACGACGCCAATTCACATCACGAGAACAGGGGACAACATGCTTACTGAACTTACCGGCTCTTCGGCGGTGGTGCTCGGCGGCACGAAAGGCATCGGCCGGGCTGCCGTTAAAAAGCTCGCGCAAAGCGGCGCCAGCGTCGTCATACAGGGTCGCGACGAAGAGGCGGCTTACTCGCTGATCGACGAATGCAGCGCCTTTCCCGGCAAGCGCGTGTTCGTGAACAGCGACCTGCTGACTTATGAAGGCATCGAACGCGCGGTCGAGCAGGCGGTCGTGCAGTTCGGCAAGGTGGATATCGTGGTCGCGAGCGGCGGCCCGCGCGATCCGAAGCCAAAGCTCTTCGTCGACATGGCGCCGGATGAGGGCATCGCGTGCCTGACGAGCCGTCTGATGCCGCGTCTGAATGCCGTGCATGCAGCGACCAAGTTCATGCGCGACCAGAAGTACGGAAAGATCGTCCTCGTCACCACTGACGCCGCGCGCATTCCGACGCCGAGCGAATCGATGATCGGCGCGGCCGGCGCTTCGATCATGTTTCTCACGCGCGCGCTCGGTGCGGAACTGGCGCATCTCGGCATCCGCATTAACTCCGTGGCGACCACGCTCACCACCGGCACGCCCGCGCACGACCGCTTTCTCGCGGCGAAGGATGCGGGCTCGCAGGAAGTGATCGTCAAGGCGTTCACCAAAGCCGAGCAGCGCGTGAAGTTCAAGCTCAACACCGCCGAGGACCTCGCGGAATACATCCTCTATCTGTCGAGCAGGGAGTCGGACCAGGTGTCGGGATCGACCCTGAGCATCAACGGCGGTCTTTCCTTCCCGAGCTACTGAGCCGCGGGCACACAGCACCGAATGACGGAGTGATTATGCGACTGAATGAAGAGCTCGTTTCCATCCAGGACTCGGTTCGCCGGATGGTCCAGAAGGACGTCGTGCCACTCGTGGCTGGCATGGAAGCGAACGATCGCTTTCCGTCCGAACTGGTGCCGATCTTCGGCGACATGGGTCTGCTGCAACTGTGGCTCCCGGAAGAATACGGCGGCCCGGGCGGCAACCTTAAGACGGTGTGCATCGTGAAGGAGGAAATCGCCAAGGTCTCGCTCGCCGCAGCCACGCTGTGCGGCAACAATTCCATCTCGTTCATCCTGCCGATCCTGAACTTCGGCACCGAGGAACAAAAGCAGCGCTGGCTGCCGCTAGCGGCTGAAGGACGGCTCGTGACGGCGATCGCGGTAACCGAGCCGCAAGCTGGCTCCGATGTCTCGTCGATCCGAACGCGCGCGGTGAAGGACGGCAATTCGTATGTGATCAACGGCCAGAAGAACTGGATCACATGGGGCGGTTACGCACAGTACATTCTGCTCTTCGCGCGCACTTCGGATGCGAGCGGGTCGGATGGCATCAGCGCGTTTCTCGTCGATACGAAGACGCCTGGCTTTCGCCTGGGACGACAGGAACACAAGATGGGCCGCCACGGTGCGCCGAATCACGAACTCTTCTTTGACAACATGCGCGTCGACGCCGACTGCATGCTCGGCGAGGAAGGGCAGGGGTTCAAGGCCTGCATGAAAGTGCTCGATCTGAACCGGCCCACCATCGCGGCCACGTCGCTCGGGCTCGCGCAAGGTGCGCTCGATGTTTCCGTCGCCTATGCGAAGGAGCGCAAGCAGTTCGGCCGCGCGATCGCGGAATTCCAGGGCATGCAATTCAAGCTCGCCGACATGGCGATCAAGATCGAGGCCGCGCGTAGCCTGCTCTACAACTGCGCTGACGAAATCGATTCGGGCGATCACTCGCGCCTGAACATGCTCTCGTCGATCACCAAGTGCTTCGTCACCGATATCGCGATGGAAGTCACGACCGAAGCAGTCCAGGTGCTCGGCAGCTACGGTTACTCGAAGGAGTTTCCGGTCGAGCGGATGATGCGCGACGCGAAGCTGAACCAGATCATCGAAGGGACCAACGAGATTCATCGGCTGATCGTCGCGCGCAGGTTGCTCGCGAACTGACCAAACGAACGAACTGGAGAAGACACGATGAAGGTGATGGTCGCCGTTAAACGCGTGCTCGACTACAACGTCAAGCCGCGCGTCAAAAGCGACGGCAGCGGTCTCGATCTCGCGAACGCGAAGATGTCGATGAATCCCTTCGACGAGATAGCCATGGAAGAAGCCGTGCGGCTGAAAGAGTCGGGCGTGGCAAGCGAGGTGATCGCGGTGTCGTGCGGCACAGCGCAATCGCAGGAAACATTGCGGACCGCGCTCGCTATCGGTGCGGACCGCGCGATTCTCGTCGAGACGAACGCGGAATTGCAGCCGTTGACGGTCGCGAAGCTGCTGCGAGCCCTTGTCGAAAAGGAGTTGCCGGGCCTGATCCTGCTCGGCAAGCAAGCCATCGACGATGACGCGAACCAGACTGGCCAGATGCTCGCCGCGCTCGCTGGATTGCCGCAGGCGACGTTCGCATCGAAGCTATCCGCAGAAGGCGAACGACTGATCGTGGAGCGAGAAGTGGACGGTGGCGCGGAGACGCTTTCGTTGCCGATGCCAGCGGTCGTCACGAGCGATCTGCGCCTGAACGAGCCGCGCTATGTGACGTTGCCCAACATCATGAAGGCCAAGAAGAAGCCGCTGGAAACCGTGAGCGCCGAGACGCTCGGCGTCGATGTCACGCCGCGTTTGCAGACCGTGCGTGTCGAGGAACCAGCGGCTCGGAAGGCGGGTATCAACGTGCCGGATGTGAGAGCGCTGTTGAATGCGCTTCGCGACGAAGCAAAAGTGTTGTGAGGAGAATAGCGTGACCATTCTTGTTATCGCAGAGCACGACAATCATGGCTTGTCCGCCGTGACGCGGAACGTCGTAGCGGCGGCACGGCAGATAGGCGTGGACGGAATCGACGTGCTCGTCGCTGGCAGCGGCGCGCGTGCAGTTGCCGAAGACGCATCGAAACTTGCAGGCGTGGACCGCGTGTTGCTCGCAGACGCGCCTCACCTCGAAGCACAACTCGCTGAGGATGTCGAGGCAACAGTGCTTGGCATCGCGCGAGAGTATTCGCATGTATTGGTCGCAGCGAGCAGCCAGGGCAAGAACCTCGCGCCGCGCATCGCGGCGAGTCTCGACGTCGCACAGATCAGCGACATCATCGCCATCGTGGATGCCGATACGTTCAAGCGTCCGATCTACGCGGGCAACGCAATCGCGACGGTGAAGTCCATCGACCCCATCAAAGTTGTCACCGTGCGAACCACCGCGTTCGATGCGGTCGAGGCGCAAGGGTCGACCGCCGCGCTTGAAACAGTCTCGGCGGAAAAAGGCAGAGACAACAGCCCCAAACTGGTCGAGCGAACGCTCGTCAAGCCTGATCGTCCGGACCTCGGACAGGCCTCGACCGTGGTATCCGGCGGACGCGGACTCGGTAGCGGAGAAAACTACCACACCGTGCTCGTGCCGCTCGCGGACAAGCTGAATGCGGCGCTCGGCGCGTCGCGCGCAGCGGTCGACGCGGGCTTTGCCCCGAACGATGCGCAAGTCGGGCAGACCGGCAAGATCGTCGCGCCGCAACTCTACGTGGCTGTCGGCATCTCGGGCGCGATCCAGCACCTCGCGGGCATGAAGGATTCAAAGGTGATCGTCGCGATCAACAAGGACAGCGAGGCGCCGATATTCTCCGTCGCCGATTACGGGCTCGTCGGCGATCTGTTCCAGATCGTGCCTGACATGGTGGAGGGCCTGTAAATGCATTCGAACCTAACCAACCTCGACGGGAGCGACCATGAGTGAAGCCGTGATGTCCGACACCGTGCAACGCCAGGCGCTGGCCGAAGAACTCGACAGCTTCAACTGCCGCGTCGCACAACCGACCGACGGACCGCTCTTCACGCGCACGCCGCAATCCGCGATGAAAGCGGCGCACTGGAAAGCCAGCGATCTCGAACGGCTGCTCGAAAAGATCGGCGCGAAGCTCAAGCTGGAAGCGGGCGGCCAGCGCAGAACGCTACGTCTCGCGAATCGCGGACTGCCGTTCGGCACGACGCCGACCATCTGGGCATCGATCCAGTACATCCTTCCCGGTGAGATTGCGACTGCACACCGGCATACGGCGAGTGCGCTGCGCTTCATCATGAAGGGGCATGGGGCCGATACGATCGTCGATGGCGAGCGCTACGAGATGAACGAAGGCGATCTCGTGCTGACGCCGGCGTGGACATGGCACGACCACGAGCACAAGGGCGACGAACCGATGATCTGGCTCGATGTGCTCGACATATCGCTCGTGCGCTCGATGCACGCGACTTTTTTCGAAGGCTCGGAAAAGCCACGGCAAGCCGTATCGGAGATACCGGATCGCTCATACCGGCGCTACGGCAGCGGCCTCATGCGACCGCTTAACGACGCGAGCACGCCGGCGCTCAATCCGCTGCTCGTCTATAGCGCGGAACGGTCGCAGGAAGCGCTGCGTCTCGCCGCCGAATTGCCCCCCGATCCGTTCGACGACACCGCGCTCGAATACCTCAACCCGCTGACGGGCGACTCGGCGCTGCCCACGATCGGCACCGTGCTTCAGTCGTTGCGTCCGGGCATGCATACGAAGGCGCATCGTCATACGGGCAGTGTCGTCTACTACGTGATGCGCGGGAAGGGTGCGACGATCGTGGATGGAACGACCTTCGAGTGGGGCCCGGGCGATTTCATGGCGATTCCGCCGTGGGCTCTGCACGAGCACATCAACCGCTCGGACGACACGCCCGCGATGCTATTCCAGGTCAACGACTTTCCGGCCCTGAAGAAGCTCGGACTGTATCGCGAAGAGGCGGTGTAGCCGGAGCTTCCAGGCAACGCCGCGCAGCACGAACTCAAACTCTTGGAGACTCCAGATGCAAACACCCGTATTGATCGTAGGCGCGGGCCCGATCGGACTGGCACTCGCCGGTGACCTGGGCTTTCGCGGCGTGTCATGCATGCTCATCGAACGAAGCGATGGGCAGGTGATTCAGCCGAAGATGGACATGGTCGGCGTGCGGACCATGGAATATTGCCGCCGCTGGGGCATTGTGCCGTGGGTTCACGACGCCGGCTACAACCGCGACTATCCGCAGGATTGTGCATGGGTCACGGGCCTGAACGGCTACGAGTTCGGACGTGAAGTCTTTCCGAGCCCGAAGGACGAAAAGTGCCCGCCGCAAAGTCCGCAGAAGCGCGAGCGGTGTCCGCAGAATTTCTTCGATCCGGTGTTGCGCCGCTTTGCTCAACAGACGCCCAACGTAACGATCAGCTACAACACTGAACTCGTCGAGTTCAGTGAGACGCCGGACGGTGTCATCGCGAAAGTGCGCGACACGCTGAGCGGCGAGGAGAAGGTCATAGAGGCGGGTTATCTCGTCGGATCGGACGGCGGTGCGAGTGTCGTTCGCCAGGGGCTCGGCATCGGCATGACCGGTGAGCCGACCCTCACTTATACGACCAACGTCGTGTTCCGATGCAAGGACCTCGAAGCCCTGCACGACAAGAAACGCGCCTATCGTTACATCTTTATCGGGCCGGAAGGCACCTGGGCTACCCTCGTTGCAATCAATGGAAGCGACCAGTGGCGCTTCTCGCTCGTCGGCGACAACAGCCGCCAGACGCACAGCGAGGAAACGATGCGTGAAGCGATCGTGCGCGCGGTCGGCCGCGAGTTCGACTTCGAGATTCTTTCGATGCTGCCGTGGGTCCGGCGTCAGCTCGTCGCCGATAGCTATGGCACGAAACGCGTGTTCGTCGCGGGAGACGCCGCGCATCTCACGTCGCCGACGGGCGGTTTCGGCATGAACACGGGCATTCAGGACGCGGTGAATCTTTCGTGGAAGCTCGCGGCGAGCTTGCAAGGCTGGGGCGGCGCGCATTTGCTGGAGACGTACGAAACGGAGATGCGGCCTGTGGCGATCCGCAACGTGTCGGAGGCGACCGGCAATCTGAAGCGCATGCTGTCGCCGCGCGTGCTATCGCCGTCGAAGGAGATTTTCGAGGACGGCCCGGGCTCCGAAGCGGCGCGCATTGAATTCGGCAACCAGTACACCGAGTTGATGAAGCGCGAGTGGTTTTCGATCGGCATTCACCTCGGCTACATGTACGAAGGCTCGCCGATCATCGTGCCCGATGGCACGCCGCAACCGCCCGATGAAGTGTCGAGCTACGTGCAGACCGCGCGGCCCGGTTCGCGCGCGCCGCACGTGTGGCTGGCTGAGGGGCAGTCGACGCTCGACTTGTTCGGCAAGGAATTCGTGCTGATGTGCTTCGACAATGACGCGTCCGGCGCGAACGCGCTGGAAGAAGCAGCAGCGGCGCGCAAAGTGCCGTTCAAATCGGTGGTGATCGACAACGACGACGCTCGTCAGTTGTATGAGCGCCGTTTTGTACTCGTGCGTCCCGACGGGCAGGTGGCGTGGCGCGGCGATGCGTTGCCGGACGATCCGCTCGTGCTCATCGATACGGTTCGGGGCGCGCAATGCAGCCGCCTGGAGACGAAATCGGTGGAGCAGAGCGAGGCTTGAGTCGAAAAGTGGGGGCGCGGTGCAGATGCCGCGCCCTCTTTGTTCCGGAGGAGCCCGAGATGAACGCGATTGCGAAGGACTGTTGGGTGCACATCGTCTGCGCGATGATGCTATGCGCACTGGCTTACGCGGGTAGTGTTCCTGCGATGATCGATGATCGACGGTAAGGCTCGCGCCTGCCTCATGGGCTTATGCGCGGCAGCGGTGCATGGCGCTCGATGAACGGCATGATCGCGCCATTGAAGGCTTCATTGCGATCTCCCGCGATCATGTGGCCGGCGCCCGGCACCGTACCGACTTCGAGTTGAGGCAGACGCGCGCGCAGCTCGTCGATCCCCTTCGTTGTCACGACGTCGCTCTGAGCGCCACGCACGAGCAAAGCCGGTATCGTGATGTTGCTGCACATGTCGAGCAGACTCTGCGCGTGCTTTTCACGCCTTTCATCGCTGCGCTCACGAAAGAAGCTCGGGTCCCAGTGCCAGTGCAGCCGGCCGTCGTCACGAAGGCGGAGGTTCTTCATCAGGCCGCGCGGATCGCGCGGCCGCGGACGATGCGGGTTGTACGCGGCCACTGCATCGGCGGCTTCCTCGATGTTCGCGAAGCCGTCGCGGTAACCATTCAGGAAGTCGCTCACACGCTTGAGGCCTTCTGGATCGATGCGCGGCGCTATGTCCACGAGGACCATCGCACGCGCGAACGAGGCTTGATTGCGGCCGACCGCGTGAAACGCCGTCATGCCGCCCATCGACGCGCCGATGACAAGCGGGCTCGGCGCCATGGTAGACGCGACGGTTAGAAGGTCGTCAGCGAGGCGGTCGTACGAATAGTCGGACCTTGCTGACCAGTCGCTGTCGCCGTGGCCGCGGGCATCGAACGCGAGCGCATGATAGCCGAGAGCGCCCAGGGTGCGAACGGTGCCGCGCCACGAATGTCGCGTCTGGCCGCCACCGTGCAGCAGGATCACGGCAGGTCGCCCGTGTTCTCCGCTGACGGTGGCGGCCAGCGTCAGGCCGTCGCCGGTGGCGATGCGTTCAGTATGCAAGCCATTCGGGTGACCGGACTCAATGCGCACTTTCGACCTCCGTCAGTTGAGCGGCTTGTCCCAGACGGGATGACCGCCGCCTTCGCTTTGCACGACATCGATCGACATCGAACCGACCTTTGCGATCTCGATCACGACCTTGTCGCCGCCATTGATCGGACCGACGCCCGCAGGCGTACCCGTCGCGATGATATCGCCGGGATAGAGCGTCATGACCGCGGACGCCATCCGGATCATCTCGGGAATATCGACTATGAGATCGCGCGTGCTCGCGTGCTGACGCACTTCGCCGTTGACCGAGAGCTTCAGGTCAATGGCGTCGTAATCGGGCACTTCGTCGGCGGTGACGATGTACGGGCCTACCGGGCAGAACGTGTCGTAGGACTTGCGCATCACGCGCTCTTCCTTGCCGCGCACCACGACGTCGATCAGGCACGCGTAGCCGAACACATGCGTGAGCGCGTCGTCGCGACTGATCTCGCGGCCGCCCTTGCCGATGATGATGGCAAGCTCGCACTCGTGATGGATCTGGCGATTCGGAATCTGCGGCAACACGATCGGATCGGCCGGGCCGCTCAGGCTCGAATTCGCCTTCAGGAAGAAGCCCTGGCCGTCGGCCTTGAACGGCGAGATCAGACCTGTGCCACGCTTCATTTCCTCGACGTGTGCGTGATAGTTGGCCGGGAAGGCGATCACCTTGTTAGGCCATGCGACCGGCGTTTCCAGTCTGACGTCCGCCAGTCTGATGCGCGGCGCGGTCTGAGCGAAATCGTCGAGTTTGCCGCGCAGCGATGCGAATCGATCGATCACATGCAACATGCCGACCGGCGGCCACGTGCCGGGCGTCACGTTCACGAGTTCCGATACGTCGACGATGTCGTCCTCGATGACGACCCCGATCCGCCCTCCATTGAAGCTTGCGAGTTTCATGCTGTTTTCCTGGGTTGAGTGTCTGAATGGCCGCCGATTTCGTCGTCGTGCTCGCCTATCGCGGGCGGACCGGAACGCGCGGTGAACCTGCGGTCGTCGAAGGTCGCTGGATAGCGCGCGGTACGAATCGGCCCGACCGGGGAGTCGACGAAATCGAACACGCGGTTGTTGGCGACCTGCGCGTCATTGAGGAATTCATCGAGCGAGAAGACCGGCGCAGCGGGCACGTCGAGTTCGGCGAAGCGTGCAAGCCAGTACTCGGTTTCCTTTTCCTTGACCACGGCGCCCACGCGCCGGAAGAACTCATCGGCCATCGCGACCGGATCGCGCATCTGCTTGAACTCTTCCTTCCACTCCGGGCGATCGATCGCGTTGAGCGTCTTCGACATCTGCGCGCCGTTGGCCGGCGAGATGACAACGAAGCCGTCTGACGTCTCCAGCACTTGCGACGCGGGCGGCTTCCACGCGGACGTGTCGCCGTCGAAGGTGCGGTGCTGAAACATATCGGGGAAGTTGAAATAGCCCATGACGTCGAGCATCGGCAGCTTGATGTGGCTCGCCTTGCCGGTCTTCTCACGTTCGTAGAGAGCGGCGAGGATCGCCTGAGTACCGAATGCGCCCGTCACCTTGTCGACCATGTTGAACGGCGTCACCGCCGGCTTGCCGTTGCGCCCTTCGGACGCGACGATGCCCGTGCGGCCCTGAATCAGCGAATCGAACGCGGGTGCGTTGGCGAGCGCGCCGGTGTCGCCAAAGCCGTTGATCGACAGGCGGATCAGCCGCGGATACAGCGCCTGCAGCACGTCATGGCCGAGACCTAGCGACGCAGCTACGCGCGGCCGCCAGTTCTCGACGAGGATGTCGGCGCTCGCAAGCAGGTTCTTCAGGCGCTGCGTGCCTTCCTCCGTTTTCAGGTCAATCACGACGCTGCGTTTGCCGCGGTTCGCGTTCGTCCACGAAGCGCCGAAGCCGTCGCGGTTGTGGCCGAACTTGCGAAAGCCATCGCCGCCAGGCGGCTCGACCTTGATCACGTCGGCACCGAGATCGGCGAGCATCATCGCCGTGAATGGACCAGTGAGAAAACTCGACGTCTCCACGACGACGATGCCATCGAGCGGGCGCTTGTGCGCCGCGTCGGAAATGTGCTGCCGCTCGGGCGGCAGGCCGGTTTGAACGTCGGACATCTCAAGCGTCTCCTGAATGTGGTGCGATAAATTCAATGGATCAACCTATGAACGATAATGAGCCGGCGTTTTGCCGGTGTCAAGACGGTGCGCGGGGATTTCATGGGGTCGCGTCGTGCTGATGGTCGTGCTGCTTTCAAATGAAAACGGGCAGGAAAGCCGTAGCCTGCCTGCCCGTCAGACATCGTCGATGCCGGTCAGAACTTGTGGCGGATAGCGACGCGCGCGACAACCTGATTGGACGTGTTCGCCGGCGTCAACGTTACGATGTACGGAACGGCGGCCTGCTTGGTCGAATCGACGCCTGAGGCCTTCATATACGCGGCGGCGAGATAGACATCGGTACGTTTCGACAGGAAATAGTCGATGACGGCGTTGAACGTCTGATACGCGGCGCTGTCTTTGCCGTTGATCGCGCCGCCCCTCAGGTAGTTGTACGACCCGCCGACTTGCAGCGCCGGCGTGATGTAGTAGCCGGCGTACACGTTGTAATTGTTGAAGGCCGCATTGCCCGTGTATCCGAACGGATTGGTGAGGGCCAGCGTGCCCGAGGCGGGGTCGTTCAGCTCCTGGAAACGGATGTTGGAGTAGGCGACACCCGCCGTGAGAAAGCCGACTGTGTATTGCGCGACGCCGGAGTAGATCTGCATGCGGTGCGCCGATGCGAATCCGCCGTAGATCGGGTTCACCTGTACGCCGGTAACCGCTCCAAGGTTGTTGGCAGTGGGCGAACCGACCGCATTGTTCCCGTAGAACGACTGATTCGGGTTGTTGATGTGCATGTAGCCGCCGGCGAGCGCGAACGGTCCCGCGGCATATCGTGCCCCGACGGACCAGATGCTGTTCTTCCCGAACGAGCCGGGTACGCCGCCGAAGCCGTACAGGCCCGTGAGCGTCAACCCGGCGTATGTCGGACTCGTGTACTTGATCGAGTTGTTGATGCGCTGGGTGTCGGCGACGTTGTCGATATCGCCCGGGTGATCGGCGAAAGCGCCGCCAGCGAAACTGCCCGCCTGCATGGCGCCAATGGAATCGACGATTGAATCGTATTGCCGGCCCGCCGTGACGCTGCCCCAGGGGCTCGTCACACCTACATACGACTGGCGGCCAAAGAACGTACCGCCTTGCTGAAACCGCCCGGTGCCCACGTCGAAGCCGCTTTCGATCACGAAAATGGCCTTGTAGCCGCCACCAAGGTCTTCGGTGCCGCGCAGTCCCCAGCGTGAGGCCTGCATGACGCCGCTCGTCATCGAGATCTGGCTCGCGCCGGTCCGGCCGTTCGGTGCTCCCGCCTGCGCCGTCTGCACGTTGTTGACGTAGTTGATGCCTTCGTCGAGCAATCCGTACAGCGTCACGCTGCTCTGCGCGAAGACTGGCCCTCCTGCGGCAAGTGTCAGCGCTCCAACCAAGGTGTTCCGAAGCTTCACGGCTGTCTCCTGTTATCGCGCCCCGCAGGGAACGATGAAAGCGTTCTTATGTGTGTCGGATCCTGGCTCGTTTCATTGGATGAACCATTGAGTGAAGCATAAAGAACTGGTGCCGGGTGTCAAACAGAGCAAACCCTAATTCGCGGTCAGACGGCTACGCGACAGGCTCCTGGTTTGCTCGGACATGTGCGCGCGGCGCGGCCTTGAACGCAAATCCGGCGATGGCGCTCGATACGAGCAATGCGCCGATCATCGAGGCGGTCGGATCGCTGGAGGACAGGCCCACGGCAGCCGTGCAAAGGGCACCGTAGCCCATCTGCAGACAGCCATAAAGCCCCGCCGCCGCGCCGACAACAGACTGGTCCACATCGAGCGCGCTGCTGATCGCGAATGGGCTCGACAGTCCGGTCGCGAAGAACATCACGATCATCGGCGCCACTACCGATGTCACCGAGAGCGAATCGCACCAATACGAAACCAGCAAGCTGATCGAAGCCGCGCCCATGATCAGGCTCGCGACGATGAGGGCGCTGCGTGCGGACACCCGGCCGGCGAGTCGCTTTGCCGTCGACTGGCCGCTCGCGAGTCCGACTACCAGCGAGAAGTAGGCAAAGCCGAACGCGCGCGTGGACAAGCCGAGTCGCGATTCGAGGATGAACGGCGAGGCCGAAAGGAACGCATAGATGCCGGTGGTCGCGCTTGCTCCGCCAAGACTGTGCGTGACGAAAGCGGGCGATCGAAGCAGCGCGAGGTAGCTTTTCAGATAGCGGCTCATCCTGAAGTCGCGAGAGGCCGAGTGCGTTTCCGGAACCACGAGCCATACGGCGAAAAGCACCAGCACATTGACGACACTCAGTGCGGAGAAGATCGACCGCCACCCCAGATGCTCGACGATCTGCGCGCCGATGATCGGCGCCACGGCGGTCGCCACCGCCATCGCGATACTGAGCGTCGCGAGGCGGCGGATCAGCGTGGTCGATCCCGAACTGTCGCGGGCGATCGCGCGTCCGAGCACGAGCCCCGAGCAGCCGCCGAGCGCCTGCGCTAGCCGCGCGCATTCGAGCCCCGCAAGCGACGGCGCGAAGGCCGCCGCTACGCTCGCAACCGCAAACAGCGACAGTCCGGCCAGAAGCACCGGCCGCCGCCCGTAACGATCCGACAACGGTCCGTAGACGAGCTGTCCGACCGATAGCCCGACGACATAGAGCGTGATTGTCAGCCCGATGCCTGCGGTGGATGCATGCAGGTCGCTGGCCGCGGAGGGCAGCGCGGGCACGAATACGTGCAGCGGAAAGGTCCCTGAGAGCGTGATGCAGACGAGGATGAACAGCGATGGTGACTGGACGATGCTTCGAAATGGAGCGGCGGGTTCGCTCATGGCGGCATGGCTCGCATGGAGAGGAAACGCAGTCGTTTTACTGACCGTGATCCAATGGATGAACCAATAATTTAGACAGGACGACGGCTGCTGTCAATGCCAAACGGCCGCGTCCCGGGCGCCAAGGTATACGCTAATTGCGTGCTACATCCAATGGATGAACCATTATTGGATGTGTGCAACAACAATGGGAGACGCGGTCGAATGAAATCCAACGATCAACTCGCAGCGACCGGGCACCTGCTGTCGGCAACGACTCCGGATGCAGCGAACAGCGGCTTTCGCTGGGTCATTCTGCTGGTGGTCTGGGCGGCGTTCACGGTGAGCTGCGTCGATCGCTTCGCGTGGGCGAGTATTGCGGCGCCGGCCGGACGCGCGCTGGGCTTCGATCTGGCATTGCTCGGCGCGCTGACCACCGCCTTCTATGTCGGCTATACGGTGTCGTGCCCGATCGGCGGGATCCTGGCGGACAAGCTGGGCAGCCGCGCGACGCTGGCGATTTCGATGTTCCCGCTCGCGGCGCTCACGTTCTGCTTCAGCTTCGTCCACACCTTCTGGGCAGGCATCGCGCTGCACTTGCTGATGGGCTTCGCGGCCGGCGCGGAATATGGGGCGACCATCAAGATACTGACGGTCTGGTTTGGCAAGGACAAGGGCAGGGCCTTCGGAATCTGGGCGACCGGGACATCGGTATCGGTCGTATTGGCGAACGCCATCGTGCCGCGGTTCGCTCTCGCGTACGGATGGCAGTCCGCGTATCAGATCCTTGGCATCGCAACGCTCGTCTTCACGACAATCTGTGTGCTCGTCGTGCGGGATGCGCCGGCGGGACTCTCCGTGCCGCGTATCAGCGGCGCGCGGGTTGCCGCGCTGCTGAGAAACCGCAACATTGTCTTCGTCGCGCTCGGCGGTGCGGGGGCGCTTTATGGCACGCTCGGTTTCGTCGCGTGGGCGAGCGCGCTGCTGACGGTTGCGCACGGCCTGTCGCCGGTGGTCGCGGGTTCGGTGCTGATGTGGTTCGGCGTCGGCGCGTTCCTGTCGAAGCCGCTCTTCGGCTGGCTCTACGACGTCCTGCATCGCTATGCGAGGCTCGTAGCGGTCGTGGACCTCGCGCTATTCATCGTGCTGCTCGTGGCGTTCGGCAAGTGCTCGTCGACGTCCGGATATTTTTTCATCGCGCCGTTCCTCGGCGCTGCTGCATACGGGTACACGCCGCTGCTGATCGGACTCTACACGCAGGCTTCGGGACCGCGGCTGGCCGGTGCCGCCGCGGGCTTCGTCAACACGATATGGTCGGTGGGAAGCTTCATTTCGCCGATCCTCGCCGGCTATGTGTTCGCGCATGGACGATCGCTCGATATGACGCTCGGCGTGATTGCCGCCGGCCCGCTTGCGGGCGCCATATTCCTGTGTTGCGTCCGGTCGTCGCCGGACGTGCGGGTGTCCTAGCGCGCCGCTTCGCCCATCGATCGGGCAAGCGCCGCAAGGCTACCGGCGAGGTGCTCGACCGGACTGGCATCGAGCGTCATGACGGCGTCGATCACTTGCGTCGCAGCGCGCTGCAACGCCACGCTGCCCAGGCCGTTCGCATCGAGCCCGACCATCACGTTGAACTTGGCGATTAGCTGCGCATCGGAGAAGTGCGTTGATGGGGTCCACGGATCGCCAAGGGAATGATCGGCAGTCGCGCTGAAAACCTGTCCGCGCGCATGAACGTCGACGCCGCCCGGCACGCCGCGCCATTGCCCGCCCGTCATCCACTCCGCGATGTTCGACGACGTCGGCTCCGCGACGACGGTGACGCGTTCACGGAACGCCGCAATGTGCGGGTCGTTCATCGTCTTCGGTTCGTACCAGAGCGGACCTGCGGGCACGTCGTGCGCAACGGCCGCGAGCGCATGGGCGTGGCTGAATTCCGCGTTCAGCGCGTCGTGCGGTTGCTGCTCGCGAAAGATCGGTGTCAGCGCGAACGGATTTGCACGCACGACGACACGCTCGATCTCGGACGCCTCCAGCTCGTGCCGCTCTCGCAGACGCGTGAAGGCCGTCAGCGGATGATGGATCCAGCGGCAGCACGGCCAGGGCTTGTACGTCGTGTTGAGGATCTGCCAGTCGGCGCCGAGACCGGCCATCAGCGCGTCGTCGTCGTGGCCGGGCGAGCCGTAGAACTTCCAGAACGCATTCGGACCGTCCAGTATGTCGCGGAAGCCCGTGCTGCCCAGCTTTGCCAGCAGCGCCGACGAGACGCCGATCTCCGCGCACCAGCCGGCATCGGCGTATTTGTACATCGGCTGCTCGACGGACTCCGCCCATTTGCGCAAGGTCGGCTGCGGAGAGTTGCTGCCGCCGATGCCAAACGCATGGTTGGCCTGCCGCGCGTCGAGCTTCGCGATGTTTACCGAGGCGCCGATCGCCGCCCACGTGATCGTCGCGGCCGGTCCGCCCAGTTCGTTCCAGCCGATCACGCGACCGTTCTCGACCTGCATCGGCGCGCCCATCCAGCTTCCGACCCGCGCGCCGACATCGAAGCCCGCCGCGATCGCCGTCAGCAGGTCGCGGCCGCTGCTGCCGTAAAGCTCGGCGAGCGAGAGCGCGGAGAACACGGTTGCGTTGCCGAAGTGCGTCGAGGTGGGAAACGTGTCGTCCGCATCGAGCACGTTCGCGAGGCGCGCGTTCGCGTACGCGGCTGCGGTCACCGAACTGCGCTGCGTCGTGCCGATGACGGTCGCGTCAGGCTTGCCGCCAAGCACGCCGACGTAGCCTAGCGCGATTCGCCCGCTCTCGGTGCCGACCGCGCCGAGCGCGCAGCCGATCGTGTCGAGCAGGAGCCGCTTGCATTCGGCCACCACGGGCGGCGGGAGGTCTTCGAAGCGCGTGCTCGTTGCGAAATCGGCGAGTCTTTGGGTGAGCGTGGTCATGCGTTCCTCATGGATGGGTGAGGCGGGGTTCGGAAATGGCGAGCGTCTCTGCATCGACGAACTGGGAATTGACCTCTTCCAGTTCGGCAAGGGCCGTCGCCTCGCCCTTCAGCAGCGACCGGCTTGCCGCGAGCAGAAAGAAGACCGAGATGGGGAGCACGCCGAGCGCGCAAAGAATCGCCATGCGAAGGTCGCCGGTCGCATCGCTGATCAGCCCGACGCAGTAGGGTCCGAGACCCAGGCCGAAGATGTTCGGTCCGAGCGAGAACGCCGCGAACGCCGTGCCGCGCAGACGCGGAATGACTAGATCCTGCGTGGTCGCCTGCAGCGGACCGAACCACATCGGCACGAAGAAGGTGGCGACCGCATAGGCACCGTAGAAAACCGCGACGCTATGCGTCAGATACTGGACCACGCTCGCGGCGGTGAAGATCGTCGCCGTGCAGCAGACGAAATAGAGGCGGCCGAGCGGATGCCTGCGTTTCGCGTAGTCGCAAAGATAGCCGCTTATGGTGATGCCAAGGCCTCCGGCAACGATTGCGATGATGCCGAGACGCAAGCCGGCCTCAGCGGTCAGGCCAAGGCTGCGGCTCGCGTAGACGAACACGAAACCGTTCACCGCATTCATCGCGAAGGCCAGGAAGGCGCCCGCGATGGTGACCGCTGCGAAGCTCCTCGAACCGGTGATGAGGCGGTGCGCCGACGGATCGCCCAGACGCGTGGCCTGGAACCAGTTCGAGCAGACATAGACGGCGATCGCGATGGCGAGCCACTGAACCAGGTTGCTGGTGATCGACATGCCGAAGATCGATCCGATTTCGGCCTTGTGCTTCGCCGACAACACGTGGTTCGTGCCCCAGGTCGCGAACACGACAAGCGCGATCGCGAACAACAGGTATCCAACGTTCTTCAGGTACTCGCGACGCGGCGCACCGGCCGCCCGCAGGTGCATCCAGCTCCACGGCGGCACCATCGCGCCGAGATCGCGCATCGCATGGGCGAACGGATGCGGGTCTTTCCTGGGCGCTACCGCATCGAGGCGGCCACGTACCGGTTCCTTGATGGTGAAGAGCACCACGAGCGCGAAGACAAGCCCGGGCACGCCGACGCCGATGAACGACGCCTGCCAGCCCGTCAGGCCGAATGGCGCGGGAGCGTTTCTATAAGCATGCTCCCATGCCGACACGATCGAGCCGCCGACCGCGAGCGACGCCCCCGCCCCGACATAGACGCCGACCGAATAGAGCGCGAGCACCGTGCCGCGGCGGGCGCGTTCGAAGTAGTCGCCGAGCAGCGACACGGCAGCCGGTGTCGCGCTCGCTTCACCGACTCCTACCCCTATCCGCGCGACGCCCAATTGGGCGAAGTTGCGCGACAAGCCCGAGAGCGCGGTCATCAGCGACCAGAACGAGAGGCCGAGCGCGAGCGTGCGCACGCGGCTCCAGCCATCCGCGAGGCGCGCGAGCGGAATGCCGAAGACACAGTAGAAGAGCGCGAACGAGGTGCCGTACAGCAGGCCCAGTTGCGCGTCGGAGATGCCCATGTCCTTCTTCAGATACGGCGCGAGGATAGTGACGATCTGGCGATCGACGTAACTGAATGCGTAGATCAGCGTCAGGATGAACAGCACGTACCAACGATACCAGGGGCGTTCGGGGGTCATCTTGATGGTCCTGTGGTCAGAGTGGACGAGGCTTGGGTGTAGGAACCGCGCACGCGGCCGCGTTCACTCGCGCAGGACGCACGAGCGGGAATGGATTCGCATCGGGTTGTCTCCAGTCAGCTTGTAGTTTCTGCGCCGGCCTTCGCCGTGCCGACGACTTTACTCAGGATATCCGCCGCGCTGCTGTGCGGACCAATACGTTTTTTCGATGCAGTCAGACGAAGATCATTGGGAGCGCCTCCAGAGGAATATCCTTTGAAAACCTCCGCAAACAGTATTGGTCCTGTCGGCGGGTTGCTCGGTAGAGTGGCTCCAGATCGCGTCGGACGACGCGTAATGGAACGGCGCTGATCGCAATGGCGCATACCGATCAAAAGGACACAGACATGACCACGAGCTTGCATCCCGCACTGGGTGAAGCATCGCGAAACTTTCTTCAGCGAGAACATGGGCTTCTGATCGACGGCTGCATGGTCGAGGCCGATTCGGGTCGTCGCACCGACATCCTCGATCCGGCCACGGGCGAAGTCATCGCGACGGCGGCCGAAGCGTCCGCAACCGATGTCGACCGTGCCGTCGATGCGGCCCGCCGGGCGTTCGAAGGCCCGTGGCGCAAGACGACGCCGGCGGAACGCACGCGGCTCATGTTGCGCTTCGCCGAACTGATCGAAGCGCATGCCGAGGAACTCGCCGATCTCGAGTGCATCAACAGCGGCAAGCCGCGCGTGTTCTGCCGCAATGGCGACGTCGTGGGCATCGCCGAAATGCTGCGCTACATGGCGGGGTGGACGACCAAGATGGGCGGTCAGACGCCAAACGTTTCGCTGCCGGGCGAATGGCACGCGTACACGTTGCGCGAACCGGTGGGCGTCGTCGGTCAGATCATCCCGTGGAATTTCCCGTTGAATATGGCGATGTGGAAGATCGCGCCCGCGCTCGCGACCGGCTGCACCATCGTGCTCAAGCCGTCCGAGCAGACACCGCTCACCGCGCTGCGGCTCGGCGAACTCGCGCTTGAAGCGGGCATTCCGCCGGGCGTCCTCAATGTCGTTACGGGCTTCGGCAATCCGGCCGGCGCCGCGATCGCCGCGCACCCCGGGGTCGACAAGGTCGCGTTCACTGGCTCTGGCGAAACCGGTCGACGCATCCTGCAGGGGGCGAGCGGCAACCTCAAGCGAGTGTCGCTCGAACTCGGCGGGAAGTCTCCCGTCATCGTTTTCCCCGATGCGAACCTCGAAGCGGCCGCAGCGGGCGTGTGCTCGTCGATCTTCTTTCACGCCGGCCAGATTTGCGCGGCGGGTTCACGGCTTTACGTGCATGAACGTGCCTACGATCAGGTGCTCGACGCCGTCGCCCGTCGGGCGAACAGCATCAGGCTGGGCCACGGTCTCGACGTCGGTACGGAGATGGGCCCCGTGATCTCGCGACGCCAGCTCGACCGCGTGATGGGTTACATCCACAGCGGACAGGAGCAGGGCGCAACGCTTCTGGCCGGCGGCGGCACGACGGGCGAGCGCGGCTTCTTCGTGCAGCCGACCGTGCTGACCGGCGTGAAGCCCGGTATGGCCGTGCACGATGAAGAGATCTTCGGGCCGGTGCTGTGCGCGATGTCCTTCGACGATGACGACCTAGACCGCATAAGCGCCACGGCCAACGCGACGACCTACGGCCTCGCCGCCAGCATCTGGACGAGCGATCTCGGCACGGCGCACAAGATGGCGCGTCGGATGCAGGCGGGCATCGTCAACGTCAATGCGCTCTCGTCTCCGGATTCAGCGCTGCCGTACGGCGGCTACAAGCAGTCGGGCTGGGGACGCGAGCGCGGCTACGACGCGATCGAGATGTACACCGAGGTGAAGGCAGTGGCCATCAACCTGAACGTCTGAACATTTCCCCACTGCATTTCACTCATCGAAAAGGCGCTCGCACGGGCGCGAAAGGAGACGCAGCATGACAGGCAGCATCGATTACCTCGCGAAAGACGGCCGCGCATACATCACCATCAATCGTCCCGAGAAGAAAAACGCGATGACCAACGCGATGCTCGAACAGTTAATGGACGGCTACGATCGCGCCGAGGACGACGACGACGTGCGCGTGATCGTGCTGCAAGGCGCGGGCGACGATTTCACGACCGGGCACGACCTTGCCGAAGTCGGCACCGAATACGGCGAGACCACGTTCGACGACAAGGGCCGTCCGCGCAAGCCGAGCCAGCGCGCGCGCCTCTTGCACGACAAGGATTACCTCGCACGCTTCGAGCGCGTGTTCAAGTGCCTCAAGCCGACGCTGTCGCTCGTCAAGGGCTACTGCCTGGGCGGCGGGCTGTATCTGGCGGAAGCATCGGATCTCGTGATCGCGGCCGATACCGCGAAGATGGGGCACCCGGAGCAGAAGCTGGGACTCTCCGGCGCCGCATATTTTGCCGCGTGGGAAATGATGGCGATGGGTCCGCGCAAGGCGCGCGAACTGCTGCTGATGGCCGACGTGTGGGACGCGCAAACGTGCCTTGCGAATGGTCTGCTCAACCGGGTGGTGCCGCTCGCTTCGCTAGCAGACGCAGGCGAGGAGTGGGCCGAACGCATCGTTCGCCTGCCGCGCGACGGCATCGTCATGGGCAAGGCCGCCACCAATCTTGCGATGGAATCGCTCGGCATATCGAGTCAGTTTTCCTATGGCCACATCCTGCACACGCTCGCGACCAACGTCCGCTACGAGGGCGACGAATACAACTTCATGAAGCAGCGCCGGGACAAGGGCGTGCGCGCGTCGAATCATGATCGCGAGGCGTTCTACGTCAAGAAGGACGAAGCATGAACGCGGCGCTTGCGGGACTGAAGATCCTCGACTTCACGCAGATGATGACCGGGCCGTTCGCCACGATGATGCTCGGTGATTCGGGCGCCGACGTGATCAAGGTCGAGCAGCCGGAAGGCGATCCGTTTCGCCGCTCCGGAGAAACGACGCTGGGCGGGGACGGCGCGTTCTTCCTCGGCGTGAACCGGAACAAGCGCGGCATCGTGCTCGATCTCAAAAGCGAAGAGGGCCGCGCCGCCGCTCTCGCCCTCGCTGCCGAAGCCGACGTGCTGGTCGAAAACTTCCGGCCGGGCCTGACCGAGCGCGCGGGCCTCGGTTACGAGGACCTGCGCAAGATCAATCCGCGTCTTGTCTACTGCTCGATTTCAGGGTTCGGGCGCACCGGGCCTGACAGGAACCGCCCGGCGCTCGACATGGTGATCCAGGCCGTCTCGGGCGTGATGCAGGTGACGGGCACCGAGGAATCAGGACCGCTCAAGACCGGGTTTCCGTTCTCGGACCTCGTGACCGCGCTCATTGCGACGATCGGCATCCTCACCGCGTTGCAGGCGCGCGAACGGACGGGCGAGGGGCAGCGCGTGGACCTCTCGATGCTCGACGCGAGCATCTTCAGCCAGGTCCCGCGCGATGTGTACTTCGACCTCACCGGCAAGACGCCAGTACGCATGGGCAACCAGCATTGGGACATCGTGCCCAACAACACCTACGCGAGCGCCGATGGCCGGGACATCATGATCATCACGATCAACGACAAGTTCTGGCAGATCCTTTGCGACGCACTCGGTGCGAGCGAGCTGAAGACCGATCCGCGGTTCGCGACAAAGGATGCGCGCCTCGCGAACCGCGAGGCGGTCGATGCGCGGCTCGCGGAGATCTTTGCTGCGCGCGATCTGGCTCACTGGGAAACGGTGCTGTCGTCGGCGGGCGCCATCTACGGCGCGATCAGGACCTGGCCGGAAGTGTTCAGCGACCCGCACGTCGCCGAGACATTGCTCAGGACCCTGCATCACCCGAAGGGCGGGGAGTTCAGGGTCATCAACAACCCGCTCCAGTTCTCGGGAACGCCGACGCACATCACGCGTTCTCCGCCGATGCTCGGCGAGCACAACGCGGAAGTGCTGACGTCAAGCGGGGCGGCGTGGCCTTCGATGCCGACGCGCTCGCGCTAGTTCATCAACATCACATGACGAAGAGGTGAGGCATGAGCAGGAAAATCGCAGTCGTGACGGGGTCCAACGGACTGACCGGGCAAGCCATTTGCAAGAACCTGAGTGAGCGCGGCTATACGGTGGTCGGCATGGATGTCGCTGATACCGGCAAGGGCGAGTTCGCGTATCGCAAGTGCGACGTGACCGACTACGAACAGATCAGGGCGTCAATCGAATTCATCGACGCGGAATACGGCACGATCCGCGTGCTCGTCAACAACGCCGGCGTGTGGCACGGCAAGTCGTTCTTCGACATCTCACCGTCCGACTATGACTTCACTTACGGCGTGAACACGCGAGCGCCGTTCTTCCTGAGCCAGGAGGTCGCGAGGCGTCTGGTCGCGGCGGGCGGCGGCGGTGTGATTGTCAATCTCGCGTCGATCGTCGCGACGCTCGGCAGCGGCGTCACCGATTACGGCGGCTCGAAAGCGGCCATCGTCAACCTGACCAAGAGTCTCGCGAAGCCGCTCGGGCCGCATGGGATCCGCGTCGCTGCGGTGTCGCCGGGCACGATCAACACGGCGATGGGCGAAAAAGTGCCCAAAGAAATCCGCGACAAGCTGATCGCCGGCTCGGGCCTGCAACGCGCGGCCGAGCCGGAGGAGATCGCGTCGGTCATCGGCTTTCTTGTCAGCGACGACGCACGCTACATCACCGGCGCGACGGTCGACGTCAACGGCGGTCTCTGAAAACCTGTTCCGGGCGTCGCCCGCGAGCCTAGACGATGAAGGGAGAAGCAATGTCCGGATGTCCTTACAGCGCGCCGTCGTTTCCGATGCCGAGGCAATGCCCGTTTGTTCCGCCACAGGAATACAAGGCGTTCCAGCAGCAACCCGGTCCGGTCCAGATTCGCATGTGGGACGGCACGAACGCCTGGCTCTTTACGCGCTATGACGACGTTCGCGCCGTGCTCGGCGACAACCGCTTCAGCGGCAATCCGGGCGTGCCGGGCTTTCCGAGTCTTTCGGCGGCGCGCAACGCGGTCCTCGACCTGGAACCTGCGTTCATTCGCATGGACCCGCCCGAGCACGGACACTTTCGCCGCATGCTGACGAAGGAGTTCATGATCAAGCGCGTCGAAGCGATGCGTCCGCGCATCGAGGGCATCTTCGGTCGGCTGCTCGATGAACTGCTGAGCAAGGGGCCGCCTGCGAACCTCGTCGAAGACCTGTTCCTGCCGTTCACCTCGGAGGTGATCGCCGGCATACTCGATGTCCCGCGCGAGGATCACGGCTTCTTTCAGGAGCAAAGCCGGCTGAAAGTGCTGCTCGATGTCGATCCTGAGATTCCCAGAGGCGCGTCCGAGCGCATGCTGAGCTATCTCGACACGCTCATCACCGCGCGCGAGAAGGACGCTGAAAACAGGGAGGATCTTCTGAGCCGGCTGATCGTCGAGCAGGTGCGCCCGGGGAATCTGTCGCATCGGGAACTGGTCATCATGGCGGAACTGCTGCTCATGGCCGGTCACGAAACGACTGCGAACCAGATGGCGCTCGGCGTGTACAGCTTCCTCACCAATCCGGACCAGCTTGTACTGCTGCGCGCCGATCCTTCGCTGTTGCGCGGTGCGGTCGAGGAAATGCTGCGCTTTCATACGATCGTGCACTACAACGCGTTTCGCGTCGCGCTGGAGGATGTCGAGATCGCCGGTCACACGATCCGCAAGGGAGAGGGCGTCGTCGCGCTGATTTCCGGTGCGAATCACGACGAGGTCGCGTTCGAGAATCCGGAGAAGTTCGATATCACGCGCAAGGCCGGGCATCACGTTGCGTTCAGCTACGGTAATCACCAGTGCCTCGGGCAGCCGCTCGCGCGGCTCGAATTGCAGACCGTCTTCGGCTCGTTATTCGAGCGGATTCCCACACTGAAATTCGCGGTCCCACAAGAAGAGATCAAGGGCAAGGGCGATCACTTTGTGCAGGGCTTGCAGACGCTGCCCGTTACGTGGTGACGGGGGTGTCGACGGCGGCGGGAGGCTCGGCGGCTGGTTGCCGGGCATTGTGCAGGAACAGTTCCGGATGCTGCGCGATCAACGTCGCGGCATTCGCACGGGCCGCCTCGCGCCAGACTCCGAGAAGCGGCGGTACCCGGTCCTTGTGCCAGGCGAGAGACAGCGATACGCCCGGCGCGTCTGCATCGAGCGGCCTGTAGCTGATTCCGAGCGGCTTCATCAACTGCATGATCGCCGGCACCACCGCGACGCCCATCCCCGCCGCCACGAGACACGCCGACGTGTGCATGTCGTACGCCTCTCGCGCGATGGTGGGCTTGCGGCTTTCGTCCTCGAAGATGTCGAGGACCCGGTCGCCATAGCCGCGTTCTGTCGCGGTGCCGCGCGCGACCGCGATCAGCGGCCATGTCGCGAGCTCGCCGAGACCGACCGGGCCGGGCACGTCGTATTCGCTGCCTGCGGGCACCGCGACCACGAGCAGCTCGCGATAGAGCAACTCGGTGACGATGTTGTGATCGTAGATGTGTCCGCGCACGAGCCCGACTTCGATCGCGCCTTCCTTCAGGCCGGCGATCTGCTGTGCGATGGTCATCTCCTGGAGGCTCACATCGGAATTGGGCGCGAGCGCCTTGAACACGCGCAAGGTGTTGGGCAGGAAGCAATAGATCGCGGTGTAGATCGCGCCGACCACCAATTGCGCCCGCGCGCCGCGACCCGATGCACGGACCGCCGCTATCGCCGCCGATGCCGTGTTCAGCACGCGCTGCGCATGCTCCACGAGAATCTCACCGGCAGGCGTGAGCAGGACTTTGCGCTTCTCGCGGGTAAACAGCGGCGTGCCGAGTTCCTCTTCGAGCGAGATGATCTGCGCGCTCAGGGCGGGCTGCGCGATGTTCACGCGTTCGGATGCGCGCGTGAAGTTCAGTTCGGCAGCCACCGCAAGGAAGTACTGAAGCTGGCGGATGTTCATGTCCACGCTCCATCTTCGGATTCGCGCGGCTCGCGTTCAGGCATTGGCGCAGCGCCATTTGAATATTCGGCGACCAGCAGGGCTTCGGCCGCGCCGTGCACGGGATCGACCATATAAAGCGCGAGGCCGACGTAGCGCGCGATACGCGCCAACTGCACCACGACGGCCGAACGCGCGGCGTCCGGGTCGAGGCGGCCCGAGTAGATGCTGTTTTTCATCGTGTCTCCTCTTGCCGGTGAGCATGAGTGCCTGTCACAGCGCGACCATCGGCGCGGTGCCAATGGTTCAGTGGGCGCCGCGCCAGGCGAGCGTGCCGGCATCGATGCCGAAGATGCTGCCGGTCGAGAACGAAGCCTCATCGGATGCGAGAAAGCACACGAGCCGCGCGACTTCCTCCGGGAGCCCCAGCCGCCTGATGAGATGCGTGCCCCACAGCCGCTTTCGCGCGTGCTCGACATCGGCCGCGTGCTGCACGCTCCTGCTCAGCATCGGTGTATCGATGGCGCCGGGCGCGTACGCGTTGCAGCGGATTCCCGCATCGGCGAGATCGACGGCGGTCGCCTTCGTCAGCATCACGACGCCGCCCTTGCTCGTCGCATAGGACGGCAGCCCGGGATACGCGACGCTGCTCGCGACCGACGCGCCGTTGACGATCGCAGGGCTGCGCTTCGACTGCCGGAGGTAAGGTGCGGCGAATTTGGTGGCGAGCCACATCGCCTTGAGGTTGATGTTCATCACCTTGTCCCAGACTTCCTCGGGAAGGTCTTCGACCGTCGGGGCGCGGCCGGTCAGGCCGTCGTCGGTGATGCCGGCGTTGTTCACCAGCACGTCGATGCCCCCGGCGCGGCGCGCGGTCTCTTCGATCATGTGACGAATCGAGTCGGTGACCGAGAGGTCGGTCCGGATGAAAAGGGCTTTGGCGCCGGCTGCTTCGACTTCCGCCGCGGCGGCGCGGCCCTCGTCGTCCTGGATGTCTGCGAGCGTCACCCAGGCCGCGCCCTGTCGTGCGGCCTCGACGGCGATCGCACGGCCCATGCCCTGGGCAGCTCCTGTCACGATGACGAGCCTGTCTTTTAGTTTGCTCACGTCTGTCTCCACCATGCTTCATGGGCCTCTGCCGGGCCATACGCGGTGTCGGGCCCGGGTCGTTCGCGCAGACTGAATCGATGGGTTGCGCGAAAAACGGGCCGTTAATGAGAGACGTTATAGAAATGCAGAAAGATGATCCATAATCGAGTATCTCTAAAAGATTACGGATCGTCTCAATTGGATGTTCTGAACGATATCGTCAGACTGATGAGGCCGCAGGCGGTCCTCTGGAAGACCGTCGACGCACAGGGGCGATGGGGCATGACCGTGCCGCATCGCGACGCGCCGCGCTTCTGCCTCGTCGTCGCCGGACACTGCTGGTTCCTTCCGGAAGCCGGTCCCGCGCTCCTCATGCAGCAAGGCGACTATCTCCTGCTGGCCGCGAAGCCGCGCTACTGCCTCGCGAGCGATCCCGAGGTCAGCCCGCAGCTCGCCGCGCTCGCAGACAAGTCGCGCGAAGGCGATTACGTTCGCTGGAACGATGGCAGCAGGGGAGAGCCGACCCGGCTCGTCGGCGGCTACTTTCAGGTCGAAGCGGAGCATGCGGCACTGCTTTCCGGCTTGTTGCCCGAACTGATCTTCATCCGCTCCTCTGACGAAGAAGCGGGCCGCCTGACTCGCGTGCTCGAACTCATCGGCGAAGAAGCGCTGGGCGAGCGGCCCGGCCGCGATCTCGTGATGAGCCGGCTCGTGGAAGTGATGCTCGTCGAAGTGCTGCGCCGCCCGATGCAGCACATGCAGGGGCAACGCGCGGGATGGCTGAGCGGCATGGCCGATCCGCCCATCGCGACGGCGCTGCAAAAAATGCACGCGGACGTCGCGCGGCACTGGACCGTCGCTTCGCTGGCAAAGCAGGTCGGTATGTCGCGTGCCGTGTTCGCGCGAAGGTTCGCCGAACGCGTGGGCGTGGCACCCGCAACATATCTTTCGAACTGGCGGATCGCGCTTGCCAAGGATGCACTGCTCAACAGCGAGCAGTCGATCAGCGATATTGCGCTGTCGATCGGTTATCTCTCCGACAGCGCGTTCAGCACCGCATTCAGCAGGATCGTAGGGCGCGCGCCTGCGTCGTACCGGCGAGCGGGCCGCAAGGGCAGCGACGCCGCCACAATCTGAAGGACGCCCGAAGCAGCCATAAGCGGATCCGCTCGACCCATCGTTTTTTAGTATTTTCCCTTCCTGCCCGCACGCCTTATCGTCTGCCCATCAACACGACGTCCTGCGTCGAGCTTCGAAACGCGCAGGACCTTCATTGACGGTCAGCGGAAAAACGCACGATGCTCAAGGTATGCATTTTCGGCGGCGGCGCAATTGGCGGATACATCGCGGGTCATCTCGCGCGCTCGGGACTGTGCGAAGTCAGCGTGGTGGCGCGAGGCGCGACGCTCGATGCGATCCGCTCGAACGGCATCCGGGTCGTCACGCCAGCCGAGGATTTCACGGTCCGCGTCAATGCGCGGTCCGATTCGCGCGAACTGGGCGTGCAGGACTACGTGTTCATCACGCTCAAGGCGCATCAGGTCGGCGGGGCGCTCGATCAGATCGGACATCTGATGGACCGTAACACCGTCGTGTTGCCGCCGACGACGGGCATTCCGTATTACTTCTTTCACGCAGCACGGGGCGCGCTGAAGGATCGGCAGATGCAGCGTATTGATCCTGCGGGTCGTCAGTGGCTTGCGCTTCCGCCGCAACAGGTGCTGGGCTGCGTGTATTGGATCGGCGCGCATCCGGTCGAGCCGGGCGTGATCGCGCAAGACGGCGCGAAGGCGGGTTGTCCGATCGGCGAACTCGACGGAAGCCGGTCAGCGCGCGTGGATCGCCTGAGCGAACTGCTGAGCGCAAGCGGCATCGCATCGAAGGTCAACGACGACATCCGCTCGGCGATCTGGATCAAGTTCGTCAACAGCCTGTGCTGGAATCCGGTCGCCGTGCTGACGCAGGCGACCCTCGGCGAGATGCGCGACGCAGGCGATATCGTTGCAATCGTCAAGGCGATGATGCTCGAAGCGGATGCACTCGCACAGCGTCTGGATATCGCCATTGGTCCCGATCCCGACAAGCGCATCGCGATGACTCTGAGCGCCACACATCACAAGATGTCCATGTTGCAGGATCTCGAAGCTGGGCGTGCCCTCGAACTAGACGCGCTCACCGAATCGCTGTACGCCGTGCGCGAGCTTGCCGAGATGCGCACGCCGGTACTCGATTCCATTCTCGCGATGGCGCGGCTTCGCGCACAAACGGCGGGGCGTAACGGAGCTGCCACTCACGCCTGAAACGCATAGCGGTGTCTCTAGGCGCATCACATCCAACCGATCGAAGGAGCAGTATCGATGACAACCCGTTCGTCCGAATCTTTCCGGCGTCCGCTTGAAGGCTACAAAGTCGTGGAAGCCTGCAGCTATATTTCAGGGCCGTTCTGCGCGCAGATGCTCTCGGATCTGGGCGCGGACGTGATCAAGGTCGAGCCGCCATCGGGCGATCCTTATCGCAACTTCGGGCATGGCTGGGAAGGGGTCGGCACCGTATGGACCAATTCGAACCGCGGTAAGCGAAGCGTCGTGCTGGATCTCAAGTCACCGGAGGATTTGGCGCGGTTCAAGGCGCTTCTGAGCGACGCCGATATCTACATCGAGAACTGGCGACCACACGTCTCGGCTTCGCTCGGCCTGAGTTTCGAGCAGCTGAGCGAGTTGAATCCTCGCATCGTGCAGCTTTCGATCACCGGCTACGGGCCGGACGGCGATCTTGCCACGGAGCCGGCATTCGATGCGCTGATCCAGGGCCGCACCGGCTTGCTGAGCTACGAGGCTGCAGGCGGCACGCCGCGCGCGACGAACACCTTTCTCGCCGACAAAGTTGCGGCGGTCTTTGCAGCACAGATGGCGCTGTCCGGCGTCATCGCCCGCGACAAGTCGCAGAAGGCGATTCATCTCGAGACATCGATGCTCGACATCATGTCCTACTACAACTTCCCGGACATGTTCCATAACCGGACCTTTGTCGATGACGATGCTGCGGTGACGCTCGCTCCGCAGCCGGTGCTCGCGACAAAGGACGGCTATCTGGTGCTCTCTCCCGTGACGGGCAAGCAGCTTAGCAGGACGCTGGATGCGATCGGCCATCCCGAGTGGAAGGACGAGATCAAGCGAATTGCGAATCGCAAGGAGATGACGCATGCGTTCTTCGAGCGAGTCGCCGGACCGCTCAAGGAGCGGACCACCGTCGAATGGCTCGCACGCTTTCGCGAGCTGGACGTTCCGGCTGGCCCGGTGAACGAACCAAGCGCGCATCTTGACGACCCGCAAGTGGTCCACAACGAGCTCTATTCGCAGTTGCAGACGCCCGCTGGAACGGTTCGGGCGATCCGCTATCCGGCCCGGTTCAACGGCCACTTGCTGAAGCCGCGTCAGCCGGCGCCGACGCTCGGTGCGAGCAACGGCGAGCTGTTCGAAGACTGAAGGTATGCGCTGCTGGCTCAGGCGATGAACGAAGGGAGAAGTCGACGTGCCGATCATGCTGAGAGGTATCGAGGGAATCCAGGCTTACGCGGGCTTCGAACTGGGCAGGAGCACCTGGGTGGAGGTCAGTCCGGAGATGATCCACGCCTTCGCGTCCGTGACCGATGACCGGGATCGCATCTTCGCCGACGACGAACGGAACAGACACGGCGCGTGCGCGGGAAGCGTCGCGAACGGCTACCTTCTCATCGGGCTGATGAACTCGATGCTTCGCGACATCTATCTGCTGGAAGCTACCGAGCCGGCGCGGGTCTGCGGCATTAACCGGCTTCGCTTCCTGGCTCCGGTGCCGGCGAGTTCCAGCATTCGGCTGGACGCCAGGCTGATATCGTTCGACGCGACCGAGGAGGGCGGCCGCCTGACGCTGCAATGCACGATGGAATGCGATGCCTCGAAGGGGCTGGTTCTCGAGGCTGAAGTCGTGTATCGGTTCATGTGGTCCTCGCGTGCCCTGGAGCCGTTTGCGGCTAGAAGTGCATGACGGGGTCGCGGTGCCGACGGACCTGGAGAGAGAATACGGTCGGGGAGAGCCGGAGGCGCACGCGGGTACTTGACACCTGCAGCTCGCCCAGGCGGATCTCGTGCGTCAGCATCGACAGCGCGACGTATTCCGCAATCGGGATCTCATGTTCGAACGCATTGCACACGACCGTTCCAGCGCGCAGTGCGTCGAAGGCGAGGCGATCCAGCCCGGCGCCCGGCACGTGCAGCAGGTCCCGATCGCGCGGGGGGGCGCGCCAAGGGAACGGCGTCGTGATCGAGAAGCTGCGTTGGAGCATAGCGGACTGCGAACCGGCGTCGGCTGCGGTCAGGAGCACATCGCGACGCGAAAAAAATCGCAAAGCGCGCGCAGTAAAAATGAGCGAAACCCGCTAAGGCTTCGCTCTCAAGCTAACGTGCTAAAGCGTTTTCAGGTCATCAACCGCAAGCCGGCGCTGCCTTCTTGCAGGCATCCGCCAGTTGAGGCGGCGGATCCTTCTTGAATACCGTCTTGTACGATTCGAGCACGTTGGACTGCACCACGGGCAGCGATTGCACCCCGATCCACGCCGGCGGCGTCTGGCCGATCAGCGCCTTCATCATCGCCATCGCCTCAGCCACACCCTGATCGTACGGACGCTGCGAACCTGTTGCCTTGAGCGGCCCGCCCTTCGCAATTTCGATTGCCGATTCGAGCCCAAGATCGACCGTTGTCATGGGCGTGTTGACGCCTTGCGCGCGCATCGACGTCAGCGTGTCGAGCGCAGGCTGGTCCCACACGGCAAACACGCCCTTGACGTCCGGATTGGCGGTGAGGAAGTCACCCGCGATCTGGCCGACCTTCGACGGGTCCGTGAAGGCGACCTGCTTGATCTTGATGTCGGGGCGATTTTTCTTCATCCAGTCGTTGACGGCCTTCGTGCGCTCCGTCGTGCTGAAATAATCGACGCCGAAGTTCACGAGACCGACCGTGCCGCCCTTCGGCACACACGAGGCAAGCACCTTCGCCGCGATCTGGCCATTGCCCTCGCTGTCCGCGGAGACCATCGCCGAATACTGGTCCGGGTGCTTCAGGCCCGTCGGCACGTTGTCCATGAACACGAGCTTGATACCAGCCTGCGAGACTTTCTTGTAGGTCGCAGCCGTTGCCGTGCCGTCGACGGGAATCGAGATGATGCCGTTCGGATGACGCTGGATTGTGTTTTCGATGTCGGCAATCTGCTTGTCGACCTGATACTCGGCCGACGCCGTGCCGATCACTTCCACGTCGTATTTCTTCAGCGTGTCGGTGATGCCCTGCACCTGCAGTTGCGACCAGTCGAGGTTCATCGTCTGCATCGAAATGCCGACCTTGAACTTGCCAGCCTTGACCTTCGCGGCCTCGGCATCCGTCAGCTTGACGGCATCGACGGACGCTGCCTTCTCGCCATTCGGTCCCTGTCCGACGATGCCCGTCGGTCCAATCGACGTCACCGGCAGCTTCTCGCATGCCTGCGCAAACGCCTGCGAACAGCATAGGGCCATGGCCGTCGCCGTCGCGACACCCGCCAGTCTCACTCCTGATCCACGACGATAGTTCATGATTTTCCTCCGTTGGTCGTGATGTACTGCGTCTCCTGCCGTTTTTTGAATTGCCCTTCATGGCCTGCCGCGCAACGTCGCATGCGCGAGAGACCCATTTACTCTGACCGCCAACTGCTTACTTGCGGGTGAACGCGACTGCCGCGACGATGATGACGCCCTTGATGACGAGTTGCAGCGAGGAACTCACACCGAGCAGCACGAGGCCGTTGTTCAGCGTGCCGATGATGAGACTGCCGAGCAGCGTGCCAAGAATGAAGCCGCGTCCCCCGAACAGACTGCAGCCGCCAAGCGTGACGGACGCGATCACGTCGAGTTCCATGCCCTGGACGACGTCCGGGCGCGCCGCATGCGAACGCGCGGACAGCACTAGCGCGGCGATACCGGCAAGCACGCCCGTCAGCACGAAAGCGAGCGTCGTCACGCGGCGAATGTTGATGCCCGAATAAAGCGCGGCCGTCGGGTTGCCGCCCGCCGCATAGATCTGCCGTCCGAACACGCTATAGTGCAAGAGCAGAATACCGCCGATCACGGCGAGCAGCGTCCACAGGATCGGCACCGGCACGCCCGCGATATTGCCTTCCCCGAAAATCGCAATGAGCCTGTCGTTAGTGATGATCTCGGGGCGCGTCGTCGTGACCATCAGCGCGAGACCGCGCGCCGCGCTCAGACTTCCGAGCGTGACGAGAAACGACGGAATGTTTAGGCGCGTCGTGACGAAGCCGTTGATCGCGCCAACGATCGCACCCGTTCCGATGCCCGCAATCGCGCCGACGATCCAGCTATCGTTGATGTGCGACATCGCGAGCGCCGCCGACATGCCCGACAGCGCCAGCGTCGATCCCACGGAAAGGTCGATCTGCCGCGCAATGATCACGAAGGTCATGCCGGTCGCGATGATCGACACAAGCGCCGTTTGCCGCCCGATATTGAGGAAGTTGTCGATCGACAGGAACCACGGCGACGCAAAGCTGAACACCACCAGCAGAATCGCAAACGCGATATACAGCATGTAGGGGCGATCGCCCTGCAGCAGAAGCTGCGCAATGCGCCGCATGCGTCCGTGACGCTGGGCGGTCTGTTGCTCGACGGGCAATGGCGAAACAGACTCGTTCATGTTGCAGACTCTTCGATAGGCCGGGGTAGTTGAATGAGATGGTGCAGTTCTTCCGCGTGGCGAAGCTGCGCGCGCTCGACGGTTCGTTCGATCGAGCCGGTCACCACGATGGAAATGCGATCGCATAGCCGCAACAGTTCGTCCAGATCCGACGACACCACAACGACGCCCGTGCCCGCGCGCGCTGCGTCGTGCACCACGCCGTAGATTTCTTCTCGCGCGCCGACATCGACGCCGACCGTCGGCTCATCGAGCAGCAACACCTTCGGCCGCGGATAATTCCATTTGGCGAACACGACTTTCTGCTGGTTGCCGCCGGAGAGAAACTTCACATGCGTCGACGCATCGGGTGCCTTGACGGAAAGCTGCTTCATCGCGATGCGTGCCTGCTGTGCGGCGGCTTGCGCACGCAGCCAGCCTCCGCGCGAAAACTGCGGCAGGCGCGGCAAGGTCAGATTGCGTTCGATCGAATGATCGAGCACCAGCCCTTGCAGATGCCGGTCTTCCGGCACGAGCGCAACGCCGCGCTGGATCGCGTCTGCGGGACGGCGCGCGGCGAGCGGCTGGCCCTCGAGATCGATCGTGCCTTCGTGAATCGGCAGCAGGCCGAAGATGGTCAGCAGGATTTCCGTGCGGCCGCTCCCGATCAGGCCTGCGAGGCCGTGCACTTCGCCGTGGCGCAGTGAGAAACTCACGCCGGAGAGACGTGCGTTACTCACGTTCGATAGCTTCAGCACAGGCGCGTTGTGTGCAACAGGCGCGCCCGTTTTTTCGTCTGCGCTTAGCGCAGTTTGTGCTGCGGTGCCGGTCGCCGTTTCCTGTCTGGCCTGCATCGCCGCATGACGCGGGCCGACGATCGCCGCGACGAGCTGCTTCATGTCGGTCTCGGCTGTGGCGAAATGGCCGGCGTTCGCCCCGTCGCGAAACACGGTCACGCGCTGCGAAATGCGAAACACCTCGTTCAGGCGGTGCGTCACGTAGATCACACCGACGCCGCGCGCCGTCACTGTGCGAATCGCGTCGAAGAGAATCTGTTCTTCGCCGCCCGTTAGCGCGGAAGTAGGTTCGTCGAGGATCAGCACGCGTACGTCGCCCATCAACGCCTTGCAGATCTCCGTCATCTGCCGGTACGCAAACGGCAGCGAATCGACGGGCACGCGCGGATCGAGCGGAATATTATGTTCGCGCAGAAAGGCGCTGACCTGCGCCATCAGTTCGCGCTGTCTGACGAAGCCAAGCCGCGTGCGCGGCTCGCGCCCGAGCATCAGATTGGCGCCGACCGACAGCGATTCGACGAGACTCAGGTCCTGATAGACGACAGCGACGCCCGCCTCGCGCGACTTCGCCGGCGATTCGAACGCGACCTTCTGGCCGGCGATTTCGATCGAGCCTTCGTCATACGCGTGGACGCCGCTCAGTATCTTGATAAGGGTGGATTTGCCCGCGCCGTTTTCGCCGAGCAGTGCATGCACTTCGCCCGGCAGAACTTCCAGATTCACGCCTCGCAGCGCCTGTACGCCACCGAACTTCTTGGTGACGCCAGTAACGCGGATCAATGGCACTCGGGGCGATGAAGAGGCCGCAACCGCAACCGGCTCACTCATCCTGATGTCTCCTTCGTCGACGTGACGAATTCTTATGCTTCGCGATCGGGTCGCGCGCTGTTTTGTGATCTTCGCATCAGGCAAATGATGCGTCAATAACATTTACCCCTATTCTGCCTGCGATTGACGGGAGAATTGCGACAATCGCAGCGCTATTTGTGATGATCCTATCGTTTCTGCTTATTCGTATTGTGATGAAAGGAGTGGTTCCGTCCGCCGGCCCCGGTGCCCTGGCCGACGTCCGGAATCGCTTCGGACTATCCCGATGTGTATATCGGACCATTGGCATTTTTCCACCGGATTTGTTTGCCTAGACTCTGTCCAGATGCAGCGCTGGCCCGTCAAAACGGACGACGCTTGCAGTAGAGAAGCGGGCGCACTGTGCGCCGCGCATATTTGAATCAGCAACAGGACTAAAGGCAATCATGTCTGAAAACAGCTACGAAACCGGCCGGCTCAATTTGCCGTTTGTTGGAATCTGCACCTTCGCGAAGTCTCCGCTGTGTCTTGACTGGGACAAGATCGACGCGGACGTCGCGGTAATGGGCGCCCCTTTCGACTGCGGTACGCAGTGGCGAGCGGGCGCACGGTTTGGTCCGCGTTCGATTCGGGATGCGTCGACGCTGTTCTCCTTCGGACACGGTGGTGCATACGATTTCGAAGACGACGTCGTTTATCTTCCCAGCGACGAAGTGCGCATGGTCGATATCGGCGATGCGGACATGGTGCATACCAACACGGAGAAGAGTCACGCCAATATCGAGTACGGCGTGCGCAAGATCCTGGCGGCGGGCGCGTTGCCGGTGGTGATGGGAGGCGACCACTCGATCAACATCCCGTGCATCAATGCGTTCGAAGGTCAGGAGCCGTTTCATATCGTCCATATCGACGCCCACCTTGATTTCGTCGACGAGCGCCATGGCGTGCGTCATGGCCACGGCAATCCGCTGCGGCGCGCAGCGGAAAAAAGCGTGGTATCGGGCATGACGCAAATCGGTATCCGCAACGTGTCGTCTACCGCACGCGAAGGCTATGCACAGGCACGCGAGATGGGCTCGGACATTATCTCGGTGCGCGACCTTCGGCGCCTCGGCATCCAGGGCGTGCTGGACCGTATTCCGAAGGGTGTGCGCTATTACCTGACCATCGATATCGATGGCTTTGATCCGTCGATTGCGCCCGGCACCGGCACGCCAAGCCACGGCGGCCTGCTGTATTACGAAGGACTCGAACTGTTCGCTGGCCTTGCGGAACAGGGTGACGTGATCGGCATCGACCTCGTGGAAGTCGCGCCCGACTACGACCATTCGGGTTCAACTTCGATCCTGGCGGCGCAATTGCTGCTGAACACGATTGGCCGCGTGATGCATCAACGTAAGGTCAAACGACATCTCTCTCGTTAGTTATCTGGCGCTTCGCGCAGCGCGACTGGCTTCCTTTGACGCCAGTCGCAACTGGTGGCAAAAGGCCTGCACGACCCCCGTCGATCAGGCGCCTCTGCGCGCAATGATCTGCCTTACTCCGCGTGTGCTGTCTTCTGGACCAGACGGTAGCTTTCCATCAAGTCCATCATGAATACCTGCAGGATGGTAGGGGGCACAGCGGCGCGCCTCGTGACTGCGCAAAATGGCGACTGGGAGCCGAACTCAGCGGGGCATATCTGATGCATCTCGCCGCGCGCGACCCATCGGGCAGCATAGTGAATCGGCAGAAACCCGATGTACGCGCCCGACAGAATGAGAATGGCCTGCGCTTCGATGTTGTCCACGGTCGCTGCGGCCTTACTGACTCTGAGCATTCGCAGGTCGTGCTGCTGCAGATAGCCGCGCGCGACGACCCGGCTCGAGGCAATGGCCTGTTCGAGCGCCGGCTCGTCAGGCGACATGCCTGCGAGCGCATGACTGCTCCCGCAGTACAGACCATCCGGTTCGCGATAGAGGTCGGTGTAGGTGAGCCCTGGTACATGCAGCGGAAAATGTCCGACTGCGATGTGCAGACGGCCATCGAGCACACGTTCTTCCAGCTCGGCAGGCGTGCCGACGTAGACATCCAGATGCACGTCATGCCCCCTCGACACGAAAGCTCGCAGTGCCTGCGGCAGGGGAGAAGCCGAGTCGGTCACCGTGTTGTCGATGATGCCGAGGTACAGCCTCCCTGAGATGTACTTCTTGAGCGCATCCGTATCCACACAGAAGTTCTCTACCGCCAGTTGCAACCGCTGCGCCGCTTCGTAAGTCGCAACGCCGTGCTCTGTGAGACGGAAGCCGCTGCGCCCCCGCTCGCAAAGCTTGAGCCCCAGGCGCGTTTCGAGCGTCGTCATTTGCTCGCTGATGGTCGACTGACTGACGTTCAGGGTCGCCTGGGCGGCGGAAAAACCGCCGCACCGCACCACCGTCATGAAAACCCTTAGTAGCTTGAGGTCCACGTCCTGCAACTGAATCACCGTCGTCCCTCCCTTTGCGCCATTTGCTTCGATATTTCCGATATGAACATCTGATCCACGTGATTTTTACGCGCGGCCGTGTCGTCCATAGTCTCTCAAAAGGCTGCACCGACACAAGGCGCCTTTATATCGGTGGCGCCCGATGGTTTGTGAGCTACCGGACTTCCGCCGATTCAAACTGGCTCACCAGAGGCCATGTAGCAGTTAATCCGTAACACAGGAGACAATGATGGATAAGGTCGTACAGAACTACCTGGAGAAATTCGGTGTCCGGGAAGAGACGCAACGTTTTCTCACCAGGCCGCAGAGGATGTTTATTGGCGGTGCCTGGGTTGCACAAGGAGACCGGGAGTCCTGCGCGGTGCTCGAACCGTCCACCGCGGGCGTAATCACACACATTCCTCTCGGCACCACCGCCGATCTGGATCGCGCGGTCGAAGCGGCCCGCAAACAGTTCGATGGGGGACCGTGGCGCAAACTCAAGCCCCTTGAGCGCGAACGGCTGCTCCATCGTCTGGCTGACCTGCTCGAAGCGAACGCAGCGGAATTGGCCGAGATCGAATCGATCGATGTAGGCAAGTCTGTCGTCAATGCGCGTGACGTCGACATTCAAGGCACGATCGACACGTTCCGTTATTTTGCCGGATGGGCGTCCAAGCTTCACGGCCGTACGGTAGAACCCTCGCTGCCTGGCGATTATGTTGCCTATACGCGCAAGGAACCGATCGGTGTCGTCGGCGTCATCGTTCCCTGGAACTTCCCGCTGCAAACGATGGCGTGGAAGGTAGCGGCCGCGCTCGCCGCGGGTTGCACTACCGTCATCAAGCCGGCCGAGCTGACGTCGCTGTCCACGCTTCGCTTCGCGGAGCTGGTGCAAGAGGCGGGGATCCCGGACGGCGTCGTCAACGTCATCACGGGGCGAGGGCGCGACATTGGCGCGGCAATGGCCGCCCATCCAGGTATCGACAAGATCACGTTCACCGGTTCCACCGAAGTGGGCCGCACGGTCGGGCACGCGGCCGTGGGCGGCATCAAACGCCTCACGCTCGAACTGGGCGGAAAATCGCCGGTGCTGGTGCTGGAGGACGCCGACATCGAGGCGGCTGCCCAGGCCGTAGCAAACGGCATCTTCTTCAATTCCGGCCAGGTGTGCGATGCAGGCGCTCGCGTCTATATCCAGCGTGGCATACACGACAAGTTTATCGGCGCGTTGATCGAACACACGCGCACGATGAAGATCGCGCCCGGCCTCGACCGGGATTGTTTCATCAGCCCGCTTGTTTCCGCGCTACAGAAGGATCGTGTCGAATCCTATATTGAAGCTGGGCGGCGCGAAGGCGCAGAAGTTGTGCATGGTGGTCATGTACTGGACCGGCTGGGCTACTTCGTGGAGCCGACCATCTTTGCGCATTGCCGCAGCGAAATGAAGATCGTCCGCGAAGAGATCTTCGGTCCGGTACTGGTGACTGCGCCGTTTGACGATATAAATGATGCGCTTTCGCTGGCGAATGATTCGCCATACGGACTTGCGGCCGCGGTTTACTCCAACGACCTGAACCGCGTGCACAGGCTGATTCCAGCATTGCGCGCCGGCACGGTCTACGTCAATGCGCACAGCACGATCGACCCGTCGATGCCATTCGGTGGATTCAAGGAATCCGGCTTCGGTAAAGACCTGGGTCCCGAACAGCTCGATCATCTGATGGAAAGCAAGGCGGTCTGGATCACGCTGCACTGAGGCAGCCAATCCGGTGACGGCGTCCGAATCGAACGTGAGCCTGGTGCTGCGTAGCGAGCGGGCGACGCAGCTGGCATGCGTGATCGGTCTATCCTCATTCCGTCAACCTCTCATTCGAGTCAGGGGTACATGATGCAAGCAGCAGACGAAACAGTGAAGGGCACCGTAGCCGGGGTTGAGCACGGCGCCATCGAAGGACATTCAATAGACTTTATTCCGGATAACGAGCGAACAGACAGATTGTCGAGGCAAGGGCCGTTCTGGTTTTTGGGGAACTTCACGTTCTTTACCATGACCATTGGCTTTGTCGGTCCCAGCATTGGACTGAGCGCGCTGTGGACCACTGTAGCGGGCACGCTGGGCATCATGTTCGGCACCTTGTTCATGGCCTTTCACGGATCGCAAGGACCGCACCTTGGCTTGCCGCAGATGATTCAGTCGAGAGCGCAGTTCGGTTATCGCGGGGTCATCATCGTCCTGTTGGCGACATTATTCGTGTTTGCCGGATTCAACATCGTCAACCTCGTGCTCATGATGCAGGGCCTCAAAGCACTGTTCAACTGGGATCCCTTCAAGGTGGCGCTGGCTGTGACCTTGCCGGCTTCGATTCTGGCGATTCTCGGGCACGACTGGATGCACCGCAGCTTCAAATGGGCGTTGTATCTCTCGCTGCCCCTTTATGGAATCGTCACGCTGGCCGTACTGATGCATTGGGTGCATGATGTGCCGCTCGCCGCTGTCTCGCCCGGGGCCGCGCCGACGCCACCGCTGGGCTTCGGCTGGATCGCTTTCATTGCGCAGTTCGCCGCAGCCGCCAGCTACAACATCGCCTACGCACCCTATGTATCCGACTATTCGCGCTACCTGCCGAAAAACACGCCGAGCGGCAAACTGATTGCGGCCGTGTTCCTCGGTGCATCGCTGTCGGGGGCATGGATGATCGCGATTGGTGGCTGGCTGGCGGACCATCTTCATGCGACCGATGTGCTGGTCGCATTGAATCAGGTGGGTAGCGATCTCGCACCCGGGATGGGTAGCGTTGTGGTTGGCGTCACGATTCTGGCGTTTCTACCGGTCATCGCGATGAACATCTATAGCGCAAAGCTGACGACCATCACGGCGGTTGACTCATTCCGGAAGGTACGACCGACTCCCAGGACTCGCATTCTGGCGATTGTTTTTGTGGTGATCCTTCAGCTCGGCGTGGCCCTCAGCATCTATAGCTCGGGTAAAGGTCTCTCCGTTCTGAACATTTACCTGGTCGTCATGCTGTATTTCCTGGTGCCGTGGACCGCCGTCAATCTGACGGACTACTTTTTCGTTCGCAAGGGTCGCTATGCCATTCCGCACTTCTTCCTGCCTGACAACAACCTGTACGGAAAGTGGGGCGCGCGCGGCCTAATTGCGTACGTGATCGGTTTCGTCTCGATGATTCCGTTCTTCTGCGTGCTCGACGGCACTAACGAGGTGTATGTCGGGCCGCTTTCCCGTGCGATGGGCAGCGTTGATCTGGCGTGGCTGGTCGGTTTGTTCGTCTCGGGCCTGGCTTACTACGCATTGTCGCGTTCGCTCGATCTGAAGTACGAAGAGTCTGTCATCACCGCTATCGAAAAGACATCACCGCAATACACCACCGGCGACAAAGGTCGCTACTGATCCACAGACGACCCAGTCAAGGTCTACCATGCAGGAAAATATCATGGCTACCGAGCAATTCGATTACATCATAGTGGGCGCTGGATCGGCCGGGTGTGTATTGGCTAACCGGCTTACCGAGGACCCGGCGGTCCGCGTTCTGGTGCTGGAATACGGCGGAAGCGATCGCAGCGTCATCATTCAGATGCCGAGCGCGTTTTCGATGCCGATGAATACGTCCAAGTACAACTGGCGCTATAAGACCGCCCCCGAGGCGCATCTGAATGGCCGCCAGTTGCACTGCCCGCGCGGCAAGGTGCTGGGCGGGTCGTCGTCGATCAATGGCCTGGTTTATATTCGCGGCCACGCTTGCGATTTCGACGAATGGGAGGAATTGGGTGCGCGAGGCTGGGGCTATCGCAACTGTCTGCCGTATTTCCGACGCGCGGAGACCTACAAGTTCGGAGGCGACGAGTACCGGGGCGCGGCCGGCCCGCTGTGCACAAACAACGGCAACAACATGGCGAATCCGCTGTACGGCGCGTGGGTCGAGGCAGGTGCAGAGGCCGGATACATCAAGACGGAAGACTGCAACGGTCATATGCAGGAAGGTTTTGGCGCCATGCATATGACCGTCAAGGATGGTGTGCGCTGGTCTACCGCTAATGCCTACCTGCGCCCCGCGATGAAACGGCCCAATCTGACCGTGGTAACGAATGCAATGACACGCCGCGTGCTTATCGAGGGCAAGCGCGCGGTTGGGGTCGAGTACGATCAGGGCGGAAAAACGCACGTCGTGCGATGCCGTGCCGAAGTATTGATCGCCTCCGGCCCTATCGGTTCGCCTCATCTGTTGCAACGCTCCGGGATCGGCCCCGCAGAAGTGCTGCGCAAAGCGGGGATCGAGGTCAGGCATGATTTGCCCGGCGTGGGCGAGAACCTACAGGATCATGCGGAGATCTATATTCAGTATGCCTGCAAGGAGCCCGTTACACTCAACGCGAAAATGGACCCGTTCAGCAAGTTCATGATCGGGCTGCGATGGCTCTTGTTCAAGGATGGTCTGGGCGCGAGCAACCATTTTGAGGCCGGTGGATTCATCCGGTCCGAAGCGGGTCTGCGCTGGCCTGACATTCAATTCCATTTCTTGCCCGCCGCCATGCGCTACGACGGCGACAAGCCGTTCAAGGGACACGGGTTCATGGTATTGACCGGACCGAACAAGCCAAAGAGCCGGGGCTACGTCAGGGCGACGTCGGCTGATCCCTATATGCACCCGGAACTCCGCTTCAACTATCTGGACCGGGAAGAGGACCGCGAGGGCTTTCGACGCTGCGTCCGGTTGACGAGAGAAATCATCGGTCAGCCTGCAATGGACCGCTTTCGCGGTGCCGAACTCGCTCCTGGGCCGCACGTGCAGACGGACGAGCAAATCGACGCCTTTGTCAGGGCGAACCTGGAAAGCACGATGCATCCGTGTGGTTCGTGCCGCATGGGGGAAGATGACATGGCCGTCGTCGATTCCGAGTTGCGGGTTCGTGGCATGGAAGGCTTGCGAGTCATCGACTCATCCGTATTCCCGACCGAACCCAATGGCAATCTGAACGCGCCCACGATCATGCTCGCAGAACGTGCGTCCGACCTGCTCCGCGCGGTCCCCATGTTGCCAGCGTCAGAAGCGGATGTGGGCCTGGCCGAGGGTTGGGAGACGCGGCAACGTACGCATACGCCGACGCGAAAGGTGTTTGCCGAGTAGATTGGTTGCCGGCGCTGAGAGAGGAGGGCGCTTTCTCAGCGTCGAGTAGAGTTGATGCAACCCAGCTGTGACCGAAGAGCATTCGCACACCTCGCGTCAGCATGCCGCACGTCCGCGATCGGATAAAGATCAGCCGCGAACAAGGCGGCGAACCGACGTGGCGTTGTGCGCCTCAACCGGTCGTGCCTAGTGGCAATCCACCTGATACCAACTATCGACCTGACGCTGCGCCGCATGCAGATCATCCGGATAGTGCGGATTGTCGAACCGTGACGGGTCATACCCCGCCATTTTCAGCGCTGCCAGTTCACTCCGGTTGCGCTCGGGGGTGCTGGGAGCGTTGTTCTTGAGAGCGGTGAGATCGCGGCATTGCGTTGCGCTCAGATGCGCCGTGCCTTCCGGCGCGCCGCCTGCGGCACAACCTGCGAGCGAGAACGTCAATGCGGAGACCATCGACCAGATCTTCGGCGAGTTCTTCATGCCACGCCTCCCTTTAGTGAAGCAACGCAGTATGCCCAACGAAACCAGCGCCGGAATAGCGGCTCGTGCGGAAGCCATTTGTGCGGCTTCGGCCGCAACGCAACATTCGTGGTTGCGTGCCGTTAAACGGTACATCAAGATCGACCACACCACAAACCAGTGCGGCGAGCTTTCGGACGGTTGAGGCTATCTTCCGTTGAGTGGATGCCCGAGAGTATGCGCGGGTCACGCGAACATAACGCTCAGTCGGGGATCGGCCTGCTGCGAAGAGCTTCGCGAGCCGCTTCACTGGAAAGCAACCCGCGATCCTTGCGGTTTGCGGCGCTCGCCGCGTAGACGTCCTTTCGTGCATGCGTTATGCCCAGCGGACGAAAGCCGTTGGCCGGATTGAAGGCTAACTGATTGATGATCGTCTCGTCGGCGTTCGACGGCGGCGACGGTATTTCGAGCACGCCAACCTGAACGAGCGGCGCTTGCCAGGCTACCGAAGCATCGTTCACCGGAGTCCGCTCTTCGTCGATGAAGAGCTGCACGCCGAGTTGCCACCTGACCGGGCCGCGCTCAAGCCGGGCGATGACGTCCTCGCGAAGATAGTCGTCCTCGTGTCTGTTCCCCACTGTCCCTGCCACGCTCGAGTCGTGCGGAGTAAGCACGTACTTGATGGCCGCATCGCCCAGTTGCACGACCGAGCCCCAGTAATGCTCGGTTGCGAGGCTCGCCGCCTTGTGAAGCGTTGTTTCTTTGACTAGGATCGCGAGCGCGCGCGCCGCGTCGCCTGCTCCGAGTTCGCCTGATGATAATTCGTGCAACGTCTTGCCGGACGCATCGGCCAGGCCGTGGGCGAGCTTCGCCACAAGGATGTCGGCGACTGCCATGAACTGTGTTGCGTTGCGCGCATGCGAGCGGCCGCCCTCGTTCGTCATGAGCAGATCCGTTTCGATGCCATCGGCGGTGAAGAACTTCAGGGCGACGCCGCGCACGTCCGGGGCGGTGTCGGCGAAGGGGCACGGCTGCCCGTTCGAGAAGCGGCACGCCACGCGATACGCCACCGGGTGCCCGGTCGCATCGCGCTCCATGAACGGACCAGCTCTAACGGCGGTAGGGATCGTCTCGGCGAGGCGAAGTATGCCGAATGCGCCGAGCAGTTGCTTCTGATGTTGCGCCCGGTCGATCCGGCCACCAAGGTTCGTAAGAGCACTCGAAGCGATCGCTTGTTGCTGGGTGAGAACTCGCTCGACGAGCATGTCGATCGTGTTTGTATCGTCGGCCCGGTCGGTCCAGCCAGTGCCGTCGTCGGCATGTGGGGTGTTCATGTTGTCGCTCCTTCGCGGCTGTTGCTCGCGATAAAAAACGATGGTTGAAGTGTAGTCAAGTTGAGGCGCTCTTTTAAGAGGCTAGTTGCAAGGCCCGTCGAGCGCTTGAATGTCATCGGCTTTGCGGTGGCGGGCCTGAGGGAATGGTGCCCTCGGCGCGCCCGATGAAGTATCGGTAGACGTCGTCGATGTGATCGGCGATGCGCGGATTGTCGCGATAGGCGGGCATGCCACGGGACGGATTACCGTCGAGGATCGCGGCGACGAACCTGTCGCGGCTGACCTGGCGAGCATAGTCGACGATGGACGGCGCCGCCAGGCCGTCATAGTCCTTGCCGTGACAGCGGGCGCAATCGACGGCGCGCAACGTGCGCCATGTTTCAGCGAGCGCTTCATCGTCTTGCGCAGCGTGCGCCGCAGTGGCGAGCGCAAGGCTGACCACTGCGGCCAGCATCGCGCAGGACACGCGCGACAGCCAATTACGGCTGCGTCGCGTGGTGAACGGCCGCGGCAAATGCTGCACCATGATCGACGATACTCGCGGTAACCGGCGCGTGCCGCAGAATCATCGGCTGCGCTCGCCGACGCGGCCGACGAACTTCCAGCCTTCGTCGCGCACCCAGATGTAGGTGAAGCCGGTCGGACCGTCGATGAACACCGTCATGGGCTGTTTCGCGCTCGGGTCTTCCGATTGTGCCACGACGGGCGTCAAGCGTACTTCGCCGGGCTTGCGGGTGGCTTCAGGGGCGTCAAGTCGCCAGCCGTCGTTCTCGACATAGGTGAGACGGGATGTACCGCCCGAGGCGTTCTGAACGACCAGTGTCAACGGCGAAGCGGCCGCAACGGATGGCGGTTCGCGTCGCATGGCCGCGTTGGGAGCGGTGGCGCCTGCCGTTTGGATACTCTGCGCGCAATCGAAGCTGTCAGCCGCCACGCCAGTTTGCGTGAAAAAGGCGAGCGTCAGCGCGGCCGTCGCCATCATGAAAAAACGCTCGAATCGGGTCGAGTATTTCATTTCAGTTCCCTCCTGTTGTTGTCAGGTGAGTGCGCCCCGCATCTTGTGGCGGCGCGCGTGTCCGTACAGCAAGTTTCGTTGGTTGCATCATTAAGAACGGGTCATGTACGCCTCCGACACAGTTCAATGGTCCATCCGGTCGCGTGTATTTCCGCGACCGCACAAAGCGCTCGGAATGGTCGAATTAGTTCTTGAGCGCTGCCTCAAAGTGGTGAGGAGAAGCCGTCTACCGTCTGGCGTGGCCGAACCGTGACGAAGGCCGAAGAAAGGGAGCGGGAGACGAAAGCGCGCGAGCTGTAGCCAGCCGTGGCCAAAGAATGTTGGTAGTGGAATTTGAGGCGTGTCGCTATGTCGACACTATCGACTAAACGGCTCGCGCTCGAAGCCCCGATTTGGAAGGGATCACGTCCCCACGCACGCAGACTGCGGGTCTGACGTGCGCTGCTGGTGGGAGTCAGGCGACGCTCGTGCTCTTGCCTGCCGTTTAATGTCGGGAAGGATGTCGAAACGCAGTTGTGAAGGCCGGTTCCGGATACATTGACAGAAACGAATCAATACGCTGCGCCAGTTCCGGAACCGGCAGCCACGGGTAAGTCAGCAACTCCTGCAATGTCTGAAGCATTACGGCGCCCGGGTCATCGATCACGTCCATGCGCTCGATGGCGATGTGCAAGCCGACGATTCTGTCGGGCCCATCGGGCATCCGCGCGATACGCCACCGATAGGTGCCTTTCCCGAGCCGCAGCGCCTCGTTGTCCTTCTGTCGCATCGCGACGAGCCACGGCATCGTGCAGACGCCAGCCGCGTGCATTTCCGGCCCGGTGCACACGTAATAGGTGCGGCAACGATCGAACCGCTCGCCGAAGTCCGTGACCAGCGTTTTGGCGATCGCCGGCGCGCCAGTCACGCTGCGGGGAAAGTCGATTGCGTCGGTCGCGATTTCAAAAGTCAGTTCGGCAGCGGCGGCGAAGCAATCGAAGATCAGTTCGGGCTGGTTCTGGTCCTTTGCGCGGATGTAACATTCGAGAAGCGAACGGACGGAAGAGGTCGAGGTTACAGGGTTCATGACTGGAATCTTGTTGTGTCAAGCTTTGCCGTATAATTACCTTTAAAAGGTAACTAAACAAGCAACCGGGAGTTTGAGTGTCATGCCGAAGCAGATCGACGAATCCGCTCTGACGATTACCAATCCAGCGTGCCTCGTCGACGGGACGGACACGGAATTCCGCCATCTCATCAACGGTCTTCTGCCCTTCGCGGCGCGGCTCCTGTCTGTGCGCGACGGCTTCGGGACGCTCATCGGCCTGACGGGCATCCAGTATTCGCTGCTCGTTTCCGTCGCGCATCTTTCGCACGGCGAGGCGGTGACCGTGAACCGGCTCGCAGACCATCTGCATCTGAGCGGCGCGTTCGTCACCATCGAAACCGGCAAGCTCAAGAAGCTCGGCGTCATCGACAAACGCTCGGACCCCGACGACAAGCGCAAGATGCGCCTTACCGTGACGTCGAACGGGGTGAAGCTGCTTCGCGAACTGGCCGCGACGCAGCAGCGCATCAACAACGTGTTGTTCGAAGGCGTAACGAAGACCGAGTTCAAAGCGCTGTGCTCGGTCGTCGACAGGCTTGTCGCCAACGGCGATCACGCGACGCTCGATCTCTCGCATCTCATCGCACGTCAGGAAAAGTCGTGAGCGCGCTGCGACCTGCATGATCAGTGCGCGGCCCACTGGATCGTGTTCAGATCGATACCTTCCAGATGCATGTCCCATAGCGGGCTCAGCGCGCGCAATTTGATCACGGTCTCCTGAACCTGCCGGATCACTTCGTCGACTTCCGCCTCGGTGGTGAAGCGGCCGAGCGTGAAGCGGATCGAACTGTGCGCCAGTTCGTCGCTACGGCCAAGCGCGCGCAACACGTATGACGGTTCCAACGACGCCGACGTGCATGCCGACCCCGACGACACCGCCACACCCTTGATGCCCATGATGAGCGATTCGCCTTCGACGAAGTTGAAGCTGACGTTCAGGTTGTGCGGGATGCGCTGTGTCAGGTGGCCGTTGACATAGACCTCGTCCAGTTCGAGAAGGCCCGCGAGCAACCGGTCGCGCAACGCACCGACTCGCCGGCTTTCCACTTCCATCTCTTCCTTCGCGAGCCGAAACGCTTCGCCCATGCCGACGATCTGATGCGTCGCCAGCGTGCCCGAGCGCATGCCGCGTTCGTGTCCGCCGCCGTGCATCTGCGCTTCGATACGCACGCGCGGCTTGCGCCGCACGTACAGCGCGCCGATGCCTTTCGGGCCATAGACCTTGTGCGCGGTGACTGTCAGCAGATCGACGTTGAGCGCACCGACATCGATGGCGATCTTGCCCGCCGCCTGCACCGCATCGCAATGACACGATGCCTTTCTCCCGGCACATCGCGCCGATTTCAGCGACCGGCTGAATCACGCCTGTCTCGTTGTTGACCATCATGACCGGCACGAGAACCGTATCGGCGCGTAGTGCCGCACATACCGCGGCGACGTCGAGCAACCCGTCTTTCCCGACGTCCAGATATGAGACGTTGAACCCTTGCCGCTCCAACTCGCGGCACGTATCCAGCACCGCTTTGTGCTCGGTTTTCACCGTCACAATGTGACGGCCCCGTCCCTTGTAGAGGTTGGCCGCGCCCTTGATCGCGAGATTGTTGCCTTCGGTCGCGCCCGAAGTCCAGATGATTTCGCACGGATCCGCATGCAGCAGATCGGCGACATGGCGGCGCGCTGTCTCCACCGCTTCCTCCGCTTCCCAGCCGTAACTGTGGCTGCGCGATGCGGGATTGCCGAACCGCTCGTAAAGATACGGAACCATTTTTTCGACCGCGCGCGGATCGACGGGCGTCGTCGCGCTGTAGTCCATGTAGATGGGGCGTGAGGTCATTGAACGTGCTCCAGTGCAGTGGCTTCTCCAATGCGAGAAGCCGAATAACGGAAGTTGGCCGCAGTGTAGCCCGAGCACTTGCCTCTTCTTGCCAACACCCATTCGTCGAGTATGGTTGTCTTTAATCCAAAGCTTTTTAACGATGGTAAACGATAGCTCGAATGACACGATCCGTTGTCACGTAATAACAGCTATTCAACAAAGCTAAAGAACAAGGCTTTGTATGTTCTATTGAAGGCGTCGCTGGTAGTGCGGCGTGAAGGAGAGCGAGATGAAAGACAGCATCGTACGGCAGAGCGGTGATCCGGAAGTGCAACGTCAGTTCCGGTCCGCGTTGTCCATGTTTGCGACGGGTGTCGCGGTCATCACGGCGCCGAGGCGCGAAGGGACGCCGATCGGCATGACGGTCGCGTCGTTCAATTCGGTGTCGCTCGATCCGCCGCTGATTTTGTTCTCGGTGGACCGGCGCAGTCTGAGCCTCGCTGATCTGTGCGTGGCCGGCGCCTACGCGGTCAACGTGCTGGAAGAGTCTCAGAAGGACATGTCGAACCGCTTCGCAAGGGCCAACGGCGACAAGTGGGGCTGGCGCGACGCCGCGACGGACCCGTGCGACGAACCGGTCCTGCTCCCCGACGCGCTCGCGACCTTCGTATGCGAGCCCTATGCGCAATACGACGGCGGCGATCACGTGATCTTCGTCGGCCGTGTGACTTGTTATCGAACGCGCTCGCAAGGACGTCCGCTCATTTTTTTTGGCGGCGGTTATCACACGCTCAACGGCGTTCACGCAGCGTCGGCCTGAAACGGCGGACGAACTCATTCCTGGAGAACATCATGATCAAGAACGGTACTCAACACATTGCGTCATTGCGCGACGGACGTCAGGTCTATCTCGACGGAAAGGCGGTCGGCGACGTCACTGCGCATCCCGCGTTCCGCAACTCGATTCGCAGCTACGCGAGTCTCTACGACTACCAGGCACATCCGGAAAATGTCGAGAAGATGACCTTCGTTTCGCCCGATCGGGCAATCGCGTGAGCCGCATCTGGGAACTGCCGACGTCCTATGAGCAACTCGTCGAGCGGCGCTCCGCACTCGAAGCGTGGACAGAGTTGCACTTCGGCTTCATGGGCCGCTCGCCGGATCACGTCGCGTCGTGCATCTCGGGGATGGTCATGGGCATCGATCTGTTCGAGCAGTACGATCCGGCCCGCGCCGGCGCGCTGCGCGACTACTACAAGTACGCCCGCGACAACGATCTCTTCCTGACCTACGTGATCGTCAATCCGCAGGCGAATCAGTCGAAGTCGGCGCACGAGCAGGAGGACAAGTATCTGGCGGTCGGCATCGTCGATCAGGATGCGGAAGGCATCACGGTGCGCGGCGCGAAGATGCTTGCGACGAGCGGCATCATGGCGAACGAAGTCTTCTGCAGTTGCATTCAGCCGCTGCGTGAAGGCGACGAGATGTACGCGCTGTCGTTCGCAATTCCGATGAACGCGAAGGGCATGAAGGTGATGTCGCGCAAATCGTACGAGGAGCATGCGCAATCGGTGTTCGACAACCCGCTGTCGAGCCGCTACGACGAGAACGACGCAGTGTTGTACTTCGACGACGTCAAGGTGCCGTGGGAACGGATCTTCGTCGCCGGCGATGTCTCGATGTGCGCGAAGCAGTTTCATGCGACACCGGCGCACGTCTACCAGAACTATCAGTGTCAGGTGCGGCTGATGACGAAGCTACGCTTCCTCGTCGGCCTCGGGCTCAGGATTTCGGAAGTCAACGGCACCAACGCGTTCCCGCAGGTGCGCGAGACGCTGGGCCAGCTCGCATCGGAAGCATCGATGGTCGAAGCCTATGTATACGGCATGGAAGCCAAGGGCAGCGTTGTCAACGGTTACTACGTGCCCGACCGCAACATGCTCTACAGCTCGCAGGTGCTCACGCAGCAGCTCTATTCGAAGATCCTCACGACGCTGCGCGAACTCGCGGGCGGCGGAATGATCATGCTGCCGTCAAGCGTGCACGACTTCGAGAACCCTGATCTCGCTCGCATCATCGAGAAGACGCAGAGGTCGCCCGTCTGCAGCGCCGAGGAACGCGTGAAGTTCTTCAAGCTCGCGTGGGACGCGGTCGGCTCGGAGTTTGCATCGCGTCACAACCAATACGAGTTGTTCTATGCGGGTGCGTCATTCGTGACCAAGGGTCACGCGTATCGCAGCTATGACTGGCGCCGCGCCACGGGCCTCGTCGACAACATGCTGTCCAGCCATTCGCTCGATGCCGAGCCGGCGAAGACGCGGCAGGCCGCCTGAGATCGATTCAACGCAATCCACGATTCCACACAGGAGAAACACATGGCTATCAACAAACTTCACGACGAGTTTCATGGACTCGACATGGCCGACGGCTGGCAATTGCCAGAAGGTTACGCGCCCGGTTCCGGCGCACAGGAGCTGATTCTGTCTGGCGCGCTCGATACCGATAACAAGCGCGGCAGCCGCACGCGATTGTTGCGCCTTCCGCAGGCATGCACACGACGAAGCCGTTCGTCCACGACTACTGGGAAGAAGTGTTTCTTGTCGAGGGCGATCTGACGGTCGGCAATGACGAGCAAGGCGAGGGCGGCAAGCCTTTCGAAGGCTACACCTATGCGGTGCGTCCGCCAGGCGCGTGGCATGGTCCCTTCAAGTCGAACGGCGGCTGCGTGCTTCTCGAAGTGCATTACTACGATCCGGCCTGATCATGCTGCCCGCTCTCAATACATTGCGTGCCCAACTCGCCGATGGCCGCCTCGATGCCGCGTCGCTTCTGGCGTCGTGCGTCGAACGAATCGGTGATGACTCGGGCGAAGGTCAGCGCGTCTTTCCGCACGGCGTGAGTGCTGCAGCAAGAGCGCAGGCAGCGGCGAACGATGCGCTGCGTCTTCATGGTGTTGCCGGTCCGCTCTCGGGCATTCCGATCTCTGTGAAGGATCTCTTCGACGTGCAGGGTGAAATCACGCGCGCCGGCAGCCGGATTCTTCCGGAACAGGTTGCCACGCGCGACGCCCTCGCGATTGGCAGATTGCGTGCGGCGGGCGCGGTGTTCGTCGGCCGCACCAACATGACGGAGTTCGCTTACTCGGGCCTCGGCATCAATCCGCATTACGGCACGCCCGCGAATCCGTTCGACAGAAGCGCGGCGCGCATTCCGGGCGGCTCGTCGTCGGGTGCGGCCGTGTCGGTGACGGATGGCATGGCCGCTGCGGCTATCGGATCGGATACCGGCGGCTCGTGCCGCATTCCCGCCGCGTTGTGCGGACTCGTGGGTTTCAAGCCGACATCCGCGCGCATCCCGCTGGAAGGCGCGGTGCCGTTGTCGTCGAGTTATGACTCGATCGGTTGTATCGCGCCGAGCGTCGCGTGCTGTGCAGCGCTCGATTCGATCATGGCGGGTGACACGGAACCGACGGCTATCGTGCCGCTGTCGTTGAGCGGACTGCGGCTTGCCATACCGAAGAGCATCGTGCTCGACGACATGGATGCTCACGTGGCCGCGGCGTTCGAGCGTGCAATCGCACGATTGACTGCGGCAGGCACCATCGTGCGTGAAGTCTCGTTCGACAGTTGGCAGCACCTTGCCACGCTCGGCCAGCATGGTGGCCTCGTCGCGGCGGAAGCGTGGGCGTGGCACGTCGGACTGATCAAGCGTCATGCCGATGATTACGACCCGCGCGTGATTTCTCGCATCCGGCTCGGCAGCGAGCACAGCACCGCAGAGTATCTGCGCAATCGCGCGCTGCGTGCGCAGTTGTGCCGACAAGCCGACGACGAGTTGAGATCCTTCGACGCCATCGTCTGCCCGACGGTGCCGATCGTCGCGCCGCGCATCGCCGATCTCGAAGAAGAGCCTGCGTACACGTCGACGAATCGCTTGCTGCTGCGCAATCCGTCGATCGCCAACATGCTCGATCTGTGCTCGGTATCGATCCCGTGTCACGCGAACGGCAGCGCACCCGTGGGACTGATGTTGATGGGCCGGCACATGAGCGACCGTCAGTTGCTCGCGGCGGGCGTCGGTGTCGAAGCAGTCGTGCGTCCGCATTGATTCGGCGCGCTTCCAAATACATATCAAGGAGACTTCCATGTTCAGGCAACTCGCGTGCACTGCGGCGTCCGCCGCCCTCGCGATGACGGCCAGCGCGGCCGAGATCAGCGACGGCGTGGTGAAGATCGGCGTGCTCACCGACATGTCATCTATCTTTTCCGATATCGGAGGGAAAGGCTCGCTCGTCGCGGCGCAGATGGCCGTCGACGATTTCGGCGGCAAGGTGCTCGGCGCGCCCATCAAGGTGATGAGCGCGGACCATCAGAACAAGACCGATGTCGCCGCGACAGTCGCGCGCGAATGGTTCGACAACCAGCAGGTCGACATGGTGCAGGACATGCTGCCGTCATCGGTTGCGCTCGCAGTGTCGAACGTGGCGAAGGAGAAACATCGCATCGCGATCGCGAGCGGCGCGGGCACGACCAAGCTCAGCAACGAGGCATGCTCGCCGTACACGATCCAGTACTCGTACGACACCTATGCGCTGACGACGAGCCTCGTCAAGGCGATGGCACGAGCCGGCGACAACTCGTGGTACTTCTTGACCGTCGACTATGCGCTGGGTGCGTCGCTGAAGAACGATTCGGCGGCGGCACTGAACGCGGCAGGCGGCGAGGTGCTCGGCGAATTGAAGCATCCGATGCATGCCGCAGACCTGTCCTCGAATCTGCTGCAGGCGCAGGCGTCGCACGCGAAGGTGATCGGTCTGGCCAACGCGGGCGCGGGTACCGTCAACGCGATCAAGACGGCGCGCGAGTTCGGCATCAACGCACCGGGCAAGCAGAAGATAGCCGGGCTGCAGATGTTCATCAGCGATGTCCATAGTCTCGGCCTCAAGTCCGCGCAGGGAATGATGCTGACGACGCCGTTCTACTGGGACCGCGACGACGCGAGCCGCGCGTGGTCGCAGCGCTTTTACGCGAAGACCGGCCGCATGCCGACGTTCATTCAGGCGGGCGTGCATTCATCGACGCTGCATTACCTGAACGCCGTGCAGGCGAGCGGAACCGATTCGTCCGACGCGGTGCTCGCGCAAATGCGCAAGACGCCCGTCAACGATTTCTTCGCGACCAATGGCGTGATTCGAGCCGATGGACTGATGGTGCACGACATGTACATCGCCGAGGTCAAGAGCCCGGAGCAATCGAAGAAGCCCTGGGATTACTACACGATCAAGCAGACGATTTCCGCGCAAGATGCCTATGCGCCGCTCAGCGCGAGACATTGCCCGCTCGTCGCGGGGAAAGTCGTCGCCGGGAAATAAAGGAGCCAATCATGAAAGCCATCACATTCAACATCGAAGAAAGCGACGGAAGTATCGAGCGCGTTATTTCAATCGACACGCTCGTCATCGCGGGCTGGACCGGACGCGACACCGAAGCGATGGAGAAGCACATCCGCGAGCTCGAAGAACTGGGCATCAAACGGCCTGCTTATACACCGGTCTTTTACCGTGTCGCGGCGGATCGCCTCGGTCCCGCGCCGATGATGCAGGTCACGGGCGAGGAGAGCAGCGGCGAAGCGGAATTCGTGCTGGTGAAAGACGGCGGCGAAGTGTATGTAGGCGTTGCATCGGATCACACGGATCGGCAGGTCGAGGCCTACGGCATCACCGTGTCGAAGCAGATGTGCGACAAGCCTTGCTCGAACACGCTATGGCGCTTGAGCGACGTAGCAGGTCACTGGGACCAGTTGCTGTTGCGTTCATACGCGACGATCGACGGCGAGCGCGTGCTCTATCAGGAAGGCAAGGTGACCGCGGTGCGCTCGCCGCGGGACTTGCTCGACCAGTTCGCGCAACGCGGCGGCGAGTTCGTCGACGGAACCGCGATGCTTTGCGGGACGCTTGCGGCCATCGGCGGGATTCGTCCGGCCCAGCGCTTCGAGACGGTGCTCGAAGACCCGGTGCTCGGGCGTGCGCTGCGGCATGCGTATGAGATCGAGACGCTGCCGGTGGTCGGCTGATGCAGTCAAGTCGCCATTCGAACAAGGAAGCGCAGGGCGATGCCATAGGGCGGGCGCGGTCATCATCGGACGGACGAATACCGCGTCGTTCGTGTTCCGCCGGCCTAACCATCACATCCTCAATGCAAATAGAAATGCTAGTCGTATAGCCGTATCACGCATCGAATCTGGCAAGGAGAGCCGCGATGACGCATGCAGACATGATTCTGGAGTCAAAGGGTTTAACCAGGCAGTTCAACGGCTTCACGGCCGTCAATGGCATCGATTTGCGCGTGCGGCGAGGCACGATCCACGCGTTGATCGGGCCGAACGGTGCCGGCAAGACCACCTGCTTCAACCTGTTGACGAAGTTCCTCACGCCGACTTCGGGACACATCTTCTTCGACGGCCGTGAGATCACCCGTGCGGAGCCCGCTGCGATCGCACGAAGAGGCGTGATCCGGTCGTTCCAGATCTCGGCGGTATTTCCGCATCTGACGCCCGTCGAGAACGTGGCCATCGCTTTGCAACGGCCGCTCGGCGTGTCGTTCAGCTTCTGGAAGAGCGACGCGGTGCTCGAGCGTTTGCGCGAACGAGCGCTCGAATTGCTCGACGAGGTCGGACTCGGCGCGTACGCCGATGTGAAGACGGTCGAGTTGTCATACGGTCACAAGCGCGCGCTCGAAATCGCGACGACGCTCGCGATGGATCCCGTGCTGATGCTGCTCGACGAACCGACGCAGGGCATGGGACACGAGGACGTCGATCGCGTGACGGCGCTCATCAGGAAGGTATCGGACGGAAGAACGATCCTGATGGTCGAACACAACATGAAGATGGTGTCGAGCATCGCGGACACGATCACCGTGCTTCAGCGCGGCGAGATTCTTGCGGAAGGAGATTACGCGTCCGTCTCCGCGAACCCGCTTGTGAAGGAAGCGTACATGGGGACCGAGGATGAATCGCTTGCACATTGAAGCGCCATATGAGACCGGCAACGACGCCGTGGCATGCGAAGACGCACTTCACGTCACGGGCCTCGAAGCGTGGTACGGCGAATCGCACATCCTGCACGGCGTGGACTTGCGAGCGGCGCGCGGCGAAGTGGTCACGCTGCTCGGGCGCAATGGCTCGGGCCGCAGCACGACGCTGAAGGCGATCATGGGACTCACCGATACGCGTCGCGGCTCGATCCGAATCGATGGCCGAGAGACGATTGGCATGGAACCGCAGGGCGTGGCTCGCCTCGGCGTCGGCTATTGCCCGGAGGAACGCGGTATCTTCGCGGGGCTGTCGTGCGAGGAGAACCTGATGCTGCCACCGCGTCTGCCGGATGCGAGGGGTTCGCCCATGTCGCTCGAAGAAATCTACGCGATGTTCCCGAATCTGGCCGAGCGTCGCGCGAGTCAGGGTACGCGCCTGTCGGGCGGTGAGCAGCAGATGCTGGCGATCGCGCGCATTCTTCGCACCGGCGCAAACATGCTTCTGCTCGATGAAATCTCCGAGGGGCTCGCGCCCGTGATCGTGCAGACGCTCGCGCGTGTCATCAGGCTGCTCAAAGCGCGCGCTTTCACGATTCTGCTCGTCGAGCAGAACTTCCGCTTCGCCGCGCCGCTCGCCGACCGCTTCTACGTGATGGAGCACGGACGTATCGTCGATGCCTTCGAGTCGGCCCGTCTCGCGGAAAAGAAGGCGACGCTGCAAGCGCTGCTCAACATCTGACTGGAGCCAACGTCATGGAAATCTTCGGTATGCCGCTGCAGGCGGTATCGGGCCAGCTTGTCCTCGGGCTGATGAACGGTTGCTTCTATGCCGTGCTGAGTCTGGGCCTGTCGCTCATCTTCGGCCTGTTGAACGTGATCAATTTCACGCACGGCGCATTCTTCATGCTTGGCGCGCTGTTCGCGTGGATGGGCACGAATTATTTCGGCCTGGACTACTGGCTGATGCTGGTCATCGCGCCGCTTGCCGTGGGGGCGGTGGGTGTGCTGGTCGAGCGTTCAATGCTGCGTCGGCTCTACAAGCTCGATCATCTATATGGACTGTTGCTCACCCTCGGCGTCACGCTGATCCTCGAGGGGTTGTCGCGGTCCGTCTATGGTGTCTCGGGCCTGTCGTACGCGGCGCCCGACAGCCTGACGGGCGTTCTCGATCTTGGCTTCATGATGCTGCCCGCGTATCGCGCATGGGTCGTCGTCGGATCGCTTGCGGTTTGCGGCGCGGCGTGGTGGGCGATCGAGCGTACGCAACTCGGCGCGTTGCTGCGCGCGGCGACCGAGAATCCACGCCTCGTCGCGGCGTTCGGCGTCGATGTGCCACGCATGGTTTCGCTGAATTACGGCTTCGGCGTCGCGATCGCAGCGTTCGCGGGCGTGCTCGCAGCACCGGTCATGCAGGTGTCACCGCTGATGGGGCAGAGCCTGATCATCACCGTGTTCGCAATCGTCGTGATCGGCGGGATGGGTTCGATCGCCGGATCGGTGTTGACGAGCCTCGCGCTCGGCGTGCTCGAAAGCCTGACAAAGCTGTTCTATCCGGAAGCATCCGCGACGGTCGTGTTCGCCGTCATGGCGCTGGTTCTGCTCGTGCGTCCCGCCGGGCTTTTCGGTCAATCGAAGTGAGGTGTCTCATGCATAACCGCTTTGCGCTCTTGGTCGCATTTGCCGTGCTCGCCGCCGCGCCGTGGCTCGGCGCGTATCCGGTCTTCCTGATGAAGCTGATGTGCTTCGCGCTCTTCGCCACATCGCTCAACCTGCTGCTAGGCTATGTCGGCCTGCTGTCGTTCGGGCATGCGGCGTTCTTCGGGGTGGCTGCCTACGTCGCGGGCAGCGCGTTGCGCGATCGTGGCTTGCCGCCTGAAGTCGCGTTGCTGGTCGGCGCGGGCGTCGGCGCCGCCCTAGGCTTCGTGATGGGATTGCTCGCGATCCGCCGCAAAGGCATCTACTTCGCGATGGTCACGCTCGCGCTTGCACAGATGATCTACTTCTTCTGCGTGCAGGTGCCGTTCACGGGTGGCGAGGATGGCATGCAGGGCGTGCCGCGCGGGCGGCTGTTCGGCGCACTTTCACTCGACGACGACCTCACGCTCTATTACGTCGTACTGGCCGTGAGCGCAGTTGCATTTGCGTTCATTGGCCGCGTAATCGATTCGCCGTTCGGCCGGATCCTCGGCGCATTGAAGGAGAATGAGGCGCGCACGGTTTCGCTAGGCTACGACGTCGATCGCCTCAAGCTGCTGGCGTTCGTCATATCGGCTGCGTGCGCGGGTCTCGCGGGCGCCATGAAGACGCTCGTGCTCGGCTTCGCCACCCTATCCGACGTGCACTGGACGATGTCGGGCACCGTCATCCTCATGACCTTGCTGGGCGGACTCGGCACGCGGTACGGGCCGGCGGTCGGCGCAGTGATCGTCGTCGGGCTCGAAACGAAGCTCGCCTCGTTCGGGACGTGGCTCGGGGAGGTCACGCATATCGCGTGGTTTCAGGGGCTGGGCGAATCGGTCAGCATCGTGACCGGGGTGATGTTTGTCGCTTGCGTGCTGCTGTTCAGGCGCGGCATCGTCGGGGAAATCGCGCGGTTGCGGGAGCGTCGGGTGCAAACGCCGGAGCACCTGACCGGGCGCATGATGCAGAACGACGCCGCCTGAGCGGTTGGAGCGCGCCGTGCGGGCAGGGCAATGCGACGACTACGCCTTGGCACGCTTTCGAGCTGTGCGTGTAACCACTGGCTTTTGAAGCAGCGCGCATTGCTGCATCACGCTTTGCAGATGATCCGGACCCGCCGTGATGGCGCTAAGCAACGTCATCACGACGAAATCGATCAACTTTGGTATCGCCACCTTGGTGTCTGCGCGCGGCGCGCGGTTCGACAGGATCAGCGTGGCAAGACCATGCTCCATACTCCATGCGGCATGGGTCACGAGCTTGAGATCGGATTGTGCCCAGCCACTCTCGATAGCCAGCGCCTCGATCGTCTCGGAAAACAACCCAAAGGACCGGTTACTTTCTTCGGCGAGTTCCGGATACGCTTGATGCGCCACGATGCGAGGCCCGATCATCAGACCGAACAGCCCACCGTGGCGCTGCGCGAACTCAATATAAACCCGCATCATCCTGTACGCTTTGGCGAGCGCTGTATCTTCGCTGTCACGGATCGCGACGCGCAGCGCGGCGAGGTCACGATACCCGCTCGCCGCGATCGTGGCCAGCAGTTCGTCGATGCCCGCAAAATGCCGCGAGGGCGCGGCCTCGGATACGCCCACCATGCGCGCGAGGGAGCGCAGGCTCAAGTCCTGCGCCGATATCTCCATGAGCGCGCTGCGCCCCGCTTCAACGAGTGCAATGCGCAGATTGCCGTGATGATAGTCGGCGCTTTTGACGGTGGATGACTTAGGCATGGCTATCGGAAGCGCTGCCGCCGGACTATTCGCGGACAAGTTCGGTCGCCGGATGGCGTTGATAGCTTCTGTGCTCCTCTTCGGCGCTGCGACATGCACAATCGGCTTTGCTACAAACCTTTCGGGTATCGCAGCGCTTCGTTTCATCGCCGGACTAGGAATCGGCGGAGCGATGCCGATAGCGACCACGATAACCTCCGAGTTCACGCCGGCGCGAAGTCGGACGATTGCAATCACAGCTACTTGCATATGCGTGCCACTGGGCGGAATGTTAGCGGGCGTATTCGCCAGTATCGTCCTGCCGCTTTACGGATGGCGAAGCCTGTTCTTCATCGGTGGCACGCTCCCTCTAGGGTGCGGTCTGTTACTGCTAAGGGTGTTGCCGGAAACTCCGCGCTTTCTTGCACGAAAGATTCATCGGTGGCCCGAGTTGAGAAAATTGCTGTCACGCATGGATACACCGACCGAAGAGAGCACAATCTTCTCGGACAGCCGGGAACAGATTGCGGAGAAGCGAGCGGGCTACGGCGCGTTGTTCGAGGTAACACTGATCCGGGACACACTCGCGATCTGGACTGCATTCTTCATGTGCCTCCTCGCGGTTTATAGCGCATTCAGTTGGCTACCGACCATGCTGGCGGCGGAAGGACTACCAAGCGGTGTTGGTGGGGCGGGGCTAACTGCATACAATTTTGGTGCGGCGATCGGGGGACTTTGCTGCGCCATCGCAATCGCTCGCTTCGGATCGCGCTGGCCCATGGCCATCGCGGCGGGAGGCGCGGCTGCAAGCGCCTTCTTGCTTCATGGCGTCAATGTCGGGAAGTACACTGGCCTGTTTATCTTCGGACTGGGTGTTCATGGCATGTTGGTCAGCGCCATACAGTGCACCCTCTATGCGGTTTGCGCTCACGTGTATACGACGAGCGTTCGTGCTACAGGCACCGCGTCAGCTTTGGCGTTTGGCCGGATCGGTTCAATTCTGAGTGCGTTCCTCGGCGCGATGGTGATTACCGCAGGAGGTGCTTCAGCCTTCCTTAGCCTATTGGGATCGGCCATGCTATGCGTAACAGTAGCGCTGCTCGTCATTAAGCGACATATTCCATCGCTAAAAGACAAGCGCCTCTTGAACTCCCAGTGGGTGGTTTCGCGGGTCAACGACGGGCGTGATCCTGGCGAAGCGCACCCTTGAAGCGCCTTGAATCGACAAGCTGGGGCATGGTTGGGTTACGGCAGAACGGTGCAATCAGCCATGCAAGACAAAGCGAACAATGACGAATCAATTCTTTGAAGCTGCCTTGGGAATCAAGGCACCGTGGTACGGGCAGCCCACGATTGCTACGTGTGAGCCCGCAGCCTTGGCAAGGTAGCCAGGCACTGAGCAGTCTGCTCGATCGATGGCCGCGAGCAGCACCGGCAGCGTGCCGCTACCTTGTCGATCGAGCACCCGAAGCGTTCACGGCCGCGGAGCGCACCGCACACGACGCCAAACCGCTGCTGGCGTTCACGGAGGGGTCTACGGGCAGACGGGCATTCTGTCGATGAAGGCGGTCCCGATCATTGACCACGGTTCACGCGGATAGCCAGGACGCAGCGATCGCCACGTGACCGTGTACCAGCGCGTCACGCGACGACGCAATGCAAGTCCCAGGTCAATTGTGGATGTCAAAACCGCGTCGTCACTTTCCTCATGTGCGCAGCGGACGCAGACCCGCGCGAACCTCTTCGGCAAATAGCTGCGGCTCCTCCCACGCCGCGAAGTGACCGCCTTTATCGAGCCTGTTGTAGTAGATGAGGTTGTGATACGCACGTTCGGTCCAGCTTCGCGGCGCCTGATAGTTCTCGCGCGGAAACACGCTCACGGCAGCCGGGACCGATACATCGGCGGCCGCGAGGAAGTTGAAATGCGACTCCCAATAGAAGCGCGATGCCGAAACGCCCGTGTTCGTGAACCAGTAGAGCGTGATGTCGTCGAGCACGTCGTCGCGTGTCATCGCGCCCGAAGATTCTCCGTTGACCGTGCGTCCATATGCGGCCGAGGTCAGTGCTGCAGCAGGCTGCGTATAGCCGTCGCCGTGATCAAGAAGCCAGCCTGCCAGGCCAATTGGCGAGTCCGCCAGCCCGTAGAGCGTTTGGGGACGCGTGCCCATTTCCAGCGCGTAAGCGCGTCGCTTTTTAGCCGCGCTGCTGAGCTGGTCGTAGGCGTGCTTTTCATCGTCGGACAGTCCTGCGGGTGGCATATCGCCGGCCTGGAGCGCCTTGGCGATATCCGCAGGAACGGTAGCCGGAAAGTTGACGTGAATGCCGAGCAGCTCGGGTGGCGCCTGTTTGCCCATCACGTTGCAGACCACACCACCCAGATCGCCGCCTTGCGCCGAAAACTTCTCGTATCCAAGCCGCTTCATGAGTGTGACCCACGCGCGCGCGGTGCGCTCTGGACCCCAACCGGTCCCGGTCGGTTTGCCTGAAAATCCATAGCCCGGCAATGACGGAATCACCAAATGAAAAGCGTCCGATGCACTTGCGCCGTGCGCGGTGGGATTGGTTAGCGGATCGATGATCTTGAACTGCTCGATGACCGATCCGGGCCATCCATGCGTGACGATGAGCGGCATTGCACTTTCGTGCTTTGATCGAACGTGAATGAAGTGGATATCCAGCCCGTCGATCTCGGTCACGAAATTTGGCAGCGCGTTGAGTTTCGCCTCGACCTTGCGCCAGTCGTAATCGGTCGACCAGTGACTCGCTAGCTCTTGCATCATCGCGAGCGGGACGCCTTGCGAATCATCGCTGACGGTCTCGCGCTCAGGCCACCGGGTCGCCTTGATGCGTCGCCGCAAGTCGATAAGCTTCGCTTCAGGCACATGCACGCGAAGCGGACGAATCGCGGTCTTGTCGCCGCCCGTCGGCGTGGCGACTTCAGTAATCGCTTGCTTCGTATCTGCAAAAGCGAGCTGGCTCAATGAGCCTGCAGCAACGGTCGCGGCCGCCACGCCAACGAAGCGACGGCGAGACGGGGAATGGCGGGAATCGTTATCTGGCATAGCGTTATCCAATCGGCAATAGAGCAGCATTTCCAATTAGTGGGAACGTGATCTCACGAGCCAACAAGGCATCCGACACAGCGTGCACTCATTGGGGCATATTGAAGCGCGTACATGTATCGCTTGCTTCAGGGAACGGCGGTTTTGAATGCGCTCGTATGGACGCACCGGTAGATACCGTTCTATACAAAGAGGTACGGTGTCCGCAAGCAAGTGCTTCGCTATCTCAAGACGTGGCACCATTACCGGTGAATTCGGAAGCATGAAGCTTCACGAAGTCGCGCACGCCTGTCGGCGTCGTGCCCGTGAGTTTGAACAGGTCGTCGGTCATGCGGTCATATCTTCCCTGCGCATGAAGTTCGGCCATCACTGCGAGATGGCTGACAAGATGCGCCGGAAGTCCTGCCGCCCGGAGCTTGTCCGTCCATGCCGAGACGGGCACGTCACGGTAACGGATCGTGCGACCGAGCGCTTCCGAAAAAAGCCGCGCATAGTGTTCTAGATCGGCCGACTCGAAACCCGTCAGGTTGTAGATCTTGCCGATGTGCGGCGCCGGATCATCGAGTATCACGGATACGGCGCGCGCCACATCGACAGCGGAAATCGGCGAGGTTCGGCCAGTGCCGAGTGGCAGGACCAGCTCGTCTTGTCGACGCACGCCAGCCGAGGCGAGGAGCAGAAAGAAGCCTTCGAGGAAAACGGTGGGCCGCATCGTGACGACGGGTAGTCCCGACCACTCCAATGCCTGCTCCGCAAGCCAGTGCTGCTTGTGCTGCGGGCTGCCGGTGGTCTCGGTGATGCTCATCTGCGTGACTGTCATCTGCGACATGTTCACAATGGCTTCGACGCCATGATGGCGCGCGACCGCCGCGACGTTGACCGTGGCCTCCAGATAAGACGCCGACACGGACATGCCAAAGTAAATGCGCGAGCAGCCTTCGATTGCGTGATGCATCGATGCGAGGTCCGTCAGGTCACCCTGCACAACCTCGGCCCCGAGCCGACGCAGATCGTCGGCGCGCGCATCCTGCGTGCGAACCAGCGCCCGTACGTTATGCCCTTTCTCTAAGAGCATCGCCGTCAGCGTACGGCCGATGCCACCGATCGCGCCTGCCGCTCCTGTGACGAGGATAGGCCGGGCGTGTCCAGAGTTGATGTTCATGTCAATCATCCATCAGGAGTCTAAATGTGTATATGCGCGCAAATACATGCGCGATGTCTGCGGGAAATGCCCGATGAAATGAATCAGCCAATGGAAGCCAACTCGCCCACGATAGGCTTGAGCATCGTGATATTTGAGCGCACGGACGTATCCCGCCCATGTCGAAAACGATGGTTTTTGTAAGCGCGCGTATCCATGCGCGCAGCAGATACGTTGGGATACGAGGTGGAATGCGTCGATGCCGACAGAGACACCGAGCCAAGCATCAATCAAGTGTCATATGTTCAAGCAGACACGGCTCGTCGTAGAGCAGGGCGCGATGGTCGCTGCGCTCATTCTGTCGCTGGCGGTCGCTGCCGCCGATCCCGAAGCCGTCAGAGGCTTCTCAGGAACATTGCGCTCGTCGCGATCACGCCAAGCGAGCGACGTCGATGACCGCATCAGCGAACGCTTTCGGCGCTTCCTGCGACAGGTTGTGTCCGATACCGCCGCCAATGTCCCGGTGTGCATAAAGGGTTGCCGCGATGCGGCGTCGCAGATCGGCGAGCATTTCGTCCGGAACATGGATGTGGAAGGGACGAACTGATTCATCCTCGGCCGCTGCGCGCGCCGTCGCCGATGGCTGGGCTTCCACCGTGCGCGCAAAGGCAGGACTGAAGTCGGCGGCCATCGCAAGGCCGAGTGCCGCCGTAGCTGATTTGACTAACAAGCTGTGCCGGGTTTGCGGTGTCGAAACTGTTGACATGCTGGTATTCCTTGAAGAATCAATTCAGCGATGCACTGCGCACACCCTTGCGTGGATCGCTTCCGCTTTCGTATCCGGCGCGCCGGCTGCTATGCGTCCCCGCCGGCCTGTACGTTGTTGGCGACGTAGCGTGCCGCGGGCGTGCTGGCCGACAATTCCGGTGACATCGCCTGACGCGCGGCCTCGAACGCGTCCCACTTCGCGCCGTCGTGCAGCGATGGAATCGTGACCAGTTCGCCTCGATCGAAGCCGCTCAACGCCGCGTCGACCATGTCGCCAGCGGTCATGACGATGGCCGGATCCAGGTTCTTCAGGGGCAAGCCGCCGGTCTCCCAGAAATCGGTGGCCGTGGCGCCCGGCAGTACCGCCTGCACCTTCACGCCCTTGCTTGCGAGTTCGTGTTGTAGCGACTGGCTGAATGCCAGCACGAAAGCCTTGGTGCCCCCGTAGACGCCGTTCAGGATCTCCGGCGCAATGCTGACGATCGACGAGATGTTGACGATAGCGCCCCTGCCGCGCGAGACGAAGCCCGGAACAGCGGCGTAGGTGAGACGGGTGAGTGCAGTGACGTTCAGATCGATCATCCGCGACATGGCGTCGACGTCGCTGTCGACGAGCGGAGTGTGCGTGCCGACCCCCGCGTTGTTGACGAGCAACGCGATGCTGGCGTCTTCGCGCAACGTCGCTTCGACCTTGGCGAGGGAAGCGGGATCAGTGAGATCGGCGTCGATGATCTCGACGCTACGACGCGTTTCGTTTGTGATGCGTTCGGCGAGATTCGCGAGCCGGTCGTGGCTGCGGGCAACTAAAATCAGATCGTAACCGCGTCGGGCGAGCCGCTCGGCGTAGACCGCGCCAATGCCTGACGATGCACCCGTAATGAGCGCCGTACCTTGATGATGTCGATTCATGAAGTGCTCCAGTTGAAGTTCTTCGGTAATTGCGTGAGGCAAGTGTGGTCTACATTGACGACGGCGCAAATGACGAATATGGTTGTGATTCAGGACATAGCATCGTAACCAGATGAACAGGGGGCCGACATGCACCGGGTCGGATATTTGTTGAGCGATGGCTTCCAGGTGATGGCACTCGCGTCACAGGCCGTTTTCGAATACGCGAACCTCGTATTGCAGGAGTCGTTCTACCGGGTCGAGAGCTACTCGGTGGCGGGCGGCGAAGTGTGTTCCTCGCTTGGCATGTCCGTGAGCACGCGGCCGCTCAGCGCGCGCGCATCAATCGACACTTGGATCGCAGTGGGCGTCAATACGCCGTTCACCTCGCCGACGCCCGCCGAAGTGCTCGTATTCCTGCGCAAGGCGGCGATGCGCGCGCGACGGATTGCCGGCATCTGCACGGGCGGCTTCGTGCTAGCTGAAGCGGGGCTGCTCGCGAATCGTCGCGCGACGACGCATTGGGCCTACGCGCGCGAAATGACGAGCCGGTATCCGGACATCCGCGTGGAGGAAGACCGGATCTACATTGTCGATGGACCCATCTGGACCTCGGCGGGCATGACCGCCGGGCTCGACCTCGCGCTCGGGATGGTCGAGAAGGATCACGGCGAGGAAGTCGCGCGCTCGGTTGCGCACAAGCTCGTGATGCACCAGCGGCGCTCTGGCGGTCAGTCGCAGCATTCTGAAATGCTCGATCTCGCGCCGAAATCCGACCGCATCCAGGACGCGCTCATTTACGCGCGCAAGAACCTGAGCCGACCGCTCCCCGTGGAGGAACTCGCGAGTGCGGCGCATCTGAGCCCACGGCAGTTCAGCCGGGTCTTCGCGGTGGAGACGGGGCAGTCGCCAGCGAAGGCGATTGAAGGACTGCGGCTTGAGGCCGCGCGGCTGATGATCGAAAAGAGTCGGCATTCTCTCGAAGTGATCGCGAAGGAGACGGGTTTTCGCGATCGCCGGCATATGCGCGAAGCGTTCATGCGCGGGTTTGGACTTCCGCCGCAGGAGGTGCGGCGCGAGGCGCGCGCCGGGGACGAAGTCGGGGCCTAGGCGGGTGCGGAGAATCTTCGACAGGCCGGTTTCCCCGCCACATCGAGACTGTGCCCGAAAATTGAGCCGCCCTGCATAACGAAGACCGGTCAATATCCTGTTACATAGCTTTCGTAGTCTCTCTCACCTATCAGAACGTGAGTCGTGCTGTCCCATCCGCGGTGCGCGCGAACAATTGTCTATACGGACGGCCTCAGGGAGAGCGCCGAGAAATACGTCCCGCAGATGCGTGCGGAAGGCGCTCAGATCGTGGTTGCGCTGTCGCACGGCGGGCTCGATGCATCGCCGTATGCGCCTTCGATGGAAAACGGCAGTTATTACCTGTCGACCGTGCCCGGCATCGAAGGTGTCGGGATCCGATCTGATGGCATGGCTCGAAACAGCGGCGCAGCGCTTCAATCGAATCGATCCCTCACTGACATCGGCTCAGGCGCTGGTCAGCAGCTACCCCGCTACAACTTCGACATGATCACGTCGCCGGATTTCAGTTACGAGATCGATGTCACGCAGCCGGTCGGCAATCGCATTCGGAACCTGTCGTACAAGGGGGCGCCGGCGGCGGGTCAGCCGTTCATCGTCGCGACCAACAACTACCGCGCGAGCGGCGGTGGCAACTTTCCCGGACTCGACGGCAGCAAGACAATCTACGCATCGCCGGACGCGAACCGCGACGTGTTGATCTCATACATCAAGCGCGTGAAGGCGATTTCTTCGACGGTCAACGGCGGCGATCGAAGCTGGCGCTTTACGAAGGTCGCAAAACAAGGTCCCGTTACCTTCAAGTCGGCGCCGAACCTCGTCGCGCTCGCGCAGTCGCGTTGCATCGGCAGCGTCGCGCAGCTTCAGACCGACGACGGATCGGGCGAAAATCTCGCCGAATATTCCGTCGATCTCTCGCAATGATGACTCGCCTAAACGGATGGCTCGCGTGCGCCTTGGTGGCGGGCGCGGTCAACGTCACCGTGGTCTTCGCGCTCTAAATCGACGATATTGCAAACCGGTGGTCTTTTAGCAACGCCGGTCTGCGACGGAGATTGACCGCGAAAATTTAGGCAAGTAATTTGTGATATCCAGGTGTCAGAGCGAAAAAATGTCCGCTGATTACGAGGCAGTCACAGATGTCGAGATTTTTTGCGATGGCGAACAGGTTCGAGGCCGGTATCGCGTAATGAATGGCTCTGTCATTGTCTACTATAAAGACGGTCTGAAATTCGCGGACCACGGCATGACACCCGCCGCATTGGTGGCGCAATGGCTATTGAAAGCGCTTGCGCGACGAGATTCGAAGCAGCGACGGAAAGCGGGATTTCCGCAAACAGCTTAGGCAGGGCGCAGATGTGCTTGCTCAAGGAAGGCAGCAAAGGTGCGTTCTAACACATCGCGTCTTTCCGGCAATCTGCATCTTCGCGATTTTTGATTTCTTGCCGGATGTCTTCGCGCTCTTGGAGGCTGATTTCGCAGGGTCAGCGGTCGCGGACTTCGCCGCTCGCTTTGTCGTCGGTTGCACCGCGTCTATTGATGCCTCACGACTCCTGGCTGCAAGCGTTCGTTTGCCTGTGGTTTTGCCCTATCGACTCAAGCTCAGGTTCGGCCTTCGTCTTCGCAGGCTTCGATACCTTCTTGCTCTTTTTGTCCGCAGTCGATTCCTTCGATTTCGACTTGGCGCCATATCGAGGCGGTATTAGATACTTCGCTCGATTGCGAAATTGCGTCGCCGTCACCTACAGAGCGCACGTCTTCCCCTGCGTAGGCACCTGTCGTGCCCGATCACCCTCTACTTGAATCGCGTCAAGCCCGGTCTTTCAGGATTTGGCCGGTCTGCCCGTTTTCCCGGATTCCATGCCCCCAATCGTGTCAACCAGTTTCTTGATGGTTGCGCAATCGAGCTTCCGCAGGCCAGCGCGCAGCAGTTCGCTCTTCTTTACGTGTAGCCCGTTTGCCAAGCACTTCTGCTTGAGCAACGCGATCCTTGCGTGGTCCGACTTAAGCCATGGCGAAGCTTTCGCGGACCAATTTATCCTTCTTGGGCCGTTTCGCTTTCGCTTCAGACGATGATTTTGCCGGGAGACCTCTTGCCTCCGCAGTTTGCTCCAAGACGGTCACGTCTGTCGGCTCGTCGCTACGAGTGTTCGACTTCGACGGCTGCGTAGGCTTCTTGCTTTTTTCCTTGGCCGAGCGCGGCGTTTTGGGAAAGTGAAAGGCTTTTTTTGTGGGGGCTTTGGTTTGAGGCGTCGACATGCAAATTTCCGCCTAAACAGAAAAACCGCATATACCGTTTCGACGGAGTGACAGAGAGAAATCATCGACGGATTGCAACTTTAAAGTATGCAGGTATTGATAAGCGCAATTCCTGACGAAATACGGTCTTGATCTCGATAGATGATTTCAATTGGAACCAGAACGGTTGTGCATGTTTAATCGCTTTTCTCGGACGTCGTCCACTCTCAAGAAGGGGTATTCGAATGGCTCACCCGAACATCGAGGAAGTCGTACGAGCTATAGCAGAGGACACGCAGGCGTCGCTCGAGACCGTGTCAAAGTTATATTCAGACGTATTGGCGCAGTTTGAAGAAGACGCGCGGATTCACGACTTCATTCCGTTGTTCGTCGCGAAGCGGGTTCGCGAGCAACTAAAAGGCGATTTTGCATAGGCGGTCGGCGATGGTGAATATTGTCGGGTGACCAGAACCGCACGTGTGGACGGGAACTCGTGCAGAAAACAACTGATTGAGCGGCCCGAAGTTTGACTTGTGGCTTCGGGTAACGGCCACGCCCCTTATCTGAAACGCGAATACGATTGAAACAAGCTGCGAAGACCTGACCGCGTCGAGATTGAACTCGATGGAGTCTGGGTGAGAGGAAGCTACCGCGTCATGGGTAAAACGGTCGTCGTCTATTTCGACGGCAGAATCAAGTTCGTCGACTATGGGATGGACAGACCCGAAACCGTCGCCAAATGGCTCATCTCTGACTTGTCCCGAGCGAAGCCCCGGAAGCAGAGGACCTGGTAAGAGTACCTATAGGCGCCGGCATGGAGTTGTGGCACTGGCGGCGACACCATTAACGCACACCGTTGAAAAAGTAAAGTTCGCGTGAAAGAGGGTGGCCGAAGCGGAGGCTCAACTGAGGCGGCGTATGAAGCGCGCTTCGCGAGCCAGGCGCACGGACTACGCGTCGTTTCACGAGGTGCGTAAGGCTGGGCGCTATCAAAAGCGAAGTGCAACACCTATGTCGTATAAGGTGTCGCAATGCCCGACAAAACTTCGTATCAGCAAC
>NZ_FCOG02000450.1 GCF_001544975.2 Caballeronia arationis | reverse complement strand
AAATGTCGTATGGGCGGAAGTTAACATCACGCGTCGCAGTTTACAAGTCAACCCGCCAAAGATGTGGGTAAAGACCAGATCCTAAGTATGGAGGGCTACCAGGTACGTTGTGCCAATAATGGCTGTGAGGCGCTCGACTTGCTCAAACAGGAGTTGCCGCACCTCGTAGTCACAGACTGGATGATGCCCCTAATGGACGGGGCAGAATTATGCCGTCGCATGAAAGCACAGCCAGGGCTCGCTAACGTCCCGATTCTCGTTCACTCGTCCGCACCACCTCGTCCCGATGGAACAGAGCAGTGGGATGCCTGCTTTGTAAAACCAGCTCGCATCCGATTGTTTTTGACCACGGTCAAGCAGTTGTGTAGCCGAACAAAGGGATAGATTCGCTGCTTTATTTTCGAATCTCTCAGACCGTCGACTTGTTCACGGCGCATTCGGGCAGGTACCTCCGCCCATCGGCTGCACTTTCCTGTAGACCCACCGAGCCCTCTTACATAGCGCACGACGGTGAACCGTGTGAACGTTATGTAGACCGCACGTCACACAGGGTGTAGTTGTGTTACCGGCGAAAAGACGAGCTGTACAAATACTGGTCACGAACGCTAGCGACCCTCGGGGGCAGCGACACCTCGCCGGGCCGTCGGACGCCACAGCGCGGAGTGGGCCTCAACACGGAACCAAGAGGTATTTGAACCGCCCCGGATTTGAACTGACCCCCAAGAGTTGGACACGACGTTGGAGGTTCCGTGAGGAAATTCGATGTAAGGTTCAAGGGGAAGGTGGTTCGCGGGTACCTCGCTGGCAAAGGGGGCTATAAGCTCCTTGCCAGGAAATTCGGTATTGCGGAAAGCATGGTGAGGCGATGGGTCGCGGCATATCGTCACCATGGTAACGCCGGGCTTATCCGGCAGCGTTGTGCTTACACCCTTGAGTTCAAGCTTGAGGTGTTGCACCGGGGCGTGGTCGAGAACCTTTCCCGTCGAGAGCTGGCTGCCATTTACAATATCAGCAATCCGCACAGCATCACGACGTGGCAGCAACAGAAAGCGCGGGGAGAGCTTCGTTCGCTGAAGGGTATGCGCCCGTCGGGGCAGGATGTTTCGATGCCAGCCAGGAAAAAGACCTCGAGTCAGTCCTCGAAAGCCAAGCTGTCTGGGGAATCAGACCAGCTGCTTCGCGAGAATCAGCGGTTGCGCGCGGAGGTCGCGTACCTAAAAAATTGGATCGTCGGGGGAATCTATGGGTGAATTATTGTGCGCGGCTAGCCAAGTGAAGCTCGATTCCGATACTGATAGAGC
>NZ_FCOG02000584.1 GCF_001544975.2 Caballeronia arationis | reverse complement strand
ACTCGACCTCGTCCTGCTTCACACGGTGGGGGATTTTAGGCGACCACAACTGGGGGAGTTTCAACTGACCGTCCGGGAACGCGCACATCGCCGGGTCGAAAGGTATCGGATGACGAGGAGCGCCCGCGGTCGGTAAGACCGGTGCGCTCGCGTCGCCCATTTCGCATCGTTGAATTTTCAGCGTCTTCTAGTCGGCTGCCTGTTTTGCCTTCGCCGTTCTTCCCGAGCGTTCGCGAACGGTCGAGGCGCCGGCACAGGTTGTGTCCGAGTGCATTCGCAGAGCTCGTTTGGCGCTGTCGGACTACGAAGGTGAGCTTTTGCGGGGGCGATGTGAGCATCAGGGCAGATCCGGGTAGCCGGAGCGAGGTTCGCGTGCTACACGGGTGATGCAGCGCCTAGAATTCGAGTCGAGCCGACGGTTCGCCGCTAAAGTGCGTGACATCATCTCGCCTGCGCATCTCCAGACAGAGCCTGTATTGCTTCCGTAGCGCTACCCAAGTCGCCACTGTTTGCCGATTAGCGTTCCGGCAAGCTGCGTTGGCGCGACGACGTGTTCAGATTACCCGTCGCCTCTCATTGGTTGCTGCCCCTGTGC
>NZ_FCOG02000590.1 GCF_001544975.2 Caballeronia arationis | reverse complement strand
TATGAAGGTGTGCCGCTCGTGATGATAGAAGCGGTGCTCGCTCAAAGGCCGATAGTTGCTTCGCGGGTTTCCGGACTCGACTCATATCTGCCGGAATCGATGCTCTTTCCCGCCGACGATCAAGACGCTTTCGTAAAGTGCATTTTCGCAGCTCGTGGCATTCAGCTCGGTACGCTTTCGCAGGATTTCAAGCAGCGCTTCTCGCGCGAAGTATTCAACGCTAAAGCACAGGACATGCTGCGGCGCCATACTTAAAAAAAGCGATTGTTCGCAGCGGTCAATTTCGAACTGTAGCTTTCACGTGGTTGCCCAACAGCGCAGTCGGGAAAGAAATCGGAGGCCAACTGGTGCCCCGCCGGCTCAATAATGCGATCGGTTTGCAACTGACCACACTAGGATATCCGCGATACTCTTATCTGAGGACGGACTCAAAAGCGAAGTGCAACACCAAGCTCTTTAATTTCCACGATTCCGGGTGAAGCCATGAAGGGTGCCAACAAGTTGCTTATGAAGTTCAGCAAGCGGCTTTCGTCTGAAAGCCACGTCTTGCAAGCGGTTGAACGCTCAGATGCCG
>NZ_FCOG02000012.1 GCF_001544975.2 Caballeronia arationis | reverse complement strand
CGGGCGCTGGTGAACTCGATCGCCAGCCGATACGTCTCGCTGATCGCCTCGCGTCCTTCGAACGACAACACCGAGAATGGTGCAGGCTGCTTCGCAAGATGCAGGCTATACGCCTGCGTCGGCAATATCATCGAACCCATCGCAGTGAACCCCTCCTATTGCCACCCCGTCACGTGCCTTCATTTCGTGCCAATCGGCCACCCCATCTATCAATCTGGCTCCGGGCAGTTCGATTCGTATTCCGAAGCATCTGCGTCAAAAGATTGGCTAGAATTAATCTAGCCAATCTTCGCACACCGTTAAGCCAACAGTTTTCGCATCAAATGCAAACTATTGTGAACTTCGAGCCTCAGATGGCGAACCGTTCTGGCGCGCTTTCGCCCGTACGCTCGTGCTCGCTGATCGCGAGCGCCCGCACCCACTCGCGTGCCGGCAGCTTCAGTTCTTTCTCGATGAGCTTCGCGCGCTTTTCGAGCGCCGCGAACGGCACGTCGAGCGCGGGACCCGAAAACGCAAGCGCGACGCGATTACCGTCGTGCACTTCAGGCAGCGCGATCACGCGGCCGTCGAACGCTTCGGACAGGCGCTTCATGTTGCGCACGAAGCTCGGATGATCGCCGAACAGGTTGATCGTCGCAACGCCCGCTTCCGGCGTCAGACACGCGCGGCAGGCGCGATAGAACGACACGCTGTCGAGCACGGGACCGCGCGCGGTCGCGTCGTAGAGATCGATCTGCAGCGCTCCGATCGTGCCGTGATTCGCCCGATCGTTGACGAACTCCCATGCATCCTGTTCGTTGACGGTGAGACGGGCGTCGTCGGAGGGGAGTTCGAACATCGTGCGCGCCGCGATTACGACCGCCGGATTCAGTTCGACCGCCTCGACCTTCGCACGCTTGAGGAACGCGTGGCTGAACTTCGTCAGCGCGGCGGCGCCGAGGCCGAGTTGCACGATGCACTTCGGCGTCTCGATGAAAAGCAGCCACGACATCATCTGCTGCGCGTACTCGAGCTCGATGTGATTCGGCTTCTTCAGGCGCATCGCGCCCTGAACCCATTCGGTGCCGAAATGCAGGAAACGGACGCCGCCCTCTTCCGAGAACGTCACGGGCGCGAAGCGCGGCTTGCGCGGGGTTTCGATGCGCGGGGCGTCGTCGAGGTCGTCGGCGCGTTCGCGCTTCGAGCGTCTGTCGTGTTTTTCGTTGCGCGCTTTGCCGTTGAACGCACGCGCTTCGGCGGACGCGCGCTTGATGAGTTTCGTCATGTCGTGAGGATCTCGCGCCAGAAGCGCAATTTTTGGTCGAACGAGAGGATAGCATTCGCCGGACTCGACGACGGCAGCACGAGCGTCGCGTAACCCGCCGCGCGGATCACCGGCTCGAATCGGCCTGAGGTCTTGCCGTTGAAGCAGACCTTCCTGAGAAGCGGCGCGTGCACGCGAAACGACGCGAAGTCGTTCGGGTTCGCGTGGCGGATCGCGGCGTCGAGACTACCTTCGCGCTCGCAGGCGGCGAGCACGTCCCACAGGCCGATGCCGTGGGCGAGCAGACGCGCGACGCGCTCATCGTAAGGAAGCTCGTGCAGCGCTTCGCCGATCACGGTGCCGACGAGCCGCCAGAACTGGTTGCGCGGATGCGCGTAGTACTGCGTCGCCGCGAGCGACGCGACGCCGGGAAAGCTGCCGAGAATCAGCGTGTGGGTCGCTTCGTCGGCGATCGGGGGGAAGCCTCGCAGCATCACTTCGGCTCGGGGCGCGCGGGGCGCCTTGAATGCGAGACCAGATGCTCGAGCGGCCGCGAATGCTCGCGATGCGATTCGCGCAATGAAGACGACAACCGCGACCACAGCGCCGGCAACATGCATTCGGTGACCATCAGCGGGGCGCGGTATCGCTCGAACACCGAGCGGCGCGCGACGAGCGCGTGCACGGCGGCATCGTCGAAGAGTCCGGCCGCCAGCCGATACAGCGGATGACGCGCGGTGAGCCGCCGGCTCACGAGCGCCGAACGCGCGACGCTGCTGTCGCTGTAGAGAAGCTCCGCGAGCGGTCGCGTGCGCAGCGAACGCATCGCCTGCCAGACGCCCGCGCTCTCGGCGAGCGGCACGATGCTGTGCGCCGCGACGAACGGCACGCCGTCCACGTTCAGCACGACTTCGCGCACCCAGCACGGCGTTCGCGGGCCGATGCGCAGCGCACGCCATTCGTCGGCGAATGGCATGTCGATGGCCTCGCGCGTGACCGACACGCTTACCGCGCCGAGCGTGCGCAAATGCGCGGTGAGCGAGCCGCCGCGCGTCGCCCAGTCTTTCTGATCGGTGGTGAAGGTGGCGCGCGGTGCGACGCGCCAGTGGGCATCGACGGGATCGTGGGGAATCGGCATGGCGGTGATTATAAAACCGTCATCGAGTTAGGACGAATCGTATGGAAGTGCGGATATCGGCGATGAAAACTGCTGCGCCGGTCATGGGACGTATGGCCGGTCTCGCGGCCTGACCTGGCGCGAGCCAATCAACACTGAGAGGACATCAATGTCGGAAAACAAGAAACAGACGTCGAAGCCGGTCGCCCATCTCGCAGCGAAAACGCTGAGCGACCCGGAGGCATCGGCAATCGCGAAGAGCCTTGCGGCCTCCGCCCTGTCGCAGACGCATTCGAACAGGCAGACGAGCGCCGAGATGGAACACAAGGCGAGTGAAATGCTTCACAGCGCCAAGTATTCCGAAGACACGAAGACGCTCGCGGCATCGGTGCTCGCGCAGGCCAATAAGGAACGCAAGCTGAAGAAATAAAAAAACGCGCTGCCGGCATCAACCGGCAGCGCGTTTTTGATCGGGATGTGGAGCCGCTCAGCGCGTCAACAGCAACGCGTTCGTGCGCTTCACGAAGCTCGCCGGATCTTCCAGCGAGCCGCCTTCCGCGAGCAACGCCTGATCGAAGAGCAGATGACACCAGTCGCCGAAACTGGCGTTATCGGCGTTCAGCCCCTTCACCAGCGGATGCTCCGGATTCACTTCCAGGATCGGCTGCATCTGCGGCGCCTGCTGGCCCGCCGCCTTCAGCATGCGCTGAAGGTAGCCGCTCATGTCGCCTTCGTCGGCAACGAGGCACGACGGCGAATCAGTGAGACGGAACGTGAGGCGCACGTCCTTCGCCTTGCCTTCGAGCACTTCCTTCATCTTCTCGACGAGCGGCTTCATTTCCTCGCCGACTTTCTCCTGCTGCTGCTTTTCCTCGTCGTTCAGCGCGCCGAGGTCGAGGTCGCCGCGCGCGACGCTCTGCAGGGGCTTGCCGTCGAATTCGTTGAGGAACGAAAGCATCCATTCGTCGACGCGCTCCGTCAGCAGCAGCACTTCCACGCCCTTCTTGCGGAACACTTCGAGATGCGGGCTGTTCTTCGCTGCCTGCCAGCTATCGGCGGTGACGTAGTAGATCTTCGTCTGCTCGGGCTTCATGCGCGACACGTAGTCCGCGAGCGACACGGTCTGCTCGTCGGTATCGTTTTGCGTGGAGGCGAAGCGCACCAGTTTCGCGATGCGCTCGCGGTTGCCGAAGTCCTCGCCTACACCTTCCTTGAACACCTGGCCGAATTCCTTCCAGAAGGTCGGGTACTTTTGCTTCTCGGCGTCTTCCGTAGCTTCCGCCGACGACAACGCCAGATCCTCCAGCATCGACAGCACGCGCTTGGTCACGCCTTCGCGGATAGCCTTCACATCGCGGCTTTCCTGCAGGATTTCGCGCGAGACGTTGAGCGGCAGATCGGCCGAATCGACGACGCCCTTCACGAAGCGCAGATACTGCGGCAACAGCTGCTCGGCGTCGTCCATGATGAAGACGCGCTTCACGTAGAGCTTCAGACCGCTCTTGTGATCGCGGTTCCAGAGGTCGAACGGCGCGTGCTTCGGCACGTACAGCAATTGCGTGTACTCGCTGCGGCCTTCGACGCGATTGTGCGTCCAGGCGAGCGGATCGTCGTGATCGTGCGAGAGGTGCTGGTAGAACTGCTTATACTGCTCTTCCGTGATGTCGTTCTTCGCCCGCGTCCAGAGCGCGCTCGCCTGGTTGACGGTCTCGTCCTCGTCCTTCTCGACCATCTCGCCCTTTTCCGCGTCCCACTCTTCCTTCTTCATCAGGATCGGCAGCGCGACGTGGTCCGAGTACTTCTGGATGATCGACTTGAGCTTGTGGGTGGACAGCAGTTCGTCCTCGTCGGCACGCAGGTGCAGCGTGATGGTCGTGCCGCGTTGCGCGCGCTCGATGTCCTCGACTTCGAAATCGCCCTCGCCCGCGCTCGTCCAGCGCACGCCCGCACTCGCCGGCAATCCGGCGCGGCGCGTTTCGACCGTGATCTTGTCCGCGACGATGAAGCCCGAGTAAAAGCCCACGCCGAACTGGCCGATGAGCGCGGCATCCTTCTGCTGGTCGCCGGAAAGCTTCGAGAAGAATTCCTTGGTGCCGGAGCGCGCGATCGTGCCGAGGTGCGAAATCGCTTCGTCTCGGCTCATGCCGATGCCGTTGTCGTCGATGGTGACGGTGCGCGCGGCCTTGTCGTACGACACGCGGATGCGCAGGTCGGAATCGTTCTCGTACAGCGCGCTGTTTTCGATGGCCTCGAAACGCAGCTTGTCGGCGGCGTCGGATGCGTTCGAAATCAGCTCGCGCAGGAAGATTTCCTTGTTGCTGTAGAGCGAATGGATCATCAGATGCAGAAGCTGCTTCACTTCTGCCTGAAAGCTCATGGTTTCTTGCGCCATGGTCGGTTCCTCTAGTTGGGTTTTCGATGATGTCGGCGACCGCGCCGGGGAAGCGCTATCGCCTCGAGCGAATTGGCGTCAGGTGGGGCATCTCAGGGCAATTTCAAGAGCCGAATGTGTATTTTCTCTCACCGCGCGCCGTGTGGAACAATTCCGCCCATGATCCCCAATCGAGCCAGCCGGTGAAAATGTCCGTCGCGGTGCGCGCCGCCTGTTCGCGCGCGCTCGGCCGCAAGCGCGTCGCGCGCACGCTCACGAGCGGCGAGATCGCGATCGCGCGGCTTGTTTTCGCCGATGCGATCGACTATTCGACAGTCCGCGTTCACGACACGGGCTATCTGCCGTTCGGCCTGCAGCCTGCGCACACGGCGATGGCGCCGAACGGCCATCTGTATTTTCCGAAAGCCTGCTTCCGCGACGATTTCTCGACCAACCTCGCTTCGCAGATGTGGTTCATGCACGAGATGACGCACGTCTGGCAACATCAGCTGGGCTACTGGGTGAGGCTGCGCGGCGCGGTGCGGATCGGCCTCGGTTACGGATACACGCTCGCGCCCGGCCGACGCCTTCGCGATTACAACATGGAGGCGCAGGGCAACCTGATCGCCGACTATTTCGCGCTCGCGCATCAAGGCGGCGAAGGCCGGCGTCATCTCTACGAGCACAAGTACCGGACCCATCCCGACGCGCTCGCGCTCTTCCAGACCGTGCTGGCCGACTTCATCGCCGATCCGTCGAACCGCCGGAATCTGCCGCGAAGCACGCTGAGCCGCTTGGTGTAATCCGAGCCCCGCGCGTCGCCTAAATCCGCCGTCCGGCCTTGTCGAGATGATTCGCGAGCAGCGCGGACAGCGCCGGATCGCCGCAATTGGCGATGTTGAAGCGCATCCACGTCGTCGGCGACTGATGCGGCGAAAAAAGGCTCCCGGGCGTCAGCAGGAAGCCGGCTTCGTGGCCGGCGGCCGCGAGCGCTTCGGAATCGATCCCCGCGTCGGCCCAGAGAAACATGCCCGCCGACGGCTGCGAAAAGAGCCGGAAACCGGTCGATTCCAGCATTCGCGCGGTCTTTTCGCGCACGCCGTCGAGCCGCCCTCGCAGACGTTCGACGTGGCGCCGGTAATGGCCTTCCGTCAGCACCTTGTAGAGCACGCGCTCGTTCAGTTCCGGACTCGTCATGCCGACGAGCATCTTCTGGTCGGCCAGCGCGTTCGCCACCTCCGCCGACGCCGCCACGTAACCCACGCGCAGATTCGCCGCGAGCGTCTTTGAAAAGCTGCCGAGGAAGATCACGCGCTTCAGCTGATCGAGGCTCGCGAGGCGCGTCGCGGGATAGCCCGGCGGGGCGAGATCGCCGTAGACGTCGTCCTCGACGACGATGAAATCGTAGGTTTCTGCCAGTTGCAGGATCCGGAACGCCTGCGCCGCGGTCAGCGACGTGCCCGTCGGGTTCTGCAGCACCGAATTGATGACGAGCATCTTCGGACGCCAGGTCTGGACCATCGTCTCGAGCGCGTCGAGATCGGGGCCGTCGGGCGTGTACGGCATCCCGACGAGCCGCGCGCCCTGCGACGCAAAGCGCCCGAACATCTGAAACCATGCCGGGTCGCCGACGATCACCGTATCGCCCGGCTGCACGTAAAGGCGCGCGATCAGGTCGATCGCCTGGGTGATGCCGGAGACCATCACGATCTGCTGCGTCGATGCGCCGATCTCCAGTTCCGCGAGCCGCGTCTGCAATTGCTGGCGCAGCGGCAGGAAGCCCTGCGGCGTGCCGAAGCCGAGCAACTGCGCGCCGCTCTGGCGGCTCATCGAGCGCAGCGCGCTCGTGATCAGCTCGCCGTCGAGCCACTGGGTCGGCAGATAGCCGAGCCCCGGCCCCTTTGCCGGGCTCGACGTCTGCAGCATGTTGCGCAACAGCCAGACGACGTCGATCGTGCTCTGTACCGGCTCACGCTCGGGCGTCGCGACGGGGCTCGCGACCGGTGTCGCCGCCGCGCGGTCGCGGACGTAGAAACCTGAGCCGCGCCGCGAATCGAGATAGCCGTGCGCAACGAGCCGCTCGTACGCTTCGACGACGGTGAAACGCGATACGCCCTTGTCGAGCGCGAGCTTGCGGATCGACGGCATGCGCATGCCGGGACGGAACACGCGTTCGTCGATGCGCCGCCGCCCCCACTGGACGAGCTGGTCGACGAGCGTCAGTTGCGGCGCGTCGTGCGGCGCGGGAATCAGGTCGAGTGGCACGGACATCGGCGGCTCCGGTTTAGAGCGTTGATTTGGCGAAAAACTGTACCGAATAGTATTGGTCCGATTGTACCGTTACTGTGCAGGTGTTAGGCGCTACATTTGTCCTTCCGGGAATTTGCTCGACTTGGCGCGGCCACCGGCGCAGAGTCGAACGGTTATGCTGTCGGCCCTGATTTCCCTTGCCTGAATCGTCATGACCGTTCAACCGCCTGCACCCGCCTTTCAACGCGCCCTGAAACTGGATCACCTCGTCGTCGCTGCGCGCACGCTCGAAGAGGGCGAACGGTTCATCGCCGGCAAGTTCGGCGTGGGGACGGCCGGCGGCGGCGCGCATCCGCTGATGCGCACCCACAACCGGCTCCTGAACCTGTGGGGCGGCGCGTATCTGGAAGTGATCGCGATCGACCCCGACGCGCCGCCCGCCGATGCGCCCCGCGCGCGTCTGTTCGCGCTCGACGATCCGGCAATGCAGGCGCGCATCGAGAGCGGCCCGCAACTCGTGCACTGGGTCGTGCGCGTCGACCGGCCGCGCCTGCTCGCGCGCTGGCAGGCGCAGTACCCGGAGCGCATCGCGCCCGCCGTGCCGATGTCGCGCGGCTCGAACACCTGGGCCCTGACCGTGCCGAACGACGGCGCGTTTCCCGCGTGGCAAGGCGCCGGGGAAGGCGTCGCGCCCTCGCTGATCCAGTGGGACACGACGCAGCATCCGTCGTCCGCGCTGCCGGAGACGGGCATCGCGCTGCGCTCGCTCACCGGGTACCACCCGCGCGCCGGGACGATCGCGGAACAGCTCGCGTGGCTCGGCGCGGCGCATCTGATGCGCGTCGAGCCGACCTCGGGCGCACCGGAACTCGTCGCGGAATTCGAACTGCCGGACGGCTCGGTCGTGACGCTCGGGGAATCGGCGGAATCGGTCGAAGCGGCGCGGCGTGCAGCGGCCGAAGCGGACGAGGCGAAAAAATCGCGCCGGCGCGCAAAGAGCAGGAAAACGGAAGACGAAGCGGAGGCGAATGCGCCTGATGAAGCGGCCGACGTCGCGCAAGCCCGGACGGACGCTCTTTCGAGACAACCCGAATAACCGGTCGCCGGGCCTTCATCCCGCCGATCCCCATAAACGGCAGGCGGCAGTCGCATCCGGCACCGCGCGCCCCACAGAACAGGAGATTCGTCCCGATGAAGACCCGCGAAACCGAGGGCATGTTGCTCGGCCTGATCGGCGTGATCATTTTCAGCCTGACGCTGCCGATGACGCGCATCGTCGTGCAGGACGTCCATCCGCTCTTGAACGGCCTCGGCCGCGCGCTCGTCGCCGCGATTCCGGCCGCCGCGCTCCTCGCCTGGCGCCGTGAGCGCCGGCCGACCTGGCCGCAGGTGAAAAGCCTCGCCGTCGTCTCGCTCGGCGTGATCATCGCGTTTCCGGTGTTTTCCGCCTGGGCGATGAAGACCGTGCCGGCGTCGCACGGCGCGGTCGTCAACGGCTTGCAGCCGCTGTGCGTCGCGATCTATGCCGCGTGGCTCTCGCACGAGCGGCCGTCGAAAGCTTTCTGGGCGAGCGCGCTCGCGGGCAGTGCGATCGTCGTCGCATTCGCGCTGCAGGCGGGCGGCGGCGGCTTGCAGGCCGGCGACCTGCTGATGCTCGTCGCGGTCGGCATCGGCGCGCTCGGCTATGCGGAAGGCGCGCGCCTCGCGCGTCAGATGGGCGGCTGGCAGGTGATCTGCTGGGCGCTCGTGCTGTCGGCGCCGTTTCTCCTGCTGCCGGTAGGCGGGCTCTGGTGGGCGCATCAAGCGGCGCATCCGGAACCGCTCGCGCTGCGAACCTGGCTCGCATTCGGCTACGTAACCCTGTTCTCGCAGTTCATCGGCTTCTTCGCGTGGTACGCGGGGCTCGCGATGGGCGGCATCGCGCGCGTCGGGCAGGTTCAACTGCTGCAGATCTTCTTCACGATGGCGTTCTCGGCGCTCTTTTTCGGCGAGCACGTCGAGGCGTCGACGTGGATCTACGCCGCCGCCGTGATCGCGACCGTGGTGCTCGGCCGCAAGGCTGCGGTGCGCACGACGCCGCCGGTCGGTTCGTCTTCGGTGGCGCCGGGTGTGGCGTCCGCCCGGGCGGCGGTGCGCACGACGAACTCAAGATGACACGAGCGAGCGATAATCGAATTCCTGGCGCCGCGCGCAGGCAGGCAAGCCGACGCGCGCGATGTGCGGCAATCCCCGATGCCGCAGCCGCCGATCGAAGACCGCAGTTGAAGCACCCGAAATCCGCCGACCAGGCCCATTGAAAAAGCGCAGCCCCGCTGCAATCGAGACGACCGAGGACCCCATGAATCAAGCCGACTTTCGCGCCACGCACTGGCAACTTTCCGAACGCGCCCGCAAGCTGACCAGCTCCGCGATCCGCGAAATCCTGAAAGTCACGGAGCGGCCCGAAGTCATTTCGTTCGCGGGCGGCCTGCCCTCGCCGGCGACCTTTCCGGTCGAGCAGATGCGCCGTGCGTCGGAACACATCCTGCGCGACCAGCCGTCCGCCGCCCTGCAGTACAGCGCGACCGAAGGCTTCATGCCGCTGCGCGAGTGGGTCGCGGCGCGCTATTCGGTCGGCGGCGCGCACATCCGCGCATCGCAGGTGCTGATCACGACGGGTTCGCAGCAGGCGCTCGACCTGCTCGGCAAGGTGCTGGTCGATCCGGCGAGCCGCGTGCTCGTCGAGACGCCGACCTACCTCGGCGCGCTGCAGTCGTTCTCGCTCTTCGAGCCGAACTACGTGCAGGTGCCGACCGACGAGCACGGCCTGATCCCCGAACGGCTCGATGCCGCGCTGATCGAAGGCGCGCGCCTTTTGTACGCCCAGCCGAACTTCCAGAACCCGACCGGCCGCCGCCTGCCGCTCGAGCGCCGCCGCGCGCTTGCCGAGTTCGCACAGCGGGCCGCGTTCCCGATCATCGAAGACGACCCCTACGGCGCGCTCGACTACGCAGGCGCCCCGCTACCGACGATGCTCTCGATGGCGCCCGACCACATCGTGCATCTCGGCTCGTTCTCGAAGGTGCTGGCGCCGGGCCTGCGGGTCGGCTACATCATCGCGCCCGAGGAACTGCACTTCAAGCTGGTGCAGGCGAAGCAGGCGACCGACCTGCACACGCCGAGCCTCACGCAGCGCATCGTCCACGAGGTGGTGAAGGACGGCTTCCTCGACCAGCACGTGCCGACCATCCGCGCGCTCTATCGCGACCAGTGCGCGGCGATGCTCGCGGCGCTGGAACATCACATGCCCGCCGGAGTCGAATGGAACCGGCCGGAAGGCGGCATGTTCGTGTGGGTGACGCTGCCGAAGCACATCGACACAATGAAGCTGCTCGAAGCGGCGATCGAGCAGCATGTCGCGTTCGTGCCGGGCGGTCCGTTCTTCGCGAACCAGGCCGAGCACAATACGCTGCGGCTGTCGTTCGTGACCGTGCCGCCGGCGAAGATCGACGAAGGCGTCGCGAAGCTCGGCGCGCTGATCCGGGCGCGCCTCTGATACCGTCGCCGCATTCTTCCCATTCTTCAACTGGAACCCAGGAGTCTTTGATGGCCGAATCGAATGTGTACGACAAGCTGAAGGAACTCGGCATCGAGCTGCCCAGCGCGGGCGCGCCCGCCGCTGCCTACGTGATGAGCGCGCAGAGCGGCAACACGGTGTATCTGTCGGGCCATATCGCGAAGAAGGGCGGCAAGGTCCACGCGGGCAAGCTCGGCGACACGCTCGGCACCGAGGAAGGCAAGGCCGCCGCGCGCTCCGTCGCCATCGACCTGATCGCGACCCTGCATGCGCACGTCGGCGACCTGAATCGCGTGCAGCGCATCGTCAAGGTGATGAGCCTCGTCAACTCCACGCCGGACTTCACCGAGCAGCACGTCGTGACGAACGGCGCGTCGGAACTGCTCGCCGAAGTCTTCGGCGAGCGCGGCAAGCACGCGCGCTCGGCGTTCGGCGTCGCGCAGATTCCGATGGGCGCGTGCGTCGAGATCGAGTTGATCGCCGAAGTGGCCTGAACGGCGCAGTCCCGACCAAGCCCGGCGCCGCGAGGTCCCGGGCTTTTTTGCGCGCTGTCGACCTGCTGTTTCCAATCCACGTTTCTTCCCGTCACTTCCCATGCAATCACGAACGGTTCGTTTCAGGCAGGTCGACGTTTTCACGTCCGTGCCCTTCAAGGGCAATCCGCTCGCCGTCGTCTTCGATGCCGACGACCTGTCCGCCGACGCGATGCAGGCGATCGCACGCTGGACCAATCTCTCCGAGACGACGTTCCTGCTGCGCCCCACCGACCCCGCCGCCGACTATCGCGTGCGCATCTTCACGACGTCGAGGGAACTGCCGTTCGCCGGCCATCCGACGCTCGGCACCGCGCACGCGCTGCTCGAAAGCGGCTACACGCCGAAGCAGCCCGGGAGGCTCGTGCAGCAATGCGGCGTCGGACTCGTGCCGATCGTCGAGCGCGATACCGGCGCATGGGCGTTCGCCGCGCCGCCCGCGCGCATCAGGCCGCTCGACGATGCGCAGCTACAACGCCTCGACGCAGCCTTCGGGCGGGGCGTAATCGATTTCACCGCGCCGCCGTGCGCGGTTGACAACGGCGTACCGTGGCTGGTCGTGCGCCTGAATGCCGCCGCCGGCGTGCTCGCGCTTGCGCCGGATCGCAACGCAATGACCGCACTCATCGCCGATATCACGACGCTCGGCCTCGCGGCTTACGGCCCGCACATCGCCACGGACGCGGGCGGGGCCGCGCCGGCTACGTTCGAGCTGCGAGCCTTGCTGTACGGGGCCGAGAACGCCGAAGACCCCGTCACGGGCAGCGCGAACGCCGCGCTCGCCTGCCTGCTCAGCGTGCAGAACCGGCGGCCGGGACGCTCCTTTACGGTGCGACAAGGGACCGTTATCGGACGCGACGGCCGGGTTTTCATCGATTACGATCACGACGGCACCGACGCGCGCACGTGGATCGGCGGCCATACGGTGACGATCGTCGACGGGACGTTCCGCCTTTGATGCACCGACTGTGCTTGTTTGATCAGGCTCGGGGACGTGTATACCCGCAGCGACTGTGCTTCCTTAATCCTGAAGGCTTAAGTAATATCTGAACAATCAGTGACCGGATTATTAGACAAGGCAAGCGGGGCAGCACAACGGCAGGCCTGGACGACCCCGGAATGAGGCGGCGTGCGTGCGCGCCAGGGCGCAAACGTATGCTTACCGGCCGGCGGCGGCCGTCCACTGGGGCAACAATGGATGTCGGAAGTCAGCGCGGTTCGAGCATCGTGCCAGGCACATTGCGCGATGCCGCGCGTGCCCGGACCGAAGCAGCGCCACCGGCAGTCGCTCCGCACGCGTTCGCGCATACGACCGGGCACACTCCCGTCGCTGGTCCGGTTTTCTCCCAGCTAGATCGGCTTTACCCAGTAGCGCAGTCGAGCGTCAGGCACGCCGCGCTGAATCGCCCACGGACATCAGCGAGCACATGAATCGAACACGGCCCAAAGTGTCACGCGACGGCCAGCACAGCGGTTTGCCGCCCCGCCGCCGGCGGGCGCTGCTCGTCATTCCCGTGCTCGGGACACTTGTGCTCGTCCTCTTGTGGACGGTCATCTTCGCGCGCCTCTCGGTCGAGCGCGAAGCGACCACGCACGAATCGATGGCCTCTGCCGCGATCCTTTCGTCGGCGCTCGAACAACACACGATCAAGGCGATCCATCAGGTCGACCAGGTGACGCGCTTCGTCAAGTACGAGTACGAGAAGTCGCCGGAAAACTTCAACCTCATCTCGACCGTCGAAAAAGGCGTCGTCCAGAGCGACACGCTCGTTCAGGTCTCGCTCATCGACGAATACGGCACGCTGGTCGCGAACACCGCCGACCCGCATCCGAAGCCGATCGACCTCTCCGACCGCGAGCACTTCAAGGTCCACGCGCATTCCAACGACGACCTGCTCTACATCAGCCGTCCCGTGCGCGGCCGCGTGTCGGGCCTCTGGACGCTGCAGATCACCCGGCGCCTGAATCACCCGGACGGCTCGTTCGCGGGCGTGGTCGTCGTGTCGGAAGACCCGACCTACTTCACGAGCGACTTCTACAACGTCGCGTCGATCGGGCGCGAAGGCGTGATCGCCGTCGTCTCCGACAACGGCTCGGTGCTCGCGCGCAATACCGGCGCGGGCGCGTCCGAGGGCACGGGCGCGAGGACCTCCGTCACCAGCAAGAACGACGCGAAGAGCGCCGCCGAACGCGCCCGCGGCGACTTCACCGCGAGCGGCGTGTACCCGACCTCCGACCACGCGTCCGGGATCTACGTCGATCCGATCGACAACGTGAAGCGCATCGTGTCGTACCGGCACATCGACGGCTATCCGCTCGGCGTGCTGGTCGGGTTGTCGGAGAAGGAAGAGTTCATCGACTACAACCACACGCGCAACGTCTATCTCCTGATGGCGACGTTCATCTCGCTCGCGATGCTCGGCTTCTTCGGCGTCGCGACGGGGCTGATCGGCAAGCTGCTCGGGCGCGAGCGCGAGATGACGCATCTCGTCGAGTTCGACCTGCTGACGGGCCTGCGCAACCGCTATTCGACGCTGCAGGCGCTCAGGCACGACGTTGCGCAAGCGGACAATCTCGGGCACCTCGCGCTGCTCTTCATCGACCTCGACAACTTCAAGACGGTGAACGACACGCTCGGCCACAACGCGGGTGACATCGTGCTGCAAATGACGGCGTCGAGGCTCGCGGAAACGGTCGGCGAGAACGGACGGCTGTCGCGGATCGGCGGCGATGAATTCGTCGTCGTCGTGAAGGGCGACGAGGTCGAGCGGCGCGCGGTGGAACTGGCCGAAGCGATCTCGACGATGTTCGCGACGCCCTTCGACGTGCGCGGCAGCGCGTTCGTGCTGCACGCGAGCATTGGCATCGCGCTCTTTTCGGTGTCGAACGAGAGCGAGATCGACCTGCTCAAGAAGGCCGACCTCGCGATGTACAGCGCGAAGGACGCGGGCCGCAACTGCTATCAGTTCTATTCGCCGCATCTGTCGCATCGCGCGGACCATCTGATGAAGTGGGAGCAACAACTGCGCGTCGCGCTGACGGAGCGGCAGTTGTTCCTCGCGTATCAGCCGAAGATCGACCTCGCACGGCGCTGCATCACCGGCTTCGAGGCGCTGGTGCGCTGGAACCATCCGCAGCATGGACTGATTCCGGCCAACGAGTTCATTCCGGTGGCGGAATCGACGGGGCTGATCGTGCCCGTCGGCGACTTCGTGATCCACACCGCCTGCATGCAGCTCGCCGAGTGGCAGCGCGACGGTTATACGGGGCTGTCGCTCGCCGTGAATATTTCGGCGGTGCAGTTCTGGCGCGGCGACCTGCTCGAGACGGTCGCGCGCGCGATCAACGAGAGCGGCATTCCCGCCGACAAGCTGGAGCTCGAAATCACCGAAACGGTGATGGTGGAGTATCCGGAACTGGTGCAGGAGAAGATCGCCGCGTTGAAGCGCCTGGGCGTGCGCATCGCGCTGGACGATTTCGGCACCGGGTATTCGTCGCTGTCGTATCTGAACCGTTTTTCCGTTGATACGCTGAAGGTCGACCGCTCGTTCATCCAGGCGATTCCCGAGGACCGCAGCGTGTGCGTGATGGTATCGGCGATCATCAATCTGGCGCGTTCGCTCGGGTTGACGGTCGTCGTCGAGGGGACGGAAAAGGAAGAGCAGATTGCGTGGCTCGCGGCGCTCGGGCCGATCGAGGCGCAGGGCTTCCTGTTCTCGCGCCCGGTTCCCGCCGATGGCGTGCAGGCGCTCCTCGATCGGTTTGGCGTGTGCGGATGGCCGGCAGGGAAAGCGCCCAAGCGGCGCGCCGGACATGGGAATGAGCCTTTTCCGACGGCGCTCACCGATGAGCGTGGTGGACGGTGAACGACTGCGGCATGCATTGATTCGTCAGACACCGTTTGATGCGCCCGCTTCCGATAGCGGCCTGCGAGCACGCCCCGCTCTCGTGGCCGCCGTCGCGTCTCTTCAACGGCCCGGGCCGCGCGTCTCCATGAAGCCGCCAAAGAACGCCCGCGCGTTATCACCCAGACTCTCGATGTGATACCCGCCTTCCTGCGCGATGAGCGTCGGCAAGCCGAGCGAGCCAATCTCCCGCCCCAACCTCCCGAAGCCTTCGGTCGTTACCGCGACCATCGCCTGCGGATCGTCCTTGTAGATATCGAACCCCAGCGCCAGCACCAGCGCATCCGGCTGAAAGCGCCTGAGCGCCCGCAGCGCCGCATCGACCTGCCCGAAGAACACTTCCTCGCTTGACCCGTGCGGCATCGGCAGATTGACGTTGTACCCATCCCCCACGCCCGCGCCACGCTCGTCCTCATATCCCGCGACAACCGGATAGAAATTCGTCGGATCGCCATGAACGGAGACGTAGAGCACGTCGTCACGACCGTAGAAAATCTCCTGCACGCCCTGTCCATGGTGCATGTCGGTATCGAGAATCGCGACGCGGCCAAAACGCCCGCGCAACGCCTGCGCCGCGATCGCCGCGTTGTTCAGATAGCAGAAGCCGCCCGCCGCCTCGGCGCGCGCATGATGACCCGGCGGCCGGCACACGGCGTACGCTTCGCGCGCGCCGTCCGCGATGGCGGCCGCGCCCGCGACCGCGCATTGCGCCGACCAGTACGCGGACCGGTAAGTATCCGGCCCGACCGGGCAACTGCCATCGGCGAGATAACGTGCCGCCTGCGCCAGCACGCCGCGCAGCGGATTGCCCTCGCGCACGTAGATGTTCGACATCACTTCGTCGCCCCAGTCCTGCGGGATCTTCTTCCACTCGGCATGCGCCTCTTCGAGAAAGCGCAGATAGCTCATGCCGTGCACAGCGGCAAGCGGCGCCGTGCCGAAGTCGGCAGGCTCGCGCACGTCGAATCCGAGCGACTTCGCCGCCTCGACGAGCCGCAGCGCCCGCTCCGGCACTTCCTGCGGCGTGCGCATCTGGCCGCGCGACAAATAGCTGCGCGGATGGTGTTTCAGTTGCTCGGGATGAAAGTAAGTCAGCATCGGGTTCGTTCCTTTTGAATCATGCTTCGACGTGCGCGTGCGCGACGGCCCGCGCGAGCACCGCGTTCACCAGCACGTTCGCGCCGCAGGTGACGTCTTCGGGCAGCGCGTCCTCGGCCTCGTTGTGCGACAGGCCGTCGACGCACGGGATGAACACCATCGCCGTCGGCACGTGGCGCGCGAGATGGATCGCGTCGTGTCCGGCGCCGCTCACGATCTGCTCGTGCGCGTAGCCGAGCGTGGTCACCGCGTCCTGCACGAGGGCGACGCATTCCGTATCGAACGGCGTCGCGGGACTCTTCCAGTAGGTCTCTACGACGACTTCGAGGCCGCGCGCCTGCGCGACCTTGCCGAACGCCTCGCGCACGTCGCGCTCCATCGCGTCGATCTGCGCGTCGTCGGGATGACGTAGATCGACGGTGAACGCAACGCGCCCGGCAATCGTATTGCGCGACGAGTTCGGAATCGCGACCTGACCGATCGTCACGAGTCCCAGCGGCGCAAAACGCTGCGCGATCGCTTCGAGTTGCAGTGCCATCTCGGCGCTCGCGAAAAGCGCATCCTTCCGGTACGGCATCGGCGTCGTGCCCGCATGCGCCGCGACGCCGGTCACGCTGACGTCGAGCCAGCGGATCGCCTGCCCGCCCGTCACCACGCCGATCGGATTGCCGTGACTCTCAAGCACCGGCCCCTGCTCGATGTGCGCCTCGAAGTACGAATCCACCGGCTGGCCCGTCGCGCGCCGCTTGCCCGCGTAGCCGCACTGCGCGAGCGCATCGCGCAGGGTGACGCCGTCTGCGTCCTGCGTGTCGAGCGCGGCCGCGAGCGGCGTCGCGCCGACGAACACCGCCGAGCCGAGCATCGCCGGCGTAAAGCGCGCACCTTCCTCGTTGGTCCACGACACGATCTCGATCGGCTTCTCCGTCACGATGCCGGCATCGTTCAGCGTGCGCACGAGTTCGAGCGCCGCGAGCACGCCGTAGACGCCGTCGAAGCGGCCGCCTTCGGGCTGCGTGTCGAGATGGCTGCCGATCACGACAGGCGCGAGCGACGCATCCGCGCCCTCGCGCCGCGCGAACAGGTTGCCGACTTCATCGACATCGACCGTCATGCCCGCTTCGCGGCACCACTTCGCGAAGAGGTCGCGGCCGCGCCGGTCGTCCTCGGTGAGCGCGAGGCGGCGCACGCCGCCCTTCACCGTGGCGCCGACCTGCGCCATTTCCATCAGGCTCGCCCACAGTCGCGGGCCGTTCACTTGCAACATGGCTTCAGATTCCTCGAAATGAATTCAGTGCGACGGCACGGCGTCGAGCGCGTCGGCGCGGCGGTGCTTGAGCGCATCGAGCGCGACGATGCACACGAGCGACAGGCTTGCCAGGCCCGTATAGAACACGGCGAGTGGCCACCATTGCCCGACGAATTTATGCGCGAGCCAGGTGCCGACGAGCGGCGTCAGGCCGCCCGCGATCGCGCCGCACACCTGGTACGACAGCGAGATCGCGGAGTAGCGCACGCGCGTCGGAAAGACGCCGGACACGAAGCCCGCGATCACCGAGTAGAAGCTCGACATGCAGATCACCGCGAGCGCGATGCCGGCGATCATCGACATCATGTTGCCGCTCTGCACGAGGATGAACATCGGGTACGGCGAGACCATCGCGCAGAGTGCGGCCAGCTTGAGAAAGCGCGCGCCGCCGAGCTTCTCAGCCATATACGCCGCAAGCGGCTGCGTGAGGAACTGGATGATCGCGACCGCGAAGAGACAGTCGAGAATCAGCGATTTCGTCACGCCGACGTATTGCGTCGTGTACGAGATCATGAACGTGTTGGTGAAGTAGACGCCCGCGATGCCGATCGTGTTCGCGCCGATGCAAAGCGCCACGAGCCAGCCCGACGAACGGAACACCTCGGCGATCGGCAGCTCGACGGTGCGCTTCTTTTCCTTCTCGCGCTGAAACTCCGGCGACTCGTTCACACCGATCCGGATGAAGATGCCGACAACCAGCAACACCGCGCTCACAAGGAACGGCAGGCGCCAGCCCCAGGAGATGAAGTCGGCGTGGTCCATCGACGTCACCGCGCGAAACGCGACGAGCGAGAGAATCAGCCCGGCCGGGCTGCCGAGCTGCGCGAACGACGCAAAGAACGTGCGGCGGCCTTCCGGCGCATGTTCGCCCGCCATCAGCACGGCGCCGCCCCACTCGCCGCCCACCGCAATGCCCTGCACGACGCGCAGGAGCACGAGCAGCACCGGCGCGAGCAGGCCAACCTTCGTGTAGCTCGGCAGCAAGCCGACACAGACGGTCGCGACGCCCATCATCATCAGCGTGGTCATCAGCGCTTTCTTGCGGCCGATCTTGTCGCCGAGATGGCCGAACACGATGCCACCGAGCGGCCGCGCGAAGAAGCCGACCGCGAAGGTCGCGAACGACGCCATCGTGCTCACGAACGGATCGTGCGACGGAAAGTACAACTCGCCGAACACGAGCGCGGCGGCGGTCGCGTAGATGTAGAAGTCGTACCACTCGATCATCGTGCCAATGAACGCCGCAGCGGCGGCGCGCACCGGCTGGCGGGTTGTGTGCTGGATTGAACTCACCGGAAGCTCCTTGGGATGGCGGGGCCGCGTCTCTCGTTGTCGGGCGGCGCGGGATGGGGTTTTATCGCCAGCCATAAAACATTAGTCAAATTTCGGTTTATTATCTCCCGTATAAATCTGGCTAATATCGAAGGCAAAAAATGACCCAGCTTCGCGCCGACGTCGCGCGCTTCCTGAACGACCGGCTCGACTGGAACCTGCTGCGCACGTTCCTCGTGATCATGCAGGAGCGCAGCGTGAGCCGCGCCGCCGCTCGGCTGCACCTGACGCAGCCCGCGGTGAGCCAGGCGCTGAAGCGCCTGGAGGACACGCTCGGCCGCAACCTGATCCAGCGGCGCGGACCGCACTTCGAACCGACGCGCGCTGGTGAAGAGGTGTACCGGATCGCGAGCGACATCTACGGCCACATGTCGCGGCTCGAAACCGAACTCGACGACCGCACCGACGACATCACCGGGTCGATTCGCCTGCTGACGGTGAGCCGCATCGAATCGGGCGTGTACGACGAATTTCTCGCGGAGTTTCATCGAACGTATCCGCGCATCGACCTGCATATCGAGATCATGCGTTCGTCCGACATCATTTCATCGCTGCTGCAGAAAACCGCGACAGCGGGCCTCGGTCTGTGCCGCACGCCCGTCGACAAGCTCGAACAGCGCTGTTTTCTGCGCCAGCGCTATGCGATCTTCTGCGGGCGGCATCATCGCCTGTTCGGACGGCAGGCGCTCACGATGGACGACCTGCTCGCGGAGAATTTCGTCTCGTTCACGAGCGACCAGATCGGCGACAGCCTGTCGCCGCTCACCGTGTTTCGCGATCAGCGCGGCTTTACGGGGAGGATCGTGGCGGCGTCGCCGAGTCTCGACGAAGTGCGGCGGCTGATTTTCGCGGGCTTCGGGATCGGCTGCCTGCCGGAGCACATCGTGCGCGACGACATCGCGCAGCAGCGCCTGTGGCGCCTGCCACCGGAGGAAGGACTCGCGGACGTCGACATCCACCTGCTCTGGCATCGCGCCCGCAAGATGAACGCGGCGGAGCAGGCGTTTCTCGACGCGATGGAGAGGACGATGCAGCGCTATTCGCTGCCGGATCGTTTGAAGCCGCGCTGAAGCTCAGAGCCCGCGCGACAGCACGGCCGTGCCGACCGTCACGACGCCGAGCACGAGATTGATGATGACGAGCCGCCGCACTGTGCCGACTGCACGCGCGCCGTCGGGCCAGTTCTGCGCCTGCACCGCGCGACGAATGCGCGGGAACACGGCAAAGCGGATATGCCCGAAGATCAGCATCATCACGATGCCGAGACCGGCCATCGCATGCAGCGGCCATGCGGCGTGCGCGCCGCCGTATTGCGTCAGCAAGAAGCCGCCCGTCAGCAGGATGACGAGCACCGAGGCTGCCACCCAGTTGAAGAACCGCGCGAAGACGCCTTCGAGAAGGGGCAGGCGCAATTGCGGCGTGAGGTCGCCGAGCGCGGGGCGCAGGCAGAAGTTTGCGAACACCATTCCGCCGATCCACACGGCCACGCCGAGCAGATGCAGAAAGAGCGCCACTTCGATGGCTTTGGTCATTGTGATTCCGGGTGAAGGTCGTTTGCGGGCTTGGGCTTTCGACTGGAGGTTGTCCAACCGGTTCCGGTTTTTTGAATAAAGAAGCGCCCCGCTACGCTCGGCGTAACGGGGCGCCTGTCAGAACCGCCGAAGCTCAGCCTTCGAAGACGGGTCGCAGTTCGCTCACCTTCAGCGACGAATCCGGCGCGCGGCCCTTGCGTGCGCGCTTGCCGAGATGCGGTTCGAGCGCGGCCCCGCCGAGCTTCTCCTCGCGCGCCTTGCCGCCGCGTCCCGTGCCGATCAGCAGCACGCCTTTCGCGTCGATTGCGAGCGCCTGCTTGAGCGTTTCCTTCGGATCGAGCGCCATCAGCGTGACGCCGCGCCCGCCGCCCGAGAGCGTCTTCATCTCGTCCATGCCGAAGACGAGCAGCCGCCCGCCCGACGACAGACACGCCACATGCGACGCGTTGGGCACGACCGGCATCGGCGCGAGCGGCGCGGCGCCGTCGTCGATCGTCATGAACGACTTGCCTGCCTTCACGCGGCTCACCATGTCGCCGAGTTTCGCGATAAAGCCAAAGCCGTTGTTCGACGCGAGCAGGAGCGGCTGGTCCACCGACGCCGCGTAATAGTGCAGCAGATGCGAGCCCGATTCGAGTTCGATCAGCGACGTGACGGGCACGCCGTCGCCGCGGCCGCCAGGCAGCATCGCGACGGGCACCGAGTACACGCGCCCGTTGCTGCCCCACGCGATCAGCATGTCGGGCGTGCGCGCCTGGAACGCGGCGTAGATGCTGTCGCCGGCCTTGAACTGGAAGCCCGCCGGATCGAGCCCGTGCCCCTTCAGCGCGCGCACCCAGCCGCGCTGCGAGACGACCACCGTCACCGGTTCGTCGACGACGCGCGTTTCGAACGTCGCGCGCTTTTCCTGCTGGATCAGCGTGCGGCGGTCGTCGCCAAACTGCTTCGCGTCGGCTTCGATTTCCTTGATGAGCAGGCGCTTCATCGCGGCGTCGCTGTTGAGCAGTTCTTCGAGCTTCGCCTTTTCGTCGCGCAATTCCTTCAGTTCCTGCTCGATCTTGATCGCTTCCATCCGCGCGAGCTGGCGCAGACGGATGTCGAGGATGTCGTCGGCCTGGCGCTCCGAGAGGCCAAAGCGCTCGATCAGCGCCTGTTTCGGCTCGTCGGCCTCGCGGATGATGCGGATGACTTCATCGATATTCAGGAAGACGATCATCCGCCCTTCGAGAATATGGATGCGGTCGTCGACCTTGCCCAGGCGATGCTGCGTGCGCCTCGTGACGGTCGTGAAGCGGAAGCCGACCCACTCGTGCAGGATCTCGACGACGCCCTTCTGCCGCGGCCGGCCGTCGGCGCCGATCATCACGAGGTTGATCGCCGCGTTCGATTCGAGGCTCGTATGCGCGAGCAGCGAATTGACGAACTCGGTCTGGTCGATGCGGCTCGACTTCGGCTCGAACACGAGCCGCACGGGCGCGTCCTTGCCGGACTCGTCGCGCACGGTGTCGAGCAGCGCGAGCAGCGTTTGCTTCGTCTGCAACTGGTCGGGCGTGAGCGCCTTCTTGCCGAGCTTGATCTTCGGGTTGGTCAGTTCCTCGATTTCCTCGAGCACCTTCTGTCCCGACGTGTTCGGCGGCAATTCGTTGATGACGAGTTGCCACTGGCCGCGCGCGAGGTCTTCGATCTTCCAGCGCGCGCGCACCTTCAGGCTGCCACGACCGGTTTCGTACGCCGCCGAGATTTCCGCCTGCGACGAGATGATCTGTCCGCCGCCCGGGAAATCCGGCCCGGGAATCTTCTCCATCAAACCGGCGTGGCCGATCTTCGGATCGCGGATCATCGCGACCGCGGCCGATGCGACTTCACGCAGGTTGTGCGACGGAATCTCCGTCGCCAGCCCGACCGCGATTCCCGATGCACCGTTGAGGAGCAGGAACGGCAGGCGCGCGGGCAGGAGCTTCGGCTCCTCGAACGAGCCGTCGTAGTTCGGCATGAAATCGACCGTGCCCTGGTCGATTTCGTCGAGCAGCAGTTTCGCAATCGGGGTCAGGCGCGCTTCGGTGTAGCGCATCGCCGCCGCGCCGTCGCCGTCGCGCGAGCCGAAATTGCCCTGGCCGTCGATCAGCGGATAGCGCATCGAAAAGTCCTGCGCGAGCCGCACGAGCGCGTCATACGCGGACTGGTCGCCGTGCGGGTGATACTTGCCGAGCACGTCGCCCACGACGCGCGCCGACTTCACCGGCTTCGCCGTATTGGCGAGGCCCATTTCGTTCATCGCGAACAGGATGCGGCGCTGCACGGGCTTCTGCCCGTCCGATACGTCGGGCAGCGCGCGGCCTTTCACCACGCTCACCGCGTAGTCGAGATACGCGCGCTCCGCGTAGTCGCCGAGTGTCAGTTGCTCGCCTTCGGGCGCGGCTTGCTGATCGGCGAAGAGATCGTCTGTGATTCCCATCGAATTTCCGTGATTTTGCGTTGGGTTCTATGAGCGAAGGAACTGGCTCAAATGTCCGCTTCGACCTCGTTGCCCTTCTCTTCGAGCCAGCTGCGCCGCGACGCCGCTTCGCCCTTGCCCATCAGCATCGTCATGCGCGTGACCGTCAGGTCGAAGCCAAGATCGCCGAGACCGACCGGCAACAGGCGGCGCGTGTCCGGGTTCATCGTCGTGTCCCAGAGCTGTTCCGCGCTCATTTCGCCCAGACCCTTGAAGCGGCTGATCGTCCATTGCGTCTCGCGCACGCCGTCTTTCCTCAGCTTGTCGAGGATCGCTTCGAGTTCGCCTTCGTCGAGCGCGTAGAGCTTCTGCGCGGGCTTCTTGCCACGCGCGGGCGCATCGACGCGAAAGAGCGGCGGACGCGCCACGCAAACATGCCCGCGCTCGATCAGTTGCGGGAAGTGCTTGAAGAACAGCGTGAGCAGCAGAACCTGGATGTGCGCGCCGTCGACGTCCGCGTCCGACAGGATGCAGATCTTGCCGTAGCGCAGGTTCGAGAGATCGATCTGGTCGTCCGGGCTGTGCGGATCGACGCCGATCGCCACCGCGATGTCATGCACTTCGTTGTTCGCGAAGAGCCGGTCGCGCTCGGTTTCCCACGTATTCAGCACCTTGCCGCGCAGGGGGAGGATCGCCTGGAACTCCTTGTCGCGGCCCATCTTTGCTGAGCCGCCCGCCGAATCGCCCTCGACGAGAAAAAGCTCGTTGCGCGCGATATCGGTCGATTCGCAATCAGTCAGCTTGCCCGGCAGCACGGCCACGCCCGAACTCTTGCGCTTCTCGACCTTCTGCCCCGCGCGCGTGCGCGCCTGCGCCTGGCGGATCACGAGTTCGGCGAGCTTCTTGCCGTACTCCACGTGCTGGTTCAGCCACAGCTCAAGCCCGGGCCGCGTGAACGACGACACGAGCTTCACTGCGTCGCGGCTATTCAGGCGTTCCTTGATCTGTCCTTGAAACTGCGGATCGAGCACTTTCGCCGACAGCACGAACGACACGCGCGCGAACACGTCCTCGGCGAGCAGTTTGACGCCCTTCGGCTGCAGGTTGTGCAGTTCGACGAAGCTCTTCACCGCCTGAAAGAGACCGTCGCGCAGGCCGGATTCATGGGTGCCGCCGGCGGGCGTCGGAATCAGGTTGACATAGGATTCGCGTAACAGCGTCCCTTCCTCGCTCCACGCGACGACCCACGACGCGCCTTCGCCTTCCGCGAAGGTCTCCTCGTTGGAGCGCGAGCTTTCCGCATAGCGTTCGCCTTCGAAGAGCGGAATCAGCAGGTCGCTGCCGCCCATGCCTTCGAGCAGATAGCCGCGCAGGCCGTCTTCGTATCTCCAGACCTGCCGCTCGCCGGTCTTCTCGATGACGAGCACCACTTCGACGCCCGGCAGCAGCACCGCCTTCGAGCGCAACAGCCGCTGCAGTTCGCCGAGCGGCAGATTGGGCGAATCGAAGTATTTCGGGTTGGCCCACGCATGCACGCGCGTGCCGGTTTTCTTCGCGCCGCGCTCAGCGGGACGCGTCGTGAGCGGCGCAATGACGTCGCCGTTCGAGAAGCCGATTTCGGCGACCTTGCCGTCGCGCCAGACGGTGACGTCGAGCCGCGTCGACAGCGCGTTCGTCACCGAGACGCCCACGCCGTGCAGGCCGCCCGAGAACGTATAGGCGCCGCCGGCGGCCTTGTCGAACTTGCCGCCCGCGTGCAGGCGCGTGAACACGATTTCCACGACCGGCGCGCCTTCTTCCGGATGCAGGCCGAACGGAATGCCGCGGCCGTCGTCCTCGACGGAGATCGAGTTGTCGGTGTGCAGCGTGACCGTGATCTGCTTGCCGTAGCCGCCGAGCGCTTCGTCGGAGGCGTTGTCGATGACTTCCTGAATGATGTGCAGCGGGTTTTCGGTACGCGTGTACATGCCGGGCCGCTGCTTGACCGGCTCGAGGCCCTTCAGCACCTTGATCGATGCTTCGCTGTATCCGCTGCTTTTGCCGCTGTCGGGTTTTTTCGTGGACATGACTGAACGTTGGTCCGGTGTCCGGTGGTCCTTCCGGCGTTGCTGCGCGAAAGGCGGCCGGGGCACCGGCGAATGCGTGAACACATCGGGCAAGCCCGGCCGAACGCGCCGGGCTGCTTGGAGAATAGCTGCAATGCGGTGCCCGTCAAACGCTGGCATCCGGAAAACGCGACGTATTTTACTGTTTTCGATATAACGGGCAATGACGGCCCGGTGACGGCGGTCTTATTTGCGCTTCGCTTCGAGTTCTTCCCAGCGTTCGAGCGCGACGAGCAGTTCCTCGTCGATGGCCGCGTGCCGTTCGCTCAGCCGAGCGCCTTCCTTCGCGTCCTTCGCGAAGATCGAACCGTCCTCGAGTTGCGCGCCGATCGCCTTCTGCTCCGCTTCCAGCGCGGCGATCTTCTCCGGCAGCGCATCCAGTTCGCGCTGCTCCTTGAACGACAGCTTCACCGTGCGCTGCGCGTTGCGGCCCGCCGCGCTTTCCTTCGGCGCGTCTTCCTTCGGCGTGTCCCTGGCGTTCTGGCGCGCAGCGTCCTGCGCAATCTGTTCCGAACGTTCGCGCTGAATCTGCCAGTCGGAAAAGCCGCCGACGTACTCGCGCCATTTCCCGCCGCCTTCCGACGCGAACACGGAAGTCACGACGTTATCCAGAAACGCGCGGTCGTGGCTCACGAGCAGCACGGTGCCATCGTAATCGGTCAGCAGTTCTTCGAGCAGTTCGAGCGTGGGGATGTCGAGGTCATTGGTCGGTTCGTCGAGCACGAGCACGTTCGCCGGCCGCGCGAACAGCCGCGCGAGCAGGAGGCGATTGCGCTCGCCGCCCGAGAGCGACTGCACCGGCGAGCGCGCGCGCTCGGGCGCGAACAGGAAGTCGCCGAGATAGCTCATCACGTGCTTTTTCACGCCGTTCACTTCGACCCATTCGCTGCCCGGGCTGATGGTGTCCGCGAGCGTCTTGTCGAGGTCGAGCTGCGCGCGCATCTGGTCGAAATACGCGACCTGCAGGTTCGTGCCGGTGCGCACGCGGCCGCCATCGGGCTGGATTTCGCCGAGGATCAGTTTGAGCAGCGTCGTCTTGCCCGCGCCGTTCGGGCCGACGAGACCGATCTTGTCGCCGCGCATCACGGTGGCAGTGAAATTGTCGACGATCGTGCGTTCGCCGTAGCGCTTCGTCACGTCCGTCAGCTCCGCGACGATCTTGCCCGACTTCTCGCCCTGCCCGACATCGAGTCTGACGTTGCCCTGCACGTTGCGGCGCTCGGCGCGCTCCTGACGCATCTCGACGAGCCGCGCGATGCGCCCGACGCTACGCGTGCGCCGCGCCTCCACGCCCTTGCGAATCCACACTTCTTCCTGCGCGAGCAGCTTGTCGAACTTCGCGGCTTCCACCTGCTCGACTTCGAGCTGTTGCGCCTTTCTCGTCTGGTACGCGCTGAAGTTGCCCGGATACGAAAGCAGCCGCCCGCGATCCAGTTCGACGATGCGCGTCGCCACCCGGTCCAGAAACGCGCGGTCGTGGGTGATGAAGAGCAGGCCCGTGCGCAGCGTCACGAGCAGGTCTTCGAGCCAGCGGATGCCGTCGAAGTCGAGATGGTTGGTCGGTTCGTCGAGCAGCAGCACGTCTGGCTGGACCACGAGCGCCCGGGCCAGCGCGACGCGCTTTTTCATGCCGCCCGAAAGCGCGCCGACGCGCGCGTCGCCGTCAAGGCCGATCTGAGCGAGCGTCGTCGCGACGCGCGTGCGCCAGTTCCAGGCGTCGTGCAGGTCCAGCGACGACTGCAGCGCGTTCATGCGCGCGAGCAGCGCATCGTGTTCGGCGCCTTCGGGCGTGTCGGCGAGCTTGTGCACGACTTCGTCGTAATCGTCGAGGTGCGCGCGCGCATCGGTAAGGCCGGACGCGACGACGTCGAACACCGGCGCGTCCAGTTCGAATTCGGGCTCCTGCGGGACGTAGACCGTGCTGAGTTCGCTCTGGCGCGTGACGAGGCCGTCGTCAGGTTTCGTGAGGCCGGCGACGATCTTCAGGAGCGAGGACTTGCCCGCGCCGTTGCGCCCGATCAGTCCGACGCGCTCTCCCGCTTCGAGCGAGAAATCCGCGTGATCGAGCAGCGCGACGTGGCCGAACGCGAGTTGCGCGTCCGAGATGGAATAAAGCGACATGAGGGCAGCCGGAAAAGTGCAGAAACAGGAAGCGGCCATTGTACCGGTGTTGCCCGCCGCGGCCCGTGGCATCGGCCATTCGGACGAGCCACCGGCGTCGCGAGAAATGAAAAACGCGGCGAAAGCCGCGTTTTCGAGATACGCGCGCAGGCAAGCGCTACTTCACGTGCACCTTGATGGTCTGGCTCATTTCCGGGCCGTAGGAACGATGCGCGCCGTCGGCGAACTGCATCGTCAGCGTGTGGTCGCCGGGCGGCAGCTTCACGTCGGTTTCGGTCTGGCCCTTGCCGAAATGGATCGACTTGTCGTCGGCGGGGATCACGAGGCCCTTTTGCACCGGCCCCCCGTCGATCAGCAGATGGTGGTGGCCGGAGTTGTCGCCCATCGTGCCGGCCGGCGCGACCTTCATGCCTTCGACGCCAAATTTCACGTGCACCGGGCTCGACACGGTCGCGCCGTCCTTCGGCTCGATGAAATAGACGCGCGCGGGCGTCTGCGCCTGCGCCTGCGCAACGAAAAAGCTCGCCGACAGCACCGTCCCCACAATCTTTTTCAACATCGTTTTCTCCTTGGAAGAAAGCGGCCGAAGCGCGCCTTTCGCCGGCCGGCCGCAACGCGCGCATCGCAACGCCGCCTGGCCGAGCATACACCGGGCTTGCAATCGGGAAAATTGGGTCGAACGCCGGATGTACGGGGCGCGGAAGCCATTCGGGGAAGCATTTTCACGATTCCGGTAAGATGCCGGCTGGCTGCATTTTTCGCGGCGCCGTCGAGGCGCCTGTTGCAATCCGTAAAACGAAACAAAAGAGTCTGTCGTGAGTGAAGTTCTGGAATACAAAAGCTGGGTCTGCCTGATTTGCGGCTGGATCTACAACGAAGAAGACGGCCTGCCAGACGAAGGCATCGCGCCGGGCACGCGCTTCGCCGATATCCCCGCCAGCTGGCGCTGCCCGCTCTGCGATGTGGGCAAGGAAGATTTCGCGGCCGTCGAGTTCTGATTTGCTTTTAAGCGCCGGCGGGCGCGCTCAGCGGGCCACCGCGATCAGTTCGCAGTTTGCAGCGCCGACTCCCGAGCGGTCCCAGTCCCCGTACCATTGAACCGGACCGAAGCCGGCCTTCGTCAGCAGGTCCGCGAGTTCGTCCTGGCCGCGAAAGCGCAGTTCGCTCGCCGCGACCAGCGTCTCCCCCGTCGATTCGAACCGATAGTGCGTGTCGAAGCGCAGACGGCCGCTTGACCGCGGGGCGGGCGCTTCGCTGCGCTCGTGCCACACCTCCACGCGACCGACGCCCGCCACTTCGACGCGTCGCAACGATTCCGCCTTCGTCCATCCCTCCCAGGCCCGCGCCGCAGGATTACGGCTGTCGAACGCGATCCGGCCGCCGTTGCGCAACGCGTAGCGTGCTGCGCAGAGCGTCTTCAGGAACGCGTCATCGTCGAGAAAAACCTGGGCGACGTGGCCCGTCATAAGCACGAGATCCATCGGGCCCGCGAAAGCGAGCGCCCCTGCATCGCCTTCGATCCACGTCACCTCGTCGCCGTGCGAACGCTCGCGCGCGACCCGCAGCATCTCGGACGACGGATCGATCCCCGTCACGCGGTGTCCCTGCTCCGCGAGCGCGCATGCGAGGAGCCCGGTCCCGCAGCCGAGATCCGCGATGCGCGTCGCGCCTTGCGCGAGCTGCAGGTAGAACGCCGTGTCGGGGCCGGCGGGATTGAGCGCGTCGTAAAGCGCGACGAGGCGCGGGTCGGAGTACGGCATCGGCGACATCGCTGCGCGCCTAGCGGCTCAGGTACGCGAGGGCTTCGCGCATCGGCTGGCTCGCGATCATGATCGGGCCGGAGAACGGCGTGTCGAGGTCGAAGATCACGAGCACGGCGAGCGCGATCGACAGCGCGCCGAGCGTGATCGTCACGAGCGAAAGCGCGTTGCGCGGCGCGATCAGCCCGAAACACAAAAAGATGATCATCAGCCAGCCGACCAGGATCCGGTCGAACGGATACGAGATCGAACCGTGCGCCTCTTCGATCAGCTTCCAGCGCTGCGCGATCAGGTGCTCGAAGCGCGCGAGATTCTCGGCGGCGAGCTTGACGTGAAACGAGTCGCGCGGCTCGAGCTGGCGCGCGAGCAACTGGCCGCGTTCGAGCAACGCGCCGAGTTTGGGGTTGTCGAGATTGTCCGTTGGCCGTTCGTTGCTGGCGACTTTCGGATAATCGCCCGGCGGCGACGGCTCCTTGGGCCAGGTGCTCGCGATCGCAGCGGCTGTGTAGTTGCGCAGCAACGTGCGGGCGCCGTCGGCGTCGGGGCCGTATTCGCGCAGCGCCGCATCGAGCTGGATCAGCGAGGAGGCGTAGGTGCGGATGTCGTTGTTGGTCGTATCGAAGACGGTTTTCGCCGATGCCGTCAGAAGGCCGAGCACAAGCGCCGCGAACGTCACCAGCATGCCGACGACGAGCTGCACGAGTTGCACCGTCTCCTGTGCCTTGTGCTCTTCGGGCAGGAGCGGCCGGACGATGGCACCGAGGCCGGTGCTGGCGAGAAGCAGGACGAAAACGAGCGCGGCGGATTCGATTTCGGTCATGGGCGATTCACGGACGGATCGAAGGGCGACGGGCGGAGTGTCGCATGACCGGCGGGGGTGCGGGGAGGCGTGCGTGCAACGCGCGCGTTGAGGGAGGGATGATGATGATGATCTGCGGGACGAGGCGAAAGAATATGCTGGTCCCCCCGGCAGGAATCGAACCTGCATCTAGCGCTTAGGAGGCACTCGTTCTATCCATTGAACTACGGGGAGCGATCCGGTCGCGCGAGCGGCGCGGGATCAATGTACGCATCCGGCTCGATGCTTCTTCCTAAATGAAGCGCCGGCGCTGGCTCCGACGGGGCGTCGCCAGCGAGGGCAGAGTATAACAAACACCGCCACGAGCCATCAGGCGCGAGAAAACAATCGGCTTAAGGGAAAGTACCTATCAAGCGCGCTCCATCGCCGCCGATAGTCAGTGATGGACCACCCCGATACCAAGCCTCAAGGCGCGTTTTCGGCGCTGTTGGCAGACCAGGACCTCGCGCACCTCGAACTGGTGCTGCAGCGCTCGCTCGAATGCGATTTCGGCGGTCCCATCCTGCCGCCGCGGTACTGGCGCGAACGGCTGGCGGAAATCACGCGGGCGTCGCACCTTTCGCATACGCAGATCCAGACGGTCCATCGGCTCTACATGCGGATCGACGCCTTCGAGACCGCCGAGCGTAAACGGGAAGAAGAACGGCTGCGCGCGGCGAATGCCGCCGAGGCGGCCGCCGCGATCGCCGACGCCGGCCGCGCCAGGAAGCCGCGCAGCGCGTGAGCACGATCGAACGGCCGGAGCGCCTTCGAAAGCCCGACGCGCTCTAGTGCCGGTGCCGCATCCACCAGTCGCGCATGGAATGACGGTGAGTCGCGGGCCGCATCAGCATGCGCTGGCGATGTTCTTCGCGCCAGTCGTGGGCAAATGCAACGATCGCCACGGCCAGCAGCGCTGCGAGCCCGACCAGCAGGTTGGAGAAGTCATGCATGGCGCCCTCCTCGTCCGATTGCAGCCATGCTTCATCATAGGTCAGAAGGCCGCAGCCGGAACCGGCCCTTCAAAGACCTCAGGCCCCGCGCCGCGCCTTCTGCAACTGCGCGTGCGCCGCGAGCCGCACCGCCGCGTTCGCTGCGCCGTAGCCGTCGTAGCCGCCGCGCCGCTCAATGACCTCCAGGAAGAACCGCTGGTCGAGTTGCTCCGTGTACGCGTGGAAGAACTCGCCGCCGCGCTCGTCGCGGTCGTAGAGGATGTTGTGCTCGCGCATCGCGTCGATCTGCTCGTCGGGCAGCGAATAGCGCGCCGCCAGATCGTCGTAGTAATTGCGCGGGATGCGCAGGAACTGGACGCCGTCCGTGGCGAGACGCGGAATCGCATCGAAGATGTCGGGCGTGCTGAACGCGACATGGTTCAGGCCGGAGCCGCGATAGGTCGCGAGCGATTCCACCACGGCCGTGTAGCGGTCCACCGACGCGTTCAGCGCGATGCGCACCGAGCCGTCGCGGCTTCGCACCGCGCGGCTGCGCACGAGCCCGTAGGGGTCGGGCACGAGCACGCTCGGCTCGGTCTCGAAGCCGAACGCGGTGCGGAAGAACAGCACCCAGGTGTCGAGCGCGTCGGCCGGCAGCGACAGGCACACGTGATCGATTCGTTCGAGCGGCCCGACTTCGTATGGCCCGTCGATGTCGGTCAGGATGAAATCCGATTCCCAAAGCGTCGGCGCGCCGGGCGCTTCGTCGACGAAATATTCGAGACTGCCGTCGGGCGCCTGCACGCCCGGCAACACGCGCTCGTTCGGGCCGACGCGCCCCGAAAACGGCGTATAGCCGTAGGCGGCGGCGCGCTCGAATGCGCATTTGGCGTCGTCGACGCGAAATGCCGACGCGCACAGCGACAATCCGTGCTGCTGGAAGAAGGCGCTCGCGAACGAATCCATCTCGGCGTTCAGCACGATCGAGCCGGAGCCGTGCCGGTAGAGCGTGACATCCTTCGAGCGATGCCGGCCCGCAAGCCGGAAGCCGAGCTTGCCGAGCCAGCCGGCGACTTCGGTGCGTGTCGCATCGTCGACGGCGAATTCGAGGAACTGGAAGCCGATGTGCTCGGGCGGCGCGGGCGGATCGAAGAGAATGTCGGGCGCCTTATCCGCGAGGACCGCGCGCGTCTGTTCTTCGAGGAAGCGCAGCGACCGGTGCCCGTCGGCGGCGGTGACGTTGGTCGGCGCCGCGCGAAAGCCGTCGTTGAAGATTTCGAGCGACAGCGGCCCCGTATAGCCCGCTTCGAGCACGCGCGCTGTGAACGTCGCGACGTCGAACGCGCCCTGGCCCGGGAAGCAGCGGTAATGGCGGCTCCATTCGAGCACGTCCATCGCGAGCACGGGCGCGTCGGCGATCTGCACGAACGCGATCTTCTCGCCCGGGATCGACGCGATTTCGTCGACGGAATCCCGGATCGACAGCGTGTGGAAGCTGTCGAGCACGAGGCCGAGGTTCGGATGATTCACGGCATCGACGAGCCGCCACGCGTGCTTGTAAGAGTTGACGTACCGGCCCCACGCGAGCGCTTCATAGCCGACGATCATGCCCGCCTCTTCGGCCGCGCGCGCGAGCACGCCGAGCTGGTCCGCGATGAGCGCGTCGTCGGCGATCGTCTCCGGCGAAACGTTGCTGCACGCCAGCATGCGGTCCGTGCCGAGTTCGTGCATCAGTTCGAACTTGCGTTTCGCGCGCTCGACATTGCGCGCGAGGCGCTCGGGCGAGACGCCCTCGAAGTCGCGAAACGGCTGGAACAGGTAGATCGCGAGGCCGAGATCCTTGCAGATGCGGCGCACGTCGGCGGGCGTGCCGTCGAAATAGAGCAGATCGTTCTCGAAGATCTCGACGCCGTCGAAACCTGCCGCGCGGATCGCGTTCAGCTTCTCGACCAGCGTGCCGCTGATCGAGACCGTCGCGATGGAAGTCCGGATGGAACGCAGCATCGCTGCCTCCTTGTAATGCAGTGGAAATGCGTGGCAACCAGGCCTGCAAGACCCGTCCAGTGTAGGCCAATCCCACAGGACGCGCGAAGCGGCCATAGCGTTCGCATTCGATATTCTCGATCCTGCCCGGCGATGGTACAGGAAACTAACTAGATCGTACAAATTCGGACAAACACCGACACGCGTTTTCTGCCGCGGCGCAACAACGCTTTCCGCCAAAGCGCGCGAAAAACCAAACGGCGGCCGCAGCCGCCGCTTTTTGCACTCGTTCAGCCGTCGCGCCGCATGAATCGCAACACCGCATCGACGATCATCTCGCGATGCCGCGCGCGCGAGCGCGGCCCCGAAGGATCGCGACCGAACGCCGCGCCCCAGGTATGCCGGTTCGCAACGCGGTGAAAACAGAATGAACTGATCATCAGATGCAGGTCGATCGGATCGACGTCGTCGCGGAACTGCCCTGCCGCTACGCCTCGCGTGATCAGGTCTTCGATCGTGCGCACGACGCTCGAATTGCGGTTCTTGAAGGTCTTCGACTGCTCGATGTACTTCGCCGCGTGCACGTTTTCGATCGTGACGAGGCGCACGAAATCGCGATGCTTGTCGTGATAGTCGAACGCGAATTCGACGAAATGGCGCAGCGCCGCTTCCGGCTCCATCTCGCCCAGTTGCAGCTCCTGCTCGAGCGCGCGGATGTCGCCGTAGACCTGCTCCAGCACGGCCTCGTACAACCCTTCCTTGCTGCCGAAGTAGTAGTACAGCATCCGCTTGGTGGTGTTGGTGCGCTCCGCGATGGCGTCGACGCGCGCGCCGGCCAGCCCCATCGCCGAGAACTCCTGCTTGGCGATCTCGAGGATATTGCGCTTGGTCTCCTCCGGATCGTACTTGCGCCGCGTCTCCGGCGAGGGCGCAGCACTGACGGGCGTTGCGGCCTTACTTCCTTTTTTCATTGTTTTGGCTAAGTTTTTTAGCTGAGGGCGGCATCTGAAAATCGATTCTAGCACGGTGAAAACGCACGTCCGGCCGTGATTTCCGCCGCCCTTTCCCGCAACGCATGCGCCTTCGCCCGCCGGCCATTCGCCTATAATTCGCGCGGCAAACCACAAGGAATCGCATGACGCCCAAGACCGTTCTGACCGGCGTGATCGTTGCCGCCTGCGCCTTTGCCGCGCCGCTCGCTGCCCGCGCGCAAGCGCATGAACGCGTGCAGCAGCAGTCGCCCTCGCCCGAGAGCCTCGCGATGGAAGGCGTGCGCACCTGCGGCAACATCGCGCGCGGCGCCGCAGACATCTGCCATATCGATGCAGCCAAGGTCGAGCGTTTCAAGGCGGCGGCCCGGCAGAATTTCGCGGCCGCGCCCGACTTCGACGGCGCCTGGAACCTCGGCTACACCGAAGCGCAATCGGCCGTAGACCGCTTCGCGCGCCTCAAGTCGAGCGATCCCGCCGAATATGCGAAAGAGCTCCACGAAGCCTGCCCGGCGCTCAACCGCGGCATCGACGAGGTGACGGGCGGCAAGTAGCGAATAGGCGCCCGGCTATTCGCGCTCGGTGCGCCGGTCGTTCTGCGGGTTGTCGTAGTGGGCGCGCTTTTCCGCGTACATGACCGAGTCGGCGCGGTGCAGCATCGCCTCCAGACGCTCGCCCTCCTGCGCGGTGGCCGCGCCCATCGCGAAACTGAGCGGCATGCCCGAGTAGAACTGGTTGTTCACCTCCACCAGCTGGCGGATGCTCTCCATCATCGCCTCGCCGCCGCGCTCGTCGGTGCCCGGCAGCAGCACGACGAATTCGTCGCCGCCGATGCGCGCCGCCTGGAACGGCTTTTCCAGCGCCTTGCCGAGCACCTCGCCCGCGCGGCGCAGCAACGCGTCGCCGGCGGCGTGACCCAACTGGTCGTTCACGGCCTTCAGGCCGTTCACGTCGACCGCGATCGCCGTCACCGGGAACGGACCCTTGCGCTCCAGCCGGTTGATTTCATCGATGTAGAACGAGCGGTTCTTCAGCTTGGTCAGCACGTCGTGCTTGCCGAGAAACTCGAGATACGCCTCGGCCTTCTTGCGCGCGGTGATGTCGGTGAGCGCGACGAGCACGAGGTCCCAGTCGCGCTCGTGGCCCGGAAACACCGAGAACTGCAGGTGCACGTGCAGTTCAGCGCCTTCGAGCGAATAGTTCATTACTTCGCGCTGGTGAAACAGCTTGTGATCCCACAGGTCGATCAGCTGTTCCTGGAAATGCTGCTGCATGTCGTCGCGGAAGATGGTCTGAAGGTTTGCGAGGAGCGTCGGCTTGTCGGGCGCGGCGAACGTCCTGAGCGTGTGCTGGTTCACGTCGAGCACGTGAATCTCCTGCATGCAGCGCTCGACGAATTCCGGATGCACGTTTGTAAACGTCCGGAAATCGACGATGCCGCGCTCGCGCACGTCGTCGAGCAGTGCCTTCACGGAACTGAAATCTTCCACCCACAGCGACACCGGCGAATGCTCGAAGAGCCCGCGCGCATAGAGTTCGCTCTCTGCCGCACGGCGCCGCACGCCTTCGAGTTCGGTGATGTCCTCGATCGTGACCAGCACGCGGTCCCAGCGCGACTCGTGTCCCGGCAGGATCACCGCCTTGAGCAGCACGTCGAGCCGCCGGCCGTCGAGCGCGTAATTCACCGTCTGGCTCACGAACTGCGGCTTGCCGGCCCACAGCTGTTCGAGTTCGTCGACGTGCGTCGCGAGCATGTCGTCGCGAAACACGCTGGCGAGGTTCTGCACGAGATGATCGACGTCCTTCGCGCCAAAGAGCGACAGCGTCCGCCGGTTCACCTTGATCACGCGGATGCGCGACGAACACGCGGCGATGCGCGCCGGGTCTTCGGCGAGGTACGCGCGCAGGTTCGTGACACCGGCGGCCCGCCAGCTTTCGAACAGTTCGCGCACGGCGCTGAAATCCTCGAGCCACAGCGAGACGGGCGCGAGATCGAACATGTCGGCATCGTCGGCGGGAGCGCTCCCATCGAAATTAGGCCGGGCGGATGGCTGGATGGCTGCGCGGACGGCGCGCCGCTCGTCATTTTGCATGGGCGTTGTTCCGGCTCGCGCCGGTTCCGTATTTATCGCATTATTCTAGCCCGCCATTTTTAAGCACCTGTTTCGTGGCCGCCGCGGGCCGCCCGGCCGTTGGGCGATGCGTCGTTAGCGGGGCCGGATGCTACACTCGATGAGCCCTCCGTGCCCTGTCCGACCTCGCGTCACGAGCGCTCTCCGGCGGGCATGTTTGCTGCGGCAGGGCGCGAAACATCCGGGCGGGCGCCATGCGCCGCTTATTTCAACCTGTCGAATGGAGGCAAGATTCTCATGGCTGATTTCCGCATCTGGTCCGACGAGTTTCCCGCGAACGGCTTCTTGACCAAGTCGCAGGAATTCGATCAGCAAGCCTTCGGCGGAGCGGGCGAGAACATCTCGCCCGCGTTGCAGTGGGAAGACCCGCCCGCCGATACGCAGAGCTTCGCGCTCACCGTCTACGATCCCGACGCGCCCACCGGCAGCGGCTTCTGGCACTGGGTGATCGTCAACATTCCTGCTGATGTCCGGTCGCTGCCGCGCAACGCCGGCAAGGCGGACGGCAGCCTCCTGCCCGCCGGCGCGCTGCAGTTGAGGAACGACTACGGCACGGTCGGTTTCGGCGGTGCGGCGCCGCCGCGCGGCGACAAGACGCATCGCTATATCTTCCGCATCCACGCATTGCAGGCCGGCAACCTAGCTCTTGACGCCGGCGCGACCAATGCGGTCGCGCGCTTCATGGTGCATCTGAACGAAATCGATTCGGCGACCTACACGGGCCTGTACGAACTGAAGTAACGCGATGAAGTAATGCGATCCGCGACGCGCGCCGCCCGACCGGCGCGCATCGCCCGCGCCCCTCGACTTCCCTTCATTCACCCTTCACGCCGCCCCAATTCTCCGATCGATGGAAGCAGAACAAGGCCTGCCGTATCCGCAACGCTTCTGGGCGATCCTCGTCATCGCGCTCGGCATCACGCTCGCGGTGCTCGACGGCGCCATCGCCAACGTCGCGCTGCCGACCATCGCCCGCACGCTGAATGCGGCGCCCGCCGATTCGATCTGGATCGTCAACGCGTACCAGCTCACCATCACCATCTCACTCCTGCCGCTCGCCTCGCTCGGCGACCGCATCGGCTACCGGCGCATCTACATGACCGGGCTCGCGCTCTTCACGGTCGCGTCGCTTGGCTGCGCGCTGTCGAACTCGCTCGTGACGCTGACCGTCACACGCGTGATCCAGGGCTTCGGCGCGGCCGGCATCATGAGCGTCAACACGGCGCTCGTGCGCATGATCTATCCGCCCGACCAGCTCGGCCGCGGCGTCTCCATCAACGCGACGGTGGTCGCGATCTCCTCGGTGATCGGACCGACCATCGCCTCGGGCGTACTCGCCATCGCGCCGTGGCCGTGGCTCTTCGCGATCAACGTGCCGATCGGACTTGCCGCGCTCGCGGTCGGCACACGCGCGCTGCCGCGTACGCCGGGCCATCGCGAACCTTACGACTACGTGAGCGCGCTGATGAATGCGCTCGTCTTCGGTCTCGCGATCACGGCCGTCGACGGCCTCGGTCACGGCGAGCACCGGCCGTATGTGATCGCCGAATTTGTGGTGGCGGGCGTGATCGGCTATTTCTTCGTGCGCCGCCAGTTGACGCAGCGCGCGCCGCTCCTCCCCGTCGACCTGATGCGCATTCCGGTGTTCGCGCTCTCCGTCGCGACGTCGTTCTGCTCGTTCGTCGCGCAGATGCTGGCTTTCGTCTCGCTGCCGTTCCTGCTGCAGGACGGTTTCGGCATGACTCAGGTCCAGACTGGCTTTCTGATGACGCCGTGGCCGCTCGTCATCGTGTTCGTCGCGCCGCTGGCGGGCGTGCTCGCGGACCGCTACTCGGCGGGCATCCTCGGCGGCGTCGGGCTCGCGATCCTGACCGCCGGTCTCCTTCTGCTCGCGACCACCGGCACGCATCCGACGCCCGTCGACATCGCCTGGCGGATGGCGGTCTGCGGGCTCGGCTTCGGGCTCTTCCAGTCGCCGAACAACCGGCAGATGCTGTCTTCCGCGCCGCGTCATCGCAGCGGCGGCGCAAGCGGCATGCTCGGCACGGCGCGTCTGTCCGGACAGACGCTCGGCGCTGCACTCGTCGCGCTGATCTTCGGCGTCGCACCGCAGCACGGCGCGGTCATCACGCTCTACGCGGCGGCGGCGTTCGCGGCGGCGGCCGCGGTCGTGAGCCTCATGCGGCTCGCCGGCAAGCGCCGCGCGGAAGCCGTCTGAGCGCGGTGCCGCGCCCGCGGCACCGCACGCCCATCCGAACGCCGCCTGCCCGCTCTCCTGGGCACACCCCTTGCTGCCGTCGAGTCGAGGGTTCCGCAGGCCGGGAACCCATCTCACAGGCTTATCCAGCAACAGGGAGAGTGTTTCGATGGCTACTTCGCTGAACAATTGCAAGGTCGCGATTCTCGCAGTCGACGGCTTCGAGCAGGCCGAACTCGTCGAGCCGCAGCGCGCCCTGAAGGAAGCCGGCGCCGAGGTCCACGTGATTTCGCAGAAGCCGGGACAGATCCAGGGTTTCAAGCACGTCGACAAGGGCGACAAGGTCGCGGTCGACGCCACGTTCGATCAGGTCAAGGCGTCGGATTACGACGCGCTCGTGCTGCCGGGCGGCGTCTTGAACAGCGACGCGATTCGTGTCGATGCGCAGGCGCAGGGCTTCGTCAAGGCCGCCAATCAGGCGAAAAAGCCGATCGCGGTGATCTGTCACGGCGGCTGGCTGCCGATCTCGGCGGGCATCGTCGCGGGCCGCACGATGACGAGCTGGCCGAGCCTGCAGGACGACATCCGCAATGCGGGCGGGACCTGGGTCGACCAGGAAGTGCAGGTCGACGGCAACCTGATCACGAGTCGCAAGCCCGACGACCTGCCCGCCTTCAACAAGGCGCTGATCGACGCGCTTGCCAAGGCGAAACAGGCTGCATGAAAGTGAAACCCGCAGGAACAGGAGGACGCATGCCGAACGATTCCACTTTCAACCGGCGACATGAAACGCCCCCGGCGGCGCAGCCATCGACGCGCGGCGCGCTGATGCGCGGCTGGGCGAAGAAAGGCGTCGCGGCGCTTGCGCTGGCCGCCGGCTTCGTGCCGCTCGCTTACGCGCAGAACGCACCGGCGAGCGGGGCATCGGAGAAACTGTCGGCGACCGATCAGCAGTTCGTGCAGGACGCAGGCACAGCCGGCGCCACTGAAATTGCCGCAAGCAAGCTCGCGCTCACGAAGTCGAGCGACGCGCAGGTCAAGCGCTTCGCGGAGCGCATGATCGCGGACCACGCCAAGCTCGCGCGCAATCTCGACGTCCTCGCTAAGCGGCACGGCATCACGGCGCCGGCGAGCGCGGATTCGTCGGTGGTCGGCAGCTTGCAAAATCTTCAAGGCGCCGACTTCGACAAGGCATATATTGACAAGGTGGCGGTCGGCGGCCATCAGAAGGCCGTCGAGCTCTTCAAGCAGGAAAGCGAGAACGGCAACGACGCGCAACTGAAAGGCGCCGCGGCCAAGGCACTGCCGATCATCGAGCACCATTACCAGATGGCGCAGCAGCTCGCGAAGGCCAAGGCATGAGCGCCCTTCCCGCTTCCCCCCATCGTCCGGCCTATGAGGACTCGACCATGCACATCACCTTCGCGGAAGATCCGCCCGTTTTCGACGGCGTCGACCTGGTGATCAATTTCACCGCACTCGTCGACGGCCAGCCTGTCGTCTGCTCGATTTCCGCCGAGGCGCTGGAGGACCATTTCGCCGCGGTCTCCGCGCGCGAAGAGGACCTGATGCCCGCCTACGAGCAGGGCCGGCCGCGTATCCGCGCGGTCTGCGCCGAAGCGCTCGACGAGAACGGCGGCCAGGCGGTCGTGCTGCGCAGCGGCCTGTTCCGCGTCGCCGGTATGGAGCCGAAATAGGCGCACCGCCCCTGAACCTGACCCAATCGAAAACGGAGGCATCATGTCGCTAATAATCGCGGGCCGTTTCCAGACTTTTCCGGCCGCCGAGGCCGCCGCGCAACGGCTCTTCGCCCGCGGCTTCGTCGAGGAAGACGTCACGCTCTTCTTCGTCAATCCGAGCGGCCAGCACGCCCGTCATCCGATCGGCGGCGACGTCGGCACCGATGCGGGCGCTCAGGCCGCACCCAAGGGCGCGGGGCGCGGCGTAACGATCGGCGCGGTGATCGGGGCGGTCGTCGGCGCGGCGGTGTTCGCGGTCTTCAAGGCGCCGTTGTTCGTGTCGGTGGTGGCGGCAGGTGTCGGTGCGTATATCGGCTCGCTTGCGGGCGCGATGTCTCATACGCGCAAGTCGAAGCCGGGGTCGTCCACGTCTCATGCAAACGAGGAGAACGCGCGGCACGCGGGCGTGCTTGTTGCCGTGCATGTCTCGCCGGAGTCGCAGAACGATGCGGCGTCGACCCTGCGCGAGGCCGGCGGCATGGACATCGAACGCGCGTCGGGACGCTGGAAGCAGGGTCGCTGGAGCGATTTCGATCCGCTGCAGCCACCGCATCCGGTTGCCGAGTATGCGCAACGACGCGCTTGAGTTGAGCGCTTCAGAGCAGGGTGAATATGACGAAGGCCGCCCGAGGGCGGCCTTTTTTATAGTGCGGCCGTTCTACATGAGCAGCGGATCGCGCCGCACACGCGGCACCGGGCTCCGTTCGTCGACTGGCTGTGCCTGACGCGGCATGCTGCAGGTTGCTCGCAGCAGGCGCGCTGCTGTATTGCTCTCGTCGGTAGAGCGCGGATTGCGCTTCGCGCACATCGATCGTGTCCTGGCGGATCTGCATGACGAGCGCCGACGTGACGATCGCCACGAAGACGAGCAACTCCCGATAGTTGATGCTCATGTGTTCTCCCAAGTCGTCGTTCTGCGCGTCGCGATCGATGCCGCGCGCTTTTGGATACTTCGTCGAACGAGGGAAAAAGCAAGCGTCGTGCCGCGCGAAGAGCAACGCGTATGGGCCGTCGCCCGGCCCGACGGTCAGAAGATGCACGGCCTGCCAGCTCCCGAAAAACCCCGCACCGGGCACGCCGCATGCGATAGCGAAAGAGACCGCGTCCCGCACCGGGATCTCATCTGCGGGGAACTTCGATCAATAAGGAGGTATTACATGAGCACGAATATCGTATCGGTACTCAATGATCTCGTAGAAACGTCGAAGGACGGTGAAAAGGGCTTCCTCAAGGCCGCCGAAGACACCCGTGATCCGAGCCTGAAGCTCCTGTTCCAGAACCGCGCGGAAGACTGCCAGCGCGGCGCGCGCGAACTGCAGGACGTCGTGCAGCGCCTGGGCGGCAAGCCCGAAACCGGCGGCACGGTGGCAGGCGCGCTACATCGCGGCTGGGTCGACGTGAAGTCGGCGGTGACGGGCCGCGACGATCACGCGATCCTCGCCGAATGCGAGCGCGGCGAGGATGTCGCGAAGAAGAACTATCGCGATGCACTCGACAAGGATCTGCCTGCCGATGTGCGCGCAGTCGTCGAGCGCCAGTATCAGGGTGTCATTCAGAACCATGATCGCATCCGCGATCTACGCGATCAGTACGCCGCTGCGAAGTCGTAATGCGCCGGAGGTGACGGGTCCGAAGCGGTCGTCATCGACGGCCGCTCGTTCGCCAGGCTGATTGCCCGATGGAGCCGTCGCTCGCCTACGCGAGCGGCGGCTTTTTATCGTCCGCGCGGATCGACGATGCAAAAAAGCCCTGCCGCTTGCGCGGCCGGGCTTCGTGTTCCTTCGGGAAATCGTGCGAGCTTACTGCGGCTGACCCTTGTCGTTGGTGCCGAGCGAAGACGCCGCAGCGGCAGCCGACGCGCCCTTCAGCTTGTGCGCCTTGTTCTGCTGATGCATCGTCGTGCCCTTCGACTGCTTCGTCATCGCGCCCGATGCCATGTTCGTCGAATCGGGCGTCGCCGACGTGCCGTTCGACTGACCGCCGCCCGCCGCTCCGCCAGCATTCTGCGCGAACGCAGGAGCCGCGCAGGCAATCGCGAGCGCGGCGGTCAAGGCAAACTTCTTCGTGTTGTTCATCGAAATCTCCTTTTGCTGCGGTCCGGTTGCATCGGCAAGATGCCGTGGCGAACCGCGATGAGTGACGCCCCTTTTCAAGGTGCTTCGAGGTCGTACTTCGTTCTGCGTCGTTGCTACTGAAGTCGCTTCCCTGTCGAGCCGCGGCGCCCGTTCCCCGAACCGGCGAGATCAGACGCCGCAGCCATCGCACTCTTATTCGGCTGCGATCTTGAGATGGTTCTTCACATGGGTCACGCCCGAAACCTTCGAGACGACATCTTCTGCCGCCGTCCGGTCCTCAGCCGACGGCACGGTGCCCGTCAGCGAAACGACGCCCTTGACGGTCTTGACGTGGACATGCGTCGACTTGACGTTCTTCGCGCCGAGCAGTTCGGTCTTGACCTTCGTGGTGACGGCGCTGTCGTCCAGTTTCTGACCGACGGATGTGCCCGTCGAATCCGATGCCGCCGTCGTCTGAGCCGTTGCGTTGAGGGCAAACACAACTGCTGCGATACCGCCGGCTGCCTTCAGGAATTGGGTCGTCTTCATGGAAACTCTCCTTCTTTTTCAGTTTTAAAAGTACGGTCTCGCCCTTACTGCTCGTTGCTTGCGCGCCGGGGGACCGTCTCATTGGTACTTCTTGTCGCTACTTTGTTTACGTCACGCCCCGTAGTAACGCGATCGTGCAACGACTTCCGCAACTTGCGTGCCGGGCCATGCAAAACGCGCACGCTCGCGGCCTGGGACAAAGCGCTCCGCGCCTTGTCGCGCCGGGATTTCGCAGCCCGCCGAAATAGTTTTGTCCCGTACGTTTTTCAACATTTGGACACCCGCTCGAACGACCCGCGAAGGCGCTGCGGTTTTGTCGGAGGCCGTGTAAAAACTGCGTGGAAGCAGCCTTCAAACCCTCCTGCAATCCGCGTGCAAGCATCGTAAAAGCCCGATGCCATGCGGTTCCCGTACCGCATGGCACGACCGTTGCTTATTAGGGCGTCACGAAAGCCGATTCTGTTCAAGAACAAACGAGGACTACCACGCAATGCCGCCTTCCCTAGAACTTCGCACCAAGCAAAGCCTTGCGCTCACACCGCGTCTTCAACAGTCGGTCCGCCTGCTGCAGCTTTCGTCGCTCGAGTTTCAGCAGGAACTGCGCAATGCCCTCGATACCAACCCGTTCCTCGAATACGACGAGTCGCAAACAGAGGACAACGCCCTCAGTAACGACAACGGCAGTTCGATGAGCGAAACGACGCCCGCTTCGACCAGCGAAACGGCCGAAGCTCCGCTTGCCGCGGACAGCGTCGCCGATTCGGCCGACAGCGGCGATTCTTCGTCCCATGACGATGCAGGCAGTGAGTTCTCCTCCGACCCGTTCGGCCGCACCACAGCGTCGCGCACGAGCGGCGACGGCGAAGGTTCCGACCCGGCCGACTGGGTCCGTATCGAACCTTCGTTGCACGACACCCTGCACGATTCGCTGCGCCTTTACCCGCTGAACGATCGCGATCGCGCGATGGCCCAGCTGATCATCGAAGCGCTCGACGACGACGGCTATCTTCGACAAGACCTCTCGGAGCTTGCGGCGCTCGTCGATATCGAGCCCGAACTCACCGAAGACGAGTTGACCATCGCGCTCAAGCTCGTGCAGTCGCTCGACAAGCCGGGTGTCGGTGCGCGCAATCTGTCGGAATGCCTGTCGCTGCAACTCGAAGCGATGCCGTCCGACACGCCGGCGCGTGCTGTCGCGCTCGAAATCGTCAACCATCATCTGGAGCGCCTCGCGCGGCGCGAGCAGGCCGAACTGCAGAAGAAGATCGGCTGCAGCGCGGACGACCTGCGTATTGCGTGCGCGCTCGTGCGCAAGCTCGATCCGAAGCCGGGCGAGAACTACGGTCAGGCCGAGGACAACTACGTCGTACCGGACGTGATCGTGCGTCAGGTGAAGAAAAGCTGGGTCGTGACGATCAATCCGGCGGTGCTGCCGCGCGCGCGCATCCATCGGATGTACGCGGAACTGTTCGCGCAATCGGCGGGCGCGAGCCGTTCGCCGCTCGCCCAGCAGTTGCAGGAAGCGCGCTGGCTGATTCGCAATGCGCAGCAGCGCTTCACGACGATCCAGCGCGTCGCGGAATGCATCGTGTCGCATCAGAAGGCGTTCTTCGATTACGGCGAGATCGCGCTGAAGCCGCTCGTGCTGCGCGATGTCGCCGATGAACTCGAACTGCACGAATCGACGATCTCGCGCGCGACGGGCAACAAGTACATGGCGACGCCGCGCGGCATCTTCGAGTTCAAGCACTTCTTCCCGCGCGAACTCAGCACTGAAAGCGGCGGCACGTGCTCGGCCGCGGCGGTGCGTGCGCTCCTGAAGGAGATGATCGCGAAGGAGAATGCGGCCGATCCGCTGTCGGACGTGAGCCTCGCGAAAATGCTCGCGGATCAGGGTGTGATCGTCGCGCGACGGACGGTCGCGAAGTACCGGCATCTGATGAAGGTGCCGCCGGCGGAGTTGCGCCGGCAGGCCTGATCTTCGGCTTCGCCGCCTGATCCTCAAAATGCCTTCGAGGTTGCACTCGAAGGCATTTTTTATCGCCATCCCGCCTCGCGATGCGTGCGCTTCCTCGCCGCCGTCGCCGACAGTTCGGCGCCCAGCAGAAACACCGCCGCCGAGTAATACAGCCACATCAGGATGATGGCGAGCGATCCGGCCGCGCCGAACATGTTCGCTGTCCCCGCGTGGCTCAGATAGAACGCGAAGAGCCGCTTACCGCCTTCGAACATCAGCGCCGCCGCGACCGCGCCGAGCAGCGCGTCGCGCCACGTCATGCGCGCGGTCGGCAGGAACTTGAGCAGCACCGTGAACGCGAGCGACAGCATCGCGAGCGAAATGGCGCGCTGCGTCGCGCCGGCGAGCACGAGGAACGGGCTGCCGTCGCCGAAAACGAGATGCCCGACCAGCTCGACGAACGCGTCGAGCACGAGGAGCGCCACGACCATCAGCCCCGCGCCGACGACGAGCCCGAACGACATCACCCGCACGCGCAACAGCCCGACAATGCTCTCCCGCGTGCTCACGGCGGGCGTCGGCCAGATGACGTTGAGGGCGCTGTGCAGCGATGAAAACGTCGCCGATGCGCCGACGAGCACGCCCGCCCCCGACAGAATCGCCGTGCTGCGGGCGATGTCGGCGTGCCACGCGTTTGCGACGATCGCTTCGAGCGCGCGCGCCGCGTCTGTGCCGACGACGCCGCTGATCTCGTCGAAGAGGCGCCCCTGAACGGCATCGGCGCCGAAGAAGATGCTCGCTACCGCGATCACGATGACGAGCGTCGGCGCGAGCGAAAACGCGGCGAAGAATGAGATCGACGCCGAGAACATCAGGCAGTGGTCCTGCGACCAGTGCGTGACCGGGTCGACGGCCCACGAAAGCCAGCCGCGCCATTTCGACGTGCTGCCAACTGCGACGGGCGGGGTTTTCGGCGAAGTGTCGTCGTTCATGCGGCGGCGTCGGCGCGTCGTGCGCGGCTGGACCCAAAACGCCGATCCTAACGCCACTTCAATAAAAAGCGGCGTCGCTCCGTAAAGAACGACGCCGCTCCACTCTGCAAACTCGAAATCAGACGTCCTCGTCGTCCTCCGGATTCCCGGTTTCGTCGCCGATGCTGCGCGTTTCGTCTTCCACTTCGTCAGGCAAGATGTCGGAATCGGTTTCGAGATTGTTGTCGCCATCCGCCGACGCCGCTTCGCCGGTGCCGTAGCGGTCCGTGTCGCTCGCCAGTTCCGCCTGCGACTGGCCGAGCGCGTGGGCGTCGAGTTCGTCCTCGATGTCGCCCGGATAGCGCTTCTCGCCCTGCACGTCCGAGCCGCTGTCGGAGGAGTCGCTCGGGCCGAGCGCGCCGGTGCCGTGTCCCTTGCCGATTTCCACGCTGCCCTCGTCGGGCGGGTTCAGTGTGCTTCCGCTCATCATTGATCTCCGTTGATCGTCCGCTTCATGGATCGCAAGGGACGTGCCGCGCAAGCTTTCGTCCGGAACAAAAAAGCCCCGCGCCTGATCGCCAGGCGCGGGGCTCTCAACGGGACTCGACATTCAGCCGGAAACCTTCGCCGGACGCGGCTTCGCGCCGGACTTCGCATCGGGTTTCACTTCGGACCTGGCCTCGGGCTTCGCCTCGGCGACCTGCTTCACGGTCTTTTGCGTCATGGACGCCGCCGTTGCGACGCTGCGCAGGTCGCTCAGGAACGAATCGCGCCACACGGAGAGATTGTTTTCGCGCAGCGGCGCCATCATGTCGGCGTGGCGCGCCTGACGCTCGGCGAGCGGCATCGACAGCGCGCGCTCCAGCGCCTCGGACATCTGCGAGAGGTCGAACGGATTGACGATCAGCGCGCCCGGCAACTGATCGGCGGCGCCTGCGAATTGCGAAAGCACGAGCGCGCCCGGATCGGCCGGGTCCTGCGAGGCCACATATTCCTTCGCGACCAGATTCATGCCATCGCGGAGCGGCGTCACATAGCCCACCTGCGACAAACGGAAAAGCGCCATCAGCAGATTGCGGTCGTACTTGCGGTTCAGATACTGGATCGGCGTCCAGTCGAGCTGCGCAAAGCGGCCGTTGATGCGCCCCGCCTCGCCTTCCAGGTTCTGGCGGATGCGCTGGTAGGTCTGCACGTCGGAGCGCGTCGGCGGCGCGATCTGCACGAGCGACACGCGGCCATGCCAGCCGGGCGCGTTCAGCAAGAGGCGCTCGAACGCCTGGAAGCGCTCGGCAAGCCCTTTCGAATAGTCGAGCCGGTCGACGCTCATGATGAGCTTGCGGCCGCGCAAAGCGTCGCGCAGGCTCTTGACCGGCTTGCGATTCGAGAACTGCTCGGCGGCCTTGGCGATCGCGTCCGGATAGATGCCGATCGGATACGCGCCCACTTTCAGCATGCGGCCGAAGCCCTGCACCATGCCGTCGTCGGTCGCGTGGCCGAATTTTCCGCGCTCGATATAGTCGACGAACGACTGCTGGTCGGCCTGCGTCTGGAACCCGACGATGTCGTAGCTGCACATCGCCTGGATCAGTTCCTCGTGCGGCGGCACGGTGCGCATCACTTCGGGCACCGGAAAGGGAATGTGCAGGAAGAAACCGATCGGATTCTTGATGCCAAGCGCGCGGCATTCCTGCGCGAACGGCAGCAGGTGATAGTCGTGCACCCAGATGATGTCGTCGGGCTCGATCAGCGCCTTGAGCTTCGCGGCGAGGCCCGCGTTCACGCGCGCATAGCCCGCGTATTCCTCGCGATCGAAGCGCGAGAGGTCGTTGCGATAGTGGAAGGTCGGCCAGAGCGTGGCGTTGGAAAAGCCGCGGTAGTACTGGTCGTAGTCGCGGCGCGTCAGCCCGACCGTCGCGTACGTCACGTTGCCGCGCTTCTCGATCACGGGCGCCGACGCCTCGCCGACGATTTCCCCGCTCCATCCGAACCAGACGCCGCCTGTCTCCTTGAGCGCGTCCAACACTCCGATCGCCAGGCCGCCGGCGGCGGGCTTGCCTTCCTGGATCGGCGCGACGCGATTCGATACCACGATCAATCTGCTCATTACAGCATCACCTCATCAGTTGTCGTTGCATGCTCGAATTGGCGAAAGAAGGTATGCAAGTCCCATGCCGATTTGTACAATCGGTAAAATAAAATTTGTATTTGGATGTTACCGACGAACGAAAACACGCGACGATCCCGCGTCGCGGAGAAAAATTTGCACCGGCTCCTCAGAGCACGCAGGCGCCCGCTCAGGCGTCCTGCTCCGAGCCGAGATCACGCTGATAGTCGATTCCTTCGCGTCGCACGCCACCCTGATTGTGCTCGCCATCGGGCGGAGCGTCAGGCGCGGGGCGGTTCTGCCCAGCCGGATCGTGCGGCGGCGCGTCGGCAGATGCAGCGGACGCGGCGGGCGCAGGCGCTTCCTTGGCAGCGTCGGCGCGTGCTTCACGCTTGGAAGAATGACGTGCGGAGCGTCGGAGTGCGGGGTGCCTCATGGGTGCCTCCAGGGCGAAGGCCGTCGTAGGAAATGGTCGGCGGCGACCGTCATTTCAGCGAAAAAACGACCGGCGCTGCTCGCGCGCGCCGGTCATTGTTACGCCGTTCGTTGTAATGCCTACAGCATCGTTGGAAATTTCTTCAACACTTGCACGTTTTAGGGGAATGCGCCCTTTTTTTGCTCTGTATCGCTCGACGCGTCGTGCTTATCGCGCCCTGTTTATCGTCTTGTTCAGTGCGAAGCCGTCATGTTTAGCGGACGTGCGGCGCCTCGTTCGGTCCCGGCGGCGGATCGCCGATTGGCTGCATCGGCGGCGTCGGCGGCTCGCGCGTCGGGTCCGGATTGGTATCGGGCGGAACCTGCGGCGGCGGAGTCGGCTCGCTGGGCGGTGTCACGGGCGGGTCCGGCACCTGCGGCGTCTGCGCGTGGATCGTGCGGTCGAAAGCGGGATCGGACATGGCGGCTCCTGGTCGTTGTAGTGATGTTCGGACTCGATGTGTTCGAGGGCATCGTTGCCCATCGAGCGAGCCTTACTACTGCGACAGCAAGGGGCATGCCCTTCGGCGCCCCGCCACGTGCTGAAATCGCCGCGTTCGCCAACGCAATCGACGTCGCGTCCTTATCTCATTATCGGCGGTCGAACGCCGGACTGCCAAAGAAAACGCCCGCGCATTTGCATGCGTGGGCGTCGCATCTTCCGGCGGTTTTCGTCTGCCGATTCGGGAGGCTATGCGCTCCCCGAACCTGCGTCGCCGAGTTCGCTTGCCTCCCCGACCGCGGCCTTGTTCGCGTCCTCGCCGTACTCGACGAGCCGGTTGTAGAGCGTCTTCAGGCTGATGCCGAGGATCTCCGCCGCGCGCGTCTTCACGCCGCCGCACTGCTCGAGCGTCGCCAGGATGAGCTGACGGTCGGCTTCCGCGAGCGACGTGCCGAAGGCGATCGTCACCGCGGTTCCCGCCGAGGGCTTCGACAGCGAAATCTGCAGCGGCACGGTGGCCGTGCTGTCCGACTCCGCGCCCGACATGATGTACGCGCGCTGTACGTAGTTCTTCAGCTCGCGCACGTTGCCCGGCCACGGGTACGACGCCAGCATCTCGCGCACGGCCGAAGGGAACGTCTTCTTCGTGTTGTAGCGCGAATTGAGTTCGTCGAGGAACGCCTGCGCGAGCAGTTCGACGTCCTTGCCGCGCTCGCGCAGCGGCGGCAGGTTGATCGGGAACACGTTCAGCCGGTGATACAGGTCGAGGCGCAGCTTACCTTCGAGCACTGCCTGCTCCGGATCGCGGTTGGTCGCGGCGATCAGGCGCACGTCGGTTTCGAGTTCTTTCGTCGTGCCGACGCGCATGAACATGCCCGTTTCCAGCACGCGCAAGAGCTTCACCTGAAGCTCGATCGGCATTTCGGTGATTTCGTCGAGGAACAGCGTGCCGCCGTTCGCGCGCTCGAAATAGCCCTTGTGCTGGCGGTCCGCACCGGTAAACGACCCGCGTTCGTGCCCGAACATCTCGGATTCGATCAGGTTCGGCGAAATCGCGCCGCAGTTCACCGCGATGAAGGAATGCTTGCGGCGCAGGCTCAGCTCATGCAGCGTCTGCGCGGCGACTTCCTTGCCGGTGCCCGATTCGCCGATCAGCAGCACGGAAGCGGCCGTCGGCGCGACGCGGCCGATCTGGTCGTAGACGGTCTGCATCGCGGGCGAATTGCCGAGCATGAGGCCGAAACGCCCCATACGGCGCAGTTCGCCGCGCAAGGTGCCGATTTCTGCCTTCAGGTCGCCGGGACGCGGCAGGCGCGAAAGGATTGCCTTCACGCGCTGCATGTTGATCGGCTTGACGAGGTAATCGGTCGCGCCCATCTTGAGCGCGCTCACCGCCGATTCGACCGTCGCGTGGCCGGTGATCACGATGACCTCGACGCCGGAACGCGGATCGAGGTCTTCGAAGAGATCGACGCCGGAACCGTCCGGCAGCTTCAGGTCGGTGAAAACGACATCGGGTGTCTGCCGCACGAGCTGGATGCGCGCCTCGCGCAGGTCGCCGGCCGTGGCAGTCGTCAGTCCGTCTTCGCCGATGATCGCGGCTAGTGCCTCGCGGGTACTGGGATCGTCATCGACAATCAATACATGTGGCATGCGTCTGGATTGTTTAAAGCGTTGTCAGGTCACGCACCACTCGTGGCGGCACGGGCTTCTCTGGGCAGTCGTGGCGACCGCCAGGCCGAGCGCGGATTGGCGTCCTGAATTGCCTGCCAAAACGCGCTGAAAATGAAAAAGTTGCCGATAATTCGCACGACAAAATTGCCTGTCGCAAATGATTTGGCAAATATTGCCATATAGCGAACCAATGGCGTAATCTTGTTTGATTATAAGGCTTTATCAAGATAAAACGCACGCCCAGCGGGACGTGCGTTTGCACCGATATGCGGCGGGAATGGCGCAGATCAGCTGCGCGGGAAGTGCCACGCTTCAGGCGTTCCGCCGATCACGGCGCTGCCGTTCGTGTGCGCCGCCACGGGGGTGGCGCTGGACGGCGTGACGACCTTGCCGCCCTCGTCTTCCCAGCGATTCAGGTCGCGCGTCGCGCGCTTCCTTGCGCTCTCCTGCGACTGCACCCACTTCCACGCGAGCACACTGCCGACGGCAAAGAGCGCACCGAAGATTCCGATTTTCGGTCGAGCCATTATGTTTCTCCCTTATCGCTTGAAATCTGCATCAAAGAAATCGGGTATTACGAACCGCGTCGAGCGGGCCTGAAAATCACCGCGAAATCAGAATACCAAAGAAAAATCCGATACCGGCGGCGATGCCGAGCGATTGCCACGGATTATCGCGCACGTATTTTTCCGTGCAGTCGACGCCCGCGCGATAGCGCGATTGCGCGTTCGCCTGAGCGTCTTCCAGCGCGCCGCGCGCCGTATCGACGTGATCGCGCAGACGCGCCCGCAGCGCATCGACGCCCTCGCCCGGCAGCGACGCCGACAGGCGCAGCAGTTCTTCGGAGTCGTTCAGCAGCACCTTGATGTCTTCGATGATCTTTTGCTTGCCCAACGCAAGCTGGACAGTCGTCTGACTCATGTCGTGGGGTCCTTGCTCTGGTTACTGTCGTTGGCGGATTCTTTCGTCATCCGCCTGTTTCACTGCGGCTGTTCCGCCACCGCTGCGCCGGCAAGACGCGAACGCAGCCCGCGCACGATGCCCGCCAGGAGGAGCACGCTCCCCATCGCGCCAAACACCACGCTCGTCACGTTCGACGCACGCGAAAGCGTAGGCGTGCCGGCGGCATACGCGAGCACCGCGCACATCAGCGACGTCACGAGCGCGACGGCGGCCCAGTGATAGATGTCGATCGGCTCGCCGGCCTGGAGTTCCGGCCGATCGGCTTTCGCGTTGCCCGGACGGCCCGTGCGGCCCGCCCGGGCGCGCCTTGGCGGGCGCTCGCGGCCGGGTGCGGAAATGTCGAAATTCAGGAAGTCTTCCATGGCGATATGCCGGAAACGGCGTCTTCGATTGCAGGTAGCCACCCTCCGCAGCATTCGTGCCAGCTTTGCGCCCGGGCCTTTTTCCGGACCTCGCGGCACCGCGCTGACGACCGTTCGTCGATTGCCGCGGGTAACAATTACGCCGTCGCCGTGTAACTTTCGGCCGCATTCGGCGAAGCTTCCCGGACTCCGCGCCTGCGCATCGCCGTCATCAGACAAAATGAGGCACGCGGGCCGATGCTCATTGCCGCAACATCGCTGCGAATGGTTAAATAGCGTTATTGAGATAAGTCGCGTGCCCTTCGCATCCATGGCTGCCCTGCGCGGCCCGCATGGAATCGCGGGCATCGGACACCGGACCGCGAATCGGCAAATACAGCCGGCAGGCGGAATCAGCGGGGATCACGGTAGCGCATGCAGTCCACCCGGCCGGCCGGCCCACGTGGATTGCGTCCGCCGGCTCGCCGCGAAGGTCCCCGACGACCCCACCTGCCACCCGCGAGGGCGCTTCGGACGCAAAACCGGCACGCTTCTCTTGCCATGCCGGCCATCGTGCGCCGTCAAGAGCCCGACCAACATTTGCAGGACACAAGACACATGGCGTCAACCGAACTGGACCCGCCGGCCGTCGCCCCGGGCGATACGCCGACGCACAAAAAACGCAGCGCGGGAGAAGTGCCGGGCCTGAAGTCCTACGGACTTTTGTACGGCTCGTCCCCTGTGATGCTGGAACTGTATTCGCAGATCGAACGCGTGGCCGCCACCGACGCCACCGCGCTCATCATCGGCGAATCCGGCACCGGCAAGGAACTCATCGCGCGCACGATCCACGATCACAGCGCCCGGCGCGACGCCCCGTTCATCGCCGTGAACTGCGGCGCGATTCCGGACAACCTCATCGAAGCCGAACTCTTCGGTCACGAGAAAGGCAGCTTCACGGGCGCGGTGCAGGGTCGCATCGGCTATTTCGAGCACGCAAACGGCGGCACGCTGTTCCTCGACGAAGTCACCGAGATGTCGCCGGTGCGGCAAGTGAAGCTCCTGCGCGCGCTGGAAACGGGCACGTTCTTTCGCGTCGGCGGCAACGACCTGATTCATTCCGATGTGCGCGTGATCGCCGCGACCAATCGCGATCCCGTCGCCGCCGTCAAAGAGAACGGCTTGCGCGAGGATCTGATGTACCGGCTCGCGGTGTTTCCGCTGCGCGCGCCGCCCTTGCGCGAACGCGATTCGGATCGGGAATTTCTCGCGCAGCATTTCCTCTCAGAGATGAATGCGCAGGAAGGCACGAGCAAGGCGTTCAGCAAGCGCGCGCTCGACATGCTGCGCACTTACTCGTGGCCGGGCAACGTGCGCGAGTTGAAGAACACCGTGTATCGCGCGTTCATTCTTGCGGAGAAGACGGTCGAGATCGCGCATCCGCATCTCGCGTCGCGCGTGAAGAAGCCCGTCACCCAGGGCGACGCGATGAACGTGTGGGTCGGCACGCCGCTCGCCGATGCGCAGAAGCAGATCATCCTCGGCACGCTCAAGCACTGCGGCGGCGACAAGCGACGCGCGGCGAAGGCGCTCGGCGTGAGCCTGAAGACGCTCTATAACCGGCTCGGCGCGTACGAGAACGAGGGCGCCGATTCTGATACGCAAGGTTCGTCGGCCGACAACTGAGTTCCTTCCCTTCTCCGCTTCAACGATGTTCTGCGGCCAGCATTTGCTGGCCGCTTTTTTATATTCGCGCTTGCGCGAAGCTGCGCACGCCGTGTCCTCCATTTGCAATTTCTTGCAATTTTCCTTTTTGCGCTATTCATCGCTTGCTTCAAAATGCCCGGGCAAGCGGATTGCTTAGGGTTCCGAGCTTTATCGAAAGGCCCCTGGCAGGCTCGCAGCCACATCGAAAGAATAAAGACAGGCAGACGAAGGAAAAAAGCAAGATGCAGACATTGGTTCAACGGCGCCGTTCGAGCGCCGTCGCGCTGGCCGCGATCCTCACTGGCGCCATCGCGTGCTCGGGCCTTACAGGCTGCAACTCGCTCTATAGCGAAGGCGCCACCGCCGGCGCCGGTATCGCGGGCGCCGCGATCGCAGGTTCCATCACCAACAACGCAGCGGTCGCCACCGGCATCGGCCTGGGCGCGGTCGCCGCGGCTCGCGCGGGTGTGCAGTACTCGCAGCGCGTCGTTCACACCAATACCCAGGACAGCATCGCGAACGCCGCCGGGCCGCTCACGGTCGGCGCCGTCGCGCCGTGGAAGGCGGTGCACTCGGTGCCCATCGAGGAAGACGAGAAAGGCCGCGTCACCGTGAGCCGCACGATCAGCAGCGGCACGCTCGACTGCAAGGAAATCGTGTTCTCCGTCGATCGCGAGGCGACCGAGAACCGCGCCGCCGACACCGCCTTCTACGTGGCCTCGGTCTGCCGCGACGGCAACAAGTGGAAGTGGGCGTCGGCGGAACCGGCGACGCCGCGCTGGGGCGCGCTGCAATGACCGGGCGCCTCGTCCTGACATTCGCGGCCGCGGCTGCGAGTTGCGCGTTCGTGAGCGGGTGCGCGTCGTCGTCGATTGGCGCGGCGAGCGGCGCGGCGGCGGGTCTTGCCACCGGCGTGGTGACGAGCAATCCGGCGGTCGGCATCGGCGTCGGCATTGTCGTGCAGGCCGCGACAGACGAAGCCGTAAAGCGCGTGATGAAGTCGCTGCACAAGGATCAGCAGGAAGCGATCGCGGTGACGGCGGGTGCATCGACGATCGGCGAGACGCGGCCGTGGAACGTGAAGCACACGCTGCCGGTCGAGAACGGTCATGGCGACGTGCGCGTGCTGCGCGAATTCAACAGCGCGCTTGCGCAGTGCCGCGAGTTCGCGTTCTCGGTAGTTGATGGCGACGAGGCCGGTGCGCCGCAAAGCTGGTTCCTCGCGACGACCTGCAAGGACCCGGGCGGCTGGAAGTGGGCTTCGGCGGAACCGGCCGTCGAGCGGTGGGGGAATCTTCAGTAGATTCGGCTCGCTCATGAAAAAAGGCGGCTCAACGCGAGCCGCCTTTTATATCGACGAAGCCAGGAATCAGGATTCCACGTCCTCCAGACTCAGCATCTCCGTCTGGTCGTTATACGAGAAGATCTCGCCGTAACGTCCCCATGTGATGACCGCGTCGAGCGTCTCCTCGGCGGCCTTGTCGGAGAGAAAGTCCTCAAGCTCCTGCTCGAAGCGCACGCGCGGCGCGCGATGCCCCGGGCGCTCGTTCAGCACCTTGCGGATTCGCGCGGCAAGCGGAATGTGCCGCAGCAGATGCTCCGCGAACATCATCTTGCGCTCCTGCGTGCCGAACTCCGCGAACACGCGCGCGGGCGGCGTGAGGAAGATGTCGCCCTCGCGCACGTCCGCGAAACCGAGATGCTGCAGCACTTCCGCCACCGGAAACAGATCGTCCACTTCGAGATGCAGCGAACGCGCGATCTCCGGCATGTCGGCGCGGCCGTGGTACGGATCGGCGGCGAGCGTTTCGATCAGACCCGCCATCAGGTTCGTCGACACGTTCGGCAGCCAGCTTCCGAGCTCGAGCCCCTTCTTCGTCGCCTCGCCGAGCTTGCGGGCGGTCATCTTTGCGTAGATGTCGTCGACGAGCCGGCGGAACGCCGGGTCGAGCCGGTTGCGCGGATGCTTGAACGGCACCTTGATCTCGGCCATCACGCGTCCCGGATTCGACGACAGCACCAGAATCCGGTCGCACATGAAGACGGCTTCCTCGATGTTGTGCGTGACGATCAGCACCGACTTGATCGGCATGCGCCCTTGCGTCCAGAGATCGAGCAGATCGGTGCGCAGGTTCTCGGCGGTCAGCACGTCGAGCGCGGAAAACGGCTCGTCCATCAGGAGCAACGTGGGATCGACGACGAGCGCGCGCGCGAAGCCCACGCGCTGGCGCATGCCGCCCGACAGCTCGCGCGGATACGCGTTCTCGAAACCGTCGAGGCCGATCAGGTCGATCGCGGCAAGCGCGCGCTCGCGCCGCTCGCGCGCGCCGACGCCCTGCGCTTCGAGACCGGCTTCCACGTTCTGCAGCACGGTCAGCCAGGGAAACAGCGCGAAAGTCTGGAACACCATCGCGACGCCTTTCGCCGGACCGCGTAACGGCTCGTTCAGATAGGTGACTTCGCCCGCCGTCGGCTCGATCAGCCCCGCGATGATCCGCAGCAAGGTGGACTTGCCCGACCCCGAGCGCCCGAGCAGGCCGACGATCTCACCTTCGCGCAGCGACAAGTTCGCGTCTTCGAGCACGAGCAGTTCGCCCTGCGTCTTGTTGAAGCCGCGGCTCACGTTGTCGACGCGCAGGATTTCGCTGCCGAGGCGCGGACCTGACGGCGCGGCGGTCGACGTCGCGGTGTTTTGCTGCGTGGGCGTTTGCATGTTCTTCACGTTCTGCATCGGAACTCGTCCTCAATCCAGCCGGAGCTTCGCTTCGGCGTACGCATACATCGGGCGCCACAGCAGTCGGTTGAACAGCGTGACAAAGAGCGACATCACGGCGATGCCGAGAATGATCTTCGGGTAGTCGCCGACGGCGGTCGTCTCGGCGATATAGGCGCCGAGACCGTGCGCGACGAGCTTCGTCTGCCCCCAAGACACGGCTTCCGCGACGATGCTCGCGTTCCACGCGCCGCCCGAGGCCGTGATCGCGCCGGTAATGTAGTAAGGGAAAATGCCCGGCAGCATCGCCTGGCGCCACCACTGCCAGCCCTTGATCTGGAAGTTGGTCGCGGCCTCGCGATAGTCGTTCGGATAGGACGTCGCGCCCGCGATCACGTTGAAGAGGATATACCACTGCGTTCCGAGCACGATCAGCGGCGAGAGCCAGATGTCCGGGTTCAGGTCGAACCTCACGATCACGACGACGAATACCGGAAACAGCAGGTTCGCCGGAAAGGCCGCGAGGAACTGCGCGACGGGCTGGATCTTCTCCGCCAGAGCCGGACGCAGCCCGATCAGCACGCCCACCGGCACCCAGATCACCGAAGCGATCGCGATCAGCACGACCACGCGCAACAGCGTGATCAGCCCGAGCACGAACACGTGCCCCACTTCATGCCACGTGACACCCGTCATCACGAAGGCCGTCACCTTCCACACGACGATCGCCGTCACCAGCAGGACGACCGCGGCCCACGTGATGTCGCCGGCGCGCGTCGAGGACGCGGCCTTCGGCAGCGACAGGCGCACGCCTTGAAGCGACGGCAGTTTCAGCGGCACGCGCGCCGCTTTCGCGAAGAGCCAGCCGGCCGGCACGAGCAGCCGGTGAATCAGCCGGGTGCGGCGAATCAGGTCGAGCAGCCACGACTCCGGCGCATTGCCCGAACTCGTCGTCTCCATGCGGAACTTGTCGGCCCACGCGACGAGCGGCCGGAACATCAACTGGTCGTAGGCGAGGATCACGACGGTCATCGTCAGGATCACCCAGCCGATCGCGCCGAGATTTCGCTCGCCGATGGCCGTGGCCAGATACGCGCCGATGCCCGGCAGCACGATGGTGCGATTGCCGACCGTGATCGCCTCGGACGCGACCACGAAAAACCAGCCGCCCGACATCGACATCATCATGTTCCAGATGAGGCCCGGCATCGAGAACGGCACTTCGAGCTTCCAGAAGCGCTGCCAGTTGGTGAGATGAAAGCCGCGCGAGACTTCGTCGAGGTCGCGCGGCACCGTGCGCAGCGACTGATAGAAGCTGAACGTCATGTTCCACGCCTGGCTCGTGAAGATCGCGAAGATCGCGGCGCACTCGGCGCCAATCACGCGGCCCGGGAAAAGGGCGAGGAAGAAGGTGACGGTAAACGAAATGTAGCCGAGCACCGGCACCGACTGCAGGATGTCGAGCACCGGCACGAGCACGAGCGACGCGCGCCGGCTCTTCGCCGCGAGCGTGCCGTAGACGAGCGTGAACACGAGCGAGGCGACCATTGCCGCCAGCATGCGCAGCGTGGTGCGCAGCGCGTATTCCGGCAGGTTCGACGGATCGAGCGAAATCGCCTGGCTTTGCAGGGTCGAGATCGGCGCCATCGTCTCGTGAAAACCGACGGCCGCGAGCGCGATGATGCAGATGATCATCGGGAACGCGACGAAGTCCCAGCGATTGGGCAGGAGCCGCCACGCCGACGCGTTCGCCATGCGATTCAGATTGAAACCAAAATCCATCAGGGCCCTCCCCGTGAGGCTTCTATTGCTGCCCGCGCGCGGCGCGGGATCTTGCTCGAGTGCTCGGGCGGCGCATGCCGCGTAGTTCCAGGAAGCCGTCGGCGGGTAAGCGGATGCATCGGTTGAGCGTTTCTGTCCTGCTTCTTTCCCCGCGAGCCTGTCGCGCCGCTTTCCGAAACGCCGGCCACGCGTCTTGCTGATTTCGAACCGATCGACACTACACCAACCTTCGTGACAGGCACAACCGCGGACGACGCGCGGCGACTGTTGCTCATCGGCACATGCGAGGCAAAATGAAGGCCAATGCCAGAACAAGACGAAACGTCGGCGAGGAACGTGTCCGTGCGCGCCCGTTCGAAAGCGGCCCCGCGCGCACGACCGGTCGGCACGCGGCGCGCCGGAAATGCGAAAACAGGCTTGCAGCAGCGGCAAAAACCGGCTTTTTTGTCGTTCTCCTCCGCCCGGACCGACAAGACGCTTGATAGGCGGACAAAAACATCGTCCAATCGTGGCTTGTCTGCTAAAAGAAGAATTGTCCGGCCGATGCGCCCTTCGCGACTAGAGGATCGATGAACAAGACAACCTTGCACCGTGTGACCGCGACGCTCGCCCTCGCGTTGCTCGCATGCGCGTGCTGGGTCGCGGCCGGCGCGCTGTCGGACCGAATGGTACAACAAGAAATGTCCGCCACGGTACGCGCGGAGCGCCAGATGGCGGCATCGATCGTCGACAACATGGCGCAGATCATCGCGAGCGACCTGGCGATGTCGCGCGCGATTCCCGCCACGCTGGCCCAGATGGACCTGATGCAGCATGCGCTCGTCGAGTCGCGGCATTATGCCTCGAAGCCTCCCGCGACGGAATCCGAGCGCCGCGCCGACTGGATGGCGCGCCCCGAACTCGTCAAGGTCAACAACTTCCTGCACGACGCGCAGGGCTTTTCCGGGCTGGATTCGGTCTGGCTCGTCAACGATCAGGGGGTGTGCGTCGCGTCGAGCAACGCAACCGACGACAACAGCTTCATCGGCTTCGACATGAGCGGGCGCGGCTACGTGGCGCGCGCGCTGCTCGGTGGTTTCGTCGAGATGTACGGCGTCGGACGGCTGTCGGGCGAGCCGGGCATCTTCATCGCGGCGCCCGTCTACGACGACGGCTTTCTCGTCGGCGCGCTGATCGCGAAGGTGAGCATCGACCGGCTGCGGCACTGGGTGTCGCGCGCGGGCACCTTCGTCACGGACGAGAACGGCGTCGTCGTGATGGCGCACGACGGCCGGCTCGAATACGAAGCGCTGCCCGATGCGCCGGTCACGAAGATGACGGTCGAGGAGCGCGTCGATCACTATCGTCGTGAAGCGTTTCCGCAACTGCACGTCGCGCGTGTCGGCGAGCAGATCCGCGCGACCGAGAAGTGGCTGCCGAGCGCGGTCGCGAATTCCTTCTATTCGGCGAACGGCAGTTCGACGCCCGCCCTCTACGACGAACGCACGGGCCTGAATTCGGGCCTCTCGGCGCATATCGTGCATCCGCTCACGAGCTGGCCCGACCTCACGCGCAACCACAGCCGCGACCGCATTCTCGTGTTCCTGACGATGCTCGGGATCGTCGCGCTCGCGACCGTGATCGCGACGTCGTACTCGCGCGAGCGGCGCCTGCACCGGGCAACGCGCGATCTCGCCGAGCAGTTGCAGGCCGCCAATACCCTGCTTTCGGCGGAAGCGCGCCACGACGCGCTGACGGGCGCGCTCTCGCGCCGCTATTTCCTCGACACGCTGCGTCACGAGGTGGAACTGGCGCGTGCGGCGGGCACGCCGCTGTCGGTCGCGATCGCCGATCTCGACTACTTCAAGCAGATCAACGACCGTTTCGGACACGCTTCCGGAGACCGGGCGCTCGAGCATTTCGTGGAAGTGTGCCGCGCGCAGCTTCGCCCGAGCGATGCGATCGGCCGGCTTGGCGGCGAGGAATTCGGGCTGCTGCTGCCACAGACGTCGCTCGCCGACGCGCAGGCCGTGCTCGAACGCCTGAGGAAGCGCTTCCACCACGAGCATTGCGCGCATCTCCCCGAGGAAGCCGCGCTTTCCGTGAGCATCGGCATCACGGAACTGGCCGAGGGCGACGCAACGGAATGGATCCTGAGCCGCGCGGACCTGGCACTCTACGAAGCCAAATCGCGCGGCCGCGATCGCAGCGAGGTCCGCCCCGCCGATTCCATGCCGCCCGCGCGGCGGCCGGAAAACTCGCTCACCGGCAAATGACCGCCGCGCAGGCCGAAAAGAACCCTTCGCCGCGCCACAAAACCGCCTCCGGACGCGCTCGACGCGCAGCAGGTATCATCGACGTTCGATATCCGACGCCGCTGTCCTCTGGAGGTTTGCATGAAGGGAAATCTGGTCATCGTCTGCCGCGATCAGGACGCTGAAGCATTCGACCACCTGCTCGCCGAGTATGGCTCGTTCCAGACCCGGCTTTCATCGACCGCCTGGTTCCTGAAGATCGACGTCGCGCCGGAAGTCATCCAGGAAGAGATTCTCGGGCGGCTCGGCAAGTACACGACCCACTACATCTTCGAGGCGTCCACCGTGACCTACAACACCGTCGACAGCGAAGCCGCCTCCGCGCTGGAAACGCTCTTCGACTGAAGGTCCGACGCACTCTTACTCAAACCCGCTCAGATCGCCCGTTCCTCGCGGTGCGAGCCCACCCGCCGCTCGGCGACGGGGCGCGTCGCGACATCGAACGGGAACGTCATCAACACCTGCAGTCCGCCGCCCTGGTGATTGCCGATTTCGCATTCTCCGCCCGCGCGCCGCGCGAGCCGCTCGACGATCGCAAGACCTAGCCCGCTGTGGCCGCTGCCGCCGCGCGCCGGATCGAGGCGCACGAACGGCCGGCTGGCCTTGATGAGATCGTCCGGCGCGATGCCGCCGCCGTGGTCCGCCACCCGCAATTTCCAGCCGTTTGCCCCGCGCGAGGTCTCGATCACGACGGGCGGCGCGCCGTATGCGTGGGCGTTGTCGAGCAGATTCGACAGAACACGGTCTAGCGTCGCGGCGGGCAGCACGAAGTCCGGACCGGCTTCGAGCCGCGTCTGAACCGGCTGGGCGCCCGGCGCCACCGCGCGATAGGTCCGCGCGATCTTCTCGCACTGCTGATCCACTTCGATCGGCTCGCTGCCATCGGCGCGATCGTGCGCGAACACCAGAAACTGGTCGACGATATGCGCCATCGAATCGACGTCGCGCACCACGCCGTCGCGCAGCTTCGCCTCTTCCATCATCTCGGCGCGCAGCCGCAGGCGCGCGAGCGGCGTCTTCAGGTCATGCGCAACGCCCGCCAGCATCACCGCGCGGTCGTTTTCGGTCTGCGAGACCTCGCGGACCATCTGGTTGAAACCGTGCGTCAGCTGCCGCAGTTCGCGCGGGCCGCGTTCGGGCACGGGCGGCGTCGGCTGGCCGCGGCCGAAGCGCGCGACCGCCTGCGCGAGCGAGCGCAGCGGCTGCTGTAACTGCCATGCAGCGAGCAGCGCTGCCATCACGGCGGTCGAAAAGATGATCGCAAGCCACACAAGCATCCGGTCGCGCGACCGCGGCGGGCGCAGCGGCTGCACCGGCACGACGATCCAGTCCGTGTCCTTGATGCCCTTCACCCAGATGCTCGGCGGCGCGCCCGGTTCGCCGAGACGCACTTCGGTGCCGTCCGGCAGGCGGTCGCGGAGGTCTTCGAGAAAGCGGCCCATCGGCGGCGGAACGTCCTCGTCGCCGGATACGGGCGGCGGCTTCGGCACGTCGGGACTATCCACCGAGACGACCCGCACGCGCGACGGCAGCGGCTGGTTCGGCGAATTGGCGACGTGCTGGCGCACCGCATCGACGAGGAACGTGGCTTCTTCCACCGCGTAGCGCGTCTGGTTGTTGTCGCGCTCGACGCGGATCACCGCGAACCACGCCACATGCGACAGGACCAGCACGCCGATGACGAGCAGGACCAGTCGGCCGAACAGCGAATCAATGGGCCGGCGCATTTTGCTCGCCGTCGGGCACGAACACGTAGCCGCGTCCGCGCACGGTCTGGATGAAGCGCGGCGCGGACGGGTCGGTTTCCAGGATTCGCCGCAGACGCCACACCTGCACGTCGATGCCGCGGTCGGTGCCGTCGTATTCCGGGCCGTGCAGCAGTTCGAGCAGGCGTTCGCGGGTGAGCGTGCGCATCGGGTTGTTGACGAAAATCTTCAAGAGCGCGAATTCGCTGCCCGAGAGCGTGATCGGCTTGTCGTCCTGCTGCAGCGTGCGCGACTGGAAGTCGAGCCTGAAGCGCCCGAACGAGAACGGCTCGCGCTGCTCGGGCGCCGCCGACGGAATCGTGCGCCGCCGCCTGAGCACCGCCTGCACGCGCGCGAGCAGTTCCCGCGGATTGAACGGCTTGCCGAGGTAGTCGTCCGCGCCGAGTTCCAGGCCGACGATGCGGTCCACGTCGTCGGCGCGCGCGGTCAGCATGATGACCGGGATGTCGTCGCCGGAAGCGCGCAGTTTTCTGAGGGCGGTCAGGCCGTCGACGCCCGGCATCATCAGGTCGAGCACGATGAGATCCGGGCGTTCGCGCTCGATGCGCCGCTCGAGCGCGCCGGCGTCGTGCAGCACGGACACTTCGATGCCCTGCCGGACCAGATAGTCGCGCAGGAGATCGCGAAGTTCAGCGTCGTCATCGACGACAAGGATTTGAGTAGTCATGGAGGCAAGTTTAACGCGCGGCCTTCGCCGGATTGGCGGCGAACGCGCCGCAAAGGGTTACCGGGTGTTACGGCGAAAGCGGCTCGTAAACCGGCGTAACAAGCACGACGCTCGCCGTAACACGGCCGTTGTGAGGAAACTCTACGCTGTGTCTTACCGAAGGCGTGAGTCTTGTTCACCTCTACCCAAGCTTCGCCGACTCGGCCTCGTACATCAATAAAGGAGTCCACGATGCTGAAGCAATCCCGAATCCTCGCCGTCGCCGCCGCTGCGCTCGCCATGACGATCGGCGCCGCCAACGCCGCCACGCCCGCCGCCGACGCGCCGCCGCCCGGCGGTCCCGGCATGAGCATGGGCGGCCCTGGCGGTCCCGGCGGACATCGCATGGAAATGCGCATGCAAAAGCAGCTGAACGAGCTGCACGGGCAACTGAAGCTTAACGCCGACCAGGAAAAGCTGTGGCAGAACGCGCTCGACACGATGAAGCAGAACCACACGGCGATGCGCGAAAGCCACAAGCAGATGCGCGAGCAGTTCAAGTCGATGGCGCAGCAGCCGATCCTCGACCTGAACGCGATGCACGCCGCGCATCAGAAGATCGAAGAACAGAACGCGCAGTTGCGCGAGCAGACGGCCACCGCGTGGCTCAACTTCTACAACTCGCTGAACGACCAGCAGAAGACGACCGTCAGCTCGGCGCTCAAGAAGCACTTCGCAAAGATGCACGAGCACGAGCAGAAGATGCATGAGCGCTGGAGCAATCATCGCGGTGCGCCGGGCGAAGGCGCGGCGAGCGGCGCGGCGCCCACCACCAAGCCGTAACGCGGGAATCTTCCGCCCATGAAAAAAGCCGCGGGATCGCTCCCGCGGCTTCTTGTTTTGGCCCTGCGCGTGTTTCAGGCCAGATCGAACAGCAGCACTTCGGCGTTGTCGCCGTGCTCGAGCGTCACCTTCGATACATCCTCGATGCTGGCTGCATCGCCGGCTTGCAGCTTTTCGCCGTTCACCGACACCACCCCGCGCGCCACGTGCACATACACGCGCCGCCCGGCGGGCACGTCGAACTCGGCGCGCTCGTCGCCGTCGAAGAGACCCGCGTGGATCTCGGCATCCGCACCGAGCTTCACCGCGCCGTCGCGTCCGGAAGGCGATGCGATCAGGCGCAGGCGTCCGCGTTTCTCGGCGTCGTCGAAGCGCTTTTCCTCGTAGCCCGGCGCGCCGCCCGGCGCATCCGGAATGATCCAGATCTGCAGGAAGTGCGCAGTCTCGTCGTGCGAGCCGTTGAATTCGCTGTGGCGCACGCCGGTGCCGGCGCTCATGCGCTGCACGTCGCCCGGGCGGATCGTCGAGCCGTTGCCCATGCTGTCGCGGTGCGCGAGCGCGCCTTCCAGCACGTAGCTGATGATCTCCATGTCGCGATGGCCGTGCGTGCCGAAGCCCTTGCCGCCCGCGACGCGATCCTCGTTGATCACGCGCAGCGCGCCGAAATGCATGTGCTCCGGATCGTAGTAATCCGCGAACGAAAACGTGTGATACGAATCGAGCCAGCCGTGGTTGGCATGACCCCGTTCATTGCCGCGACGAATCTCGAACATCCCGTTTCTCCGGTTGGTTTTGCGATGCATCCAATGTAAGGGCGAGCCAGTCCCCGAACAACGGGCCCGGCGGCACTACACCGTCCTGAAAATGCAGGTAATCGGACAAACCCGGGTTCGCTCGCGCGGCGGACGGCTTCGGGTAAAATGCTGCGCTTTTCGTGGCGGCTGACCCGGGTTTTGCTGCTGAGACCGTGCTGCAACAGGCCGCGAGGAGGCGCGACGAAGCCTTCGACGCGCCTTGGCACGGAGCAAAAACGCCGTACCCCAATTTTGGACGCCTAGAATACCGACGCTCGCAGGCCTTGGCCGACCGGGCGCACGCGACGGAGCCGCGGCGCCGAAACACCGCGAAAGCGGGCGGCCGAAGCGACCCCCCGTCATGCGGCAAACCGCGGACTAACCGCACGTCATCAAGGAATCACCATGCTTCAAGGCTACGGGCCGCTGATTCTCTCGGGCACCTGGCAGACCGTCAAACTGGCGGTGCTGTCGCTCGCGTTCGCTTTCGTGATCGGCCTGATCGGCGCGGCGGCGAAACTGTCGGCAAACCGCATCACGTCGGGGATCGGCACGCTGTATACGACGCTCATCCGCGGCGTGCCCGACCTAGTGCTGATGCTGCTGCTCTTCTACAGCATCCAGATCTGGCTGAACAATCTGACTGACCTGCTCGGCTGGGATCAGATCGACATCGACCCGTTCCTCGCGGGCATTCTAGTGCTCGGGTTCATCTACGGCGCGTATTTCACCGAAACCTTCCGCGGCGCGTTCCTTTCCGTGCCGCGCGGCCAGCTCGAAGCGGGCGCGGCCTACGGCATGACGCCGTGGCAGACCTTCTCGCGGATCATGTTCCCGCAGATGATGCGCTTCGCGCTGCCCGGCATCGGCAACAACTGGCAGGTGATGGTGAAGGCGACGGCGCTCGTCTCGATCATCGGCCTCGCCGACGTCGTGAAGGCCTCGCAGGACGCCGGCAAGGGCACGCTGCGGTTCTTCTTCTTCACGCTGCTCGCGGGCGCGATCTATCTCGTGATCACGACCGTGTCGAATCTCGTGCTGATCTGGCTGGAACGCCGTTATTCGATCGGCGTGCGCAAGGCAGACCTATAAAAAGCGGCGGACCTCATGCTCGAAATCATCCAGGAATACTGGAAGAACTATCTCTTCACCGACGGCTACCGCATCACCGGCCTCGCCATCACGATGTGGCTGCTCGTCATCTCGATCGCGCTCGGCTTCTGTCTGTCGATTCCGCTCGCGGTCGCGCGCGTCTCGAAGAACAAGTTCCTGTCGCGCGGCGTGTGGCTGTATACATATGTGTTTCGGGGCACGCCGCTCTATGTGCAGCTGCTGCTCTGCTACACCGGGCTCTACAGCCTGCAGGTCGTGCGCGACCACATGCTGCTCAACGAGTTCTTCCGCAACGGCATGAACTGCACGCTGCTCGCGTTCACGCTCAACACCTGCGCGTACACCACCGAAATCTTCGCCGGCGCGATCAAGGCGACGCCCTACGGCGAAATCGAGGCGGCGCGGGCTTACGGGATGTCGTCGTTCACGCTTTACCGGCGCGTGATCCTGCCGTCGGCGCTCAGGCGCGCGCTGCCCTACTACAGCAACGAAGTGATCCTGATGCTGCACGCGACGACGGTCGCCTTCACCGCCACCGTGCCCGACATCCTGAAGATTGCCCGCGACGTCAATTCCGCGACGTACAAGTCGTTCGAGGCGTTCGGCATCGCCGCGCTCCTTTATCTCGTCATTTCGTTCGCGCTCGTGTGGCTGTTCCGCCGCGCCGAGTATCGCTGGCTCGCGTACCTGCGGCCGCAGGGTAAATAAGCCGCAAGGACCGCACATGAATGCACAGAGACAAAAGCTCTTCGTCGACGACCTCCACAAGCAGTACGGCGAGAACGAGGTGCTGAAGGGCGTGTCGCTCAGGGCGCAAGCCGGCGACGTCATCAGCATCATCGGCTCGTCCGGGTCGGGCAAGAGCACGATGCTGCGCTGTATCAATTTCCTCGAGCAGCCGAACCGGGGGCGCATCTTCATGGATGGCGTCGAGGTCCGCACGCAGAAGGACAAGGCCGGCGCACTGAAGGTCGCCGACCAGAAGCAGTTGCGGCAGGTACGCTCGAAGCTCTCGATGGTGTTCCAGCACTTCAACCTGTGGTCGCACATGAACGTGCTGGAAAACGTGATGGAGGCGCCCGTCAACGTGCTCGGGCTGCCGAAGAAGGAAGCCGAGGAGCGCGCGCGCACGTATCTGGAGAAGGTCGGACTCGCGCCGCGCGTGGAAAAGCAGTATCCGTCGCACCTGTCGGGCGGGCAGCAGCAGCGCGTCGCGATCGCCCGCGCGCTCGCGATGCATCCCGACGTCATGCTCTTCGACGAACCGACCTCGGCGCTCGACCCGGAACTCGTCGGCGAAGTGCTCAAAGTGATGCAGACGCTCGCAGAAGAAGGCCGCACGATGATCGTCGTCACGCACGAGATGGCATTCGCGCGCAACGTGTCGAATCACGTCGTGTTCCTGCATCAGGGGCGCATCGAGGAAGAAGGCCATCCGCAGGAAGTCTTCGGTGCGCCTAAAAGCGAGCGGCTCAGGCAGTTCCTGTCCGGCAGCCTCGAGTGAAGCCCGCAATTCTGTAGTTCCTGTAATCGCGCGCGCCACCGCACGCGTTGCCTGACCCGGGAAAAAGCGCCGCAAGGCGCTTTTTTCATGTCTGCGCAACCCGCTGGAGAATCGTCGGAGGCGGCTTTCAAGGCCTAACTGCCTATCGGACGCCAGTCAATAGAGTCAATCCTTGACCTAAAGCTTACATCTTCATAAAGCCCTTACGCCGTAAGGCTTTGGGCGAATTCCGATAGGCCGCGCGTCTCGTGCAGGGCACAGCGGCATTGCATTTTCGAGACACATGTGTGGGAAACCGCAAATTTCTTTGGCGCCCAAAACGTATTTTGATAAATTAGTAATCAAAGTACCAAAAGGAAGTTCACAAAAAGTAGTTTTACTTCAAAAAGAACTGAGGAGACACCGAACCCAACGGTCGGCAGTCGCGTCCGCGTCCAGGCCAGCGCGGATCAACCAGGGCGCACCTGCCCGCGCGTGTCCCTCTGAAAACGATTTCCGGTTCGATGCTCCCGCATCGCGCCATACGGCAGCACTTGGGTTCCTTTTTTTTGACAGGGTTGGAGGAGATGATGAAGAAAGCTTTGCTCGCGGCATCGCTGCTGACGTTCGGCGTTGCGGCCCACGCTCAGAGCAGCGTGACGCTGTACGGTCGCCTGGACGCGGGGCTCGAATACATGACGGGCGTTCCGCAAGGTCCCGCCAATGGTCCCGCCACCAGCAGCACGCACCGTTTCCGCGCTGAAAGCGGCGACTGGGGCACGAGCCTCTGGGGCTTGAAGGGCGTCGAAGACCTGGGTGGCGGCTACAAGGCCGTGTTCCAGTTGGAAGGCAGCTTCAACACCATGACGGGTCAGGGCCCGGGCAACAACGGCATCTTCAATCGCTGGGCGACGGTCGGCCTTGCCAACAACAACTTCGGTACGCTGCTGTTGGGCCGTGAGCTCTTCATCGCCAACGGCGTGTGGGACTTCGATCCGTTTGGCCAGTCGAACTGGTCGTCGGCGTCGCTGGTGCGTGGCCGCAACTGGCCGCAATCGAGCAACAACATTTCGTATCAGTCGCCGAAGTGGTACGGCTTCGACGTGTACGGCCAGTACGCACTGTCGAACGCGACGAACTGGAACGGTAACGGCAGCACGCCGCAAGGCCGTGAAGGCGGTCTGCAACTGACGTACACGTCCGCGCTCTTCCAGATCCGCGGCATGTACGACGAAATCCGCAACCCGTCGAACGGCCAGCTCGGCGGCGTCTATGACCCGCTCAACGGCGCCAATGCAACGGGTGGCAACGCCAACGGCAACGGCGTGTACGGCTACTCGCGCGAATACACGGCGGCGTTCAACGTGTTCCTGGGCCAGTTCAAGGTCCAGGGCGCCTACCAGGCGATCCGCAGTTCGGGCATGAACAATGTGCTGCCCGGCCAGCCGACGACGATCGACCACGAATGGGGCGGCGTGACGTGGCAAGCAACGCCGGCAGCGGCGCTGATCGCTGCGGTCTACCACTCGAACGCCAACAACGGCGCGGGCAATGCGACGCTGTACACGGTCGGCGGCTCGTACAACCTGTCGAAGCGCACGCTGCTCGACATCCAGGTTGCGACGGTGCAAAACAGCAAGTCGGCTAACTACGGCCTGAATGCCAACAACTTCGGTACGTCGGCCGCGACCGACAACCCGCTGCCGGGTCACAGCCAGTCCGGCGTGTACGCAGGTATCCAGCACTCGTTCTAATCGACGGGTCTGACAGAAAAGAGCTTTAAGAGAGTTTTCACGCTGCTGCGAGAGGCGCGTATCGGTGCGGTGCCCGAAAGGGTATCGCACCGTTTTTTATTGGGGCTTCGGAACGTCCGAATGCGTGTCGGCTGGCCGGCCGCACGCGCTGAATGCGCCTGCGCATCGTGCCCTTGCACCTTGTCCGCAACGCCGCCGCGCGCCATTGGATGTCATAAGGCTCAAGCCTTCGATTTAGGAATTCTCAGCTAGTCGTGGGTGTGCCCGCCATCCAGCCTCGCGGATCCATCAGAGACGAGGCTTCCATGCACCAGCGCCCTCACCTCCACGGCTTGCGTTCGGCACTTCATCGTTTCCTGGCCGCCACGTAAGACGTCCAACGACAAAGGCCGCCGGTTCGCACCGGCGGCCTTTGCATTTGCGGCCTTTGACAAACTCGAACCGCGCGCTCAGTCCCGCGCGGCTCCCGAAGCGCCGTGGCTCAGCCAGTCGAGCACGGCACCGGTTTCGTCGTTGTCCGCATCGCGCATCTTCGCGACCGTCTCGTTGAGCTTTGTTCCCGGCTTCGGGGCCGCGCGCCGGATCGCCACGCCGACCGCGAGGATGTCGATGATGACGAGATGCAGGATGCGGGAAATCATCGAAAGCTGCGATTCGCGAATTTCGATGTGATCCGTTTCGAGCGCCACCGTCGCGCGCTTGGCGAGCGGCGTGTTGCTCGACGTGATCGCCACGACCGTTGCGCCCTGCTGCATCGCGACTTCGAGCACGCGCAGCAATTCGGGCGCGCGGCCCGACTTCGACACCGCCACGATCACATCGCCCTTGCCGAGCAGCGCAGCGGACGCCGCCTGCATGTAGAGATCGCCGTAAGCGATCGTGGGAATGCCGAAGCGGAAAAACTTGTAGTGCGCGTCCTGCGCGACGATGTTCGAATTCCCGAGGCCATAGAACTCGATGCGCCGCGCGCCGTTCAGGATGTCGATCGCGCGCTCGACGCTCTCGAAATTGAGATGCTCGCGCAATTGCAGGATTGCCGAGACGGTGTTGTCGAGCACCTTCGCGCCGAAATCGGTGGCCGTGTCGCCGAGATGCACCTGGCTGTGGCTCACCGGAATCGTGCCCGTGAGGCCCGTCGCGAGCTTGAGCTTGAAGTCGGAGAGCCCGGTGCAGCCGAGCGAGCGGCAGAAGCGGATCACCGTCGGCTGGCTGACGTCGGCCTTGCGCGCGATGTCGATGATCGGATCGTTGATGATCGAGCGCGGATGGTTCAGCGCGAGATCGGCGACGCGCCGCTCAGCGGGCGTGAGCGCGTCGCGCATCTGGCGGATGCGCTCGAACACCGCCGACGAGCCGCTGTTCGCGCGATTCGACAACTGCTCCGCGAGAATCGCGGAAACGCCGAGAAACGCCGGATATTCAGCGGTGATGACATAGGTCGGAACGCCCGACAGATATTGCTGGAAGCGCCCTTTCGCCTCGAAACGCTCGCGAAACGGCGACTTGTAGAACAGTTCGCCGAGCTTGAGCACCACGCCGCCGCCGATATAGATGCCGCCGAGCGAGCCGAGCGTCACCGCGATGTTCCCCGAGAACGTCCCGAGAATGCCGCAGAAGCAGTTCACCGCTTGGAGCGCGAGCGCCTCGCCGTCGTGGGCGCGCTTGGTCACGTCGGCGCTGTTCACCGATTCAGCCACCGCGATGCCGTCGCGTTCCGCGAACGCGCGATAGATCAGTTCGAGCCCCGGCCCCGCCGCGACGCGCTCGAACGACACATGCGGCCACTTGGTTCGCGCATGGCGCATCACCAGGTCTTCGTCTTCATTCGACGGCGCGAAGCTGGCGTGGCCGCCTTCGCTGCCGAGCGCGATCCAGCGGTCGTCGGCGGGAATCAGGCCCGAGACGCCCAGGCCCGTGCCCGGTCCGAGCAGGCCGATCACGCTGTTTTGCCGCCGCGAACCGCCGCCGACCTGCACGCGCTGGGCGTCGGTCAGGCCCGGCAGCGCCATCGCGAGCGCGGTGAAGTCGTTGACCACGAGCAGCGTATCGAAGCCGAGCGCGCGGCGCGTCGCTTCGATCGAAAAGCTCCAGTCGTGGTTGGTCATCGAAACGTGATCGCCGTCGACCGGATTCGCGATCGCGACCGCCGCGTGATTGACGCGGCCGACCTTGGTGTCCTTCAGATACTGCTGCATGACCTCCGCGATGCCCGGATAGTCGGCCGCCGGGTACACGCGGATCTGCCCGATCTCGCCGGGCGCCGTTTCGAGCGCGAAGCGCGCGTTGGTGCCACCGACGTCGGCGAGGAGTCTCGGTCCGTCAGCATGCTGGCTGCCGGCCGGCGCGGCCTTGCTATGCACACCAGTAGACATCGAGCTTGACTCCCTGAGCATTGGCCAACGTCGAGATGGCGTTCTTTTGTGGCGCGGCGAGGGCCGCGTTCAACACGTCGAGCTTCTTCTGGCCCGCGATCAGCAGATAAAGCTGGCCGACCTGCCCGATTTGTCTCAGCGCCGACATCGACAGGCTCACGCGCGCATGCGGCGCGCTTCCCGGATGCACCGAGACAAAGCGGTCGGCGGTGGTGATCGCGACATCCCACTCGGGCGCGTCCGCGAAAATCGACGCGGTGTGGCCGTCCTCGCCCATGCCGAGCACGGCGACATCGGGCAGGCGGCGCTGCGCGTCGCCGTTCAGGTCGGCGATATGCGTTTCGAGCGAATCCGACGTGTCGACGAGCGGCCAGAAATACGCCGCGCTCGCCGCGTTTTGCAGAAGCGTCTCGCGCACTAGGCGAGCGTTGCTCGCGGAATCCGTTTCCGGCACCCAGCGGTCGTCGACGAGCGTCACGTCGATGTGCGCCCAGTCGAGCGGTTCGCCCGAGAGCGTCTGTAAAAAGGGACGCGGGCTCGTGCCGCCGGAGACGGCGAGCGTTGCATGATAGGCGGCGTCGGCTGACGCGGCGCCGCGAGCCGCCAGCGACGCCTTTAACGCGTCGCCCACGGCTTTCGCCAGCGCGTCCGACTGGGCGCGCGGGTCGTCGAAAGTGTGAAGCTCGATCACTGCTCCTCCATCCTGCTTTGTTTTCATTTGATCAGCCCGCCGCGTGGTACGGCGGCGGGTCATGCCCCGGCTCTGGTCTCGCGCGCTTGCGTTGCGTGCCGTCGTCCTGTTGCCGTCTTCGGCTCGCTCTTGTCGTGTTGCTGTCAGCGCGTCGTCATCGATCTGTTGCTATTGTCGTCTCGATTGGCAAGCTTCACCGTTTTTCAAAATGCGCGGCCTCAGTTCTCTTCTTCCAGCCAGCAAGTGCCGTGCTGCGCCAGCATCGCGCTCGATGCCGCCGGTCCCCACGTGCCCGCCGCGTAAGGCTTCGGCGGCTTCGGCGACACTTCCCACTCGTTCAGGATCGGCTCGACCCAGCGCCACGCCGCTTCCTGCTCGTCGCGCCGCACGAAGAGCGCGAGGCGCCCGTGGATCACGTCGAGCAAGAGGCGCTGGTAGGCCTCCATCTGCCCTTCGCGGAAGAACTGGTCGAATGCGAGGTCGAGGTGCACGCTCGCGAGGTTCATGCCTTCGCCCGGCTGCTTCGCGAGGCAGTAGAGGCGAATGGTCTCGTTCGGCTGCAGGCGGATCACGAGGCGGTTGGCTCCCGCTCGGAGCGCGTTAGCGCCGAGCGCCGAGTGCGGCACCGGCCGGAAATTCACGACGATCTCCGCGACACGGTCCGCGAGCCGTTTGCCCGTGCGCAGGAAGAACGGCACGCCCGCCCAGCGCCAGTTTTCGATCTCGACCTTCAGCGCGACGAAAGTGTCCGTGCGGCTGTCGGGACGCACGCCCTTTTCGGTCGCGTACCCCGGCACCGAAGCGCCCTTGATCACACCCGCGTGATACTGGCCGCGCACCGCGACCCGGCTGATGTCGCGCGGATCGATTGGCTTGAGCGCGCGCAGCACGCGCAGCTTTTCGTCGCGCACGGAGTCGGAATCCATCGAGTGCGGCGGCTCCATCGTCACGATGGAAAGCAGCTGCAGCAGGTGGTTCTGCACCATGTCGCGCAGGGCGCCGGTGTTGTCGTAGAAATCGCCGCGCGCTTCCACGCCGAGTTCTTCCGCAATCGTGATCTGGATGCTCTCCACCCATTCGCGGCGCCAGAGCGGCTCGAAGAGCGCATTGCCGAACCGCAGTGCGAGCAGGTTCTGCACCGGCTCCTTGCCGAGATAGTGGTCGATCCGGTAGATCTGCTCTTCCTGGAAGATCTCGCCGACCGCGTCGTTGATCGCATTCGACGATTCCAGGTCATAGCCGAGCGGCTTTTCCAGCACGATGCGCGCGTTCTGGTTCAGGCCGACATCGGCGAGCGCGCGGCAGATCGGCACGAAAAGCGACGGCCCGGTGGCGAGATAGAAGACGCGAATGCCGTCATGCTCCGCGACCGCGTCGCGCAGGATGCGGAAGTCCTCCGGCTTGCCGAGGTCGATGTGCACGTACTCGACGCGCGCGAGAAAGCCCGACCACGCCTCGGCATCCACGCTGCCCGCGCCGTGTTTCGCGACGTGCGGCTTCACATGCTCCTCGACCCATTCGAGATAGGCCGCGCGCGTTTCCACGCCGCGTGCGACGGCGAGAATCTTTCCTGTCGGCGCGAGCATCCCTGCGCGGTGCGCCTCGAAGAGCGCCGGCAGGATCTTGCGCATCGAAAGATCGCCCGTTCCGCCGAAGAGCACGAAGATGAAATTCGAGTCGGTTTGCATGTGTCTCCGTCGTCCCACTCAGGGACCCTGTTCGGGACCGTAGTCCGATAAAAATATTTTTGACACTGAATTGTAGTTTAACTACAATCCAAATCAAGAGGTAATGTCATCCCGGAATAAAAAGCTTATGTCAATCAGAAGATGAGCGTTTTCCCGAGGTCGGCGCCGGGCCGGCGTTTCGCATGTTAGCGGACCGTGCGGACAGGCGCTTTTTGCGCGCCGTGGTGCGCAAAAAGCTTCCGGCAGCCTCTAGCCTTCGCGCCGTCAGAGCGCCGTGCGTTCATCGGCGGCCCGGGGCTCAAGCAGAATCAAAAGAGGAGACAACCGTTGCGATTCAGACTACTCATCTCTTGAGAGCCGTTCGGCCGCGTCCCGGTCTGCCGGCTACGCACGTGCGTCGCGCGCATGGCGCCGTCTCACGTTGCACTCTTTCCCGCCGACACCGCCGGACCCCGGCCACCCGTGTATCACCCGTTTTTCCCACCATCGCTTCCTGCTGAATCAGGGGCCAATCGTTTTTTGTTCAGGTGTTTCGGAGGAGATAAACAATGAAAGTCCGTAAGCTCATGGGCGCGCTTTGCGCCGCTGGTCTCTTGTGTGGCGCGTCGGCGTCGGTGCAGGCGGCCGAAGCCGTATCGGTGCTGCACTGGTGGACGTCCGGCGGTGAATCGAAGGCGATTGGCGTGCTCAAGGACGACATGACCAAGCAGGGCTACACGTGGAAGGACTTCGCCGTCGCAGGCGGTGCGGGCGCCGCCGCGATGACCGCGCTGAAGACGCAGGTGATCTCGGGCAACGCGCCGAGCGCGGCCCAGATCAAGGGCCCGCTGATCCAGGAATGGGCCGAACAGGGCGTGCTCGTGCCGATCGACTCGGTCGCCGGCGACTGGAAGAAGAACCTGCCGCCCGAAATCGACAAGATCGTTCACGCCGACGGCCATTACGTCGCCGCGCCCTTCTCGGTGCACCGCGTGAACTGGCTCTACATCAACAAGGCCGCGCTCGACAAGGCCGGCGGCAAGGTACCGACCACCTGGGCCGAGTTCTTCCAGGTCGCCGACAAGATGAAGGCCGCGGGCATCGTCGCGGTGGCCGCGGGCGGCCAGCCGTGGCAGGACCTGACGCTATGGGAAGACGTCGTGCTGTCGCAGGGCGCGGACTTCTACAAGAAGGCGATCGTCGATCTCGACCAGAAGACGCTGACCTCCGACAAGATGGTCCAGGTGTTCGACACGGTCCGCAAGATCCAGTCGTACTTCGATAACGGCCGCACCGGCCGCGACTGGAACCTCGCCACCGCGATGGTCATCAACGGCAAGGCCGGCATGCAGTTCATGGGCGACTGGGCGAAGGGCGAATTCGCCGGCGCGAACAAGAAGGCGGGCAGTGACTACGTGTGCGCGGCCGTTCCGGGCACGGAAAAGGCCTTCACGTTCAACGTCGACTCGTTCGTGTTCTTCCAGCAGAAGGGCCAGAAGACGGCGACGCCGGGCCAGCTCGCGCTTGCGAAGACCATCATGACGCCGGAGTTCCAGGAGCAGTTCAGCCTGAACAAGGGTTCGATTCCGGTGCGTCTCGGCGTGAACATGGACAAGTTCGACGACTGCGCGAAGAAGGCCTACTCGGACGAGCAGACGTCGCTCAAGTCGGGCGGCTATGTGCCGTCGCTGGCTCACGGCATGGCTCAGGGCGACGCAACGGCGGGCGCGATCACGGACGTCGTGACGAAGTTCATGAACTCGACGCAGGATTCGAAGAGCGCGGTGCAGGCGCTCTCGACCGCAGCGAAGACGAAGTAATCGCGTAAGCCTTGACGTAAGGCAGAGCGGGCGCTGTGCGGTTTGCACCGTAGGCGCCCGCTTTGAAAGTAGCAACAAAATCGTCGCATCATGTGCTGGCGTGACACCGCGTAGCGCCGCTTGGCCGCGCTCGCGGCAAAAACGCCGGCCCGTTTTTCAGGAGTCGAGTTGTGGCTGCCTCCCTCAGCGGTACCGCGGACAAGAATCCGCAAAATCCGCCCCGCCGCGCGTCCGCGTCGGCGGCGCTTGCCGATAAATGGATTCCGAAGCTCGTGCTCGCTCCGAGCGTGTTGATCGCGCTCGTCTTCGTGTACGGCTTCATCCTGATCACCGGTTATCTGTCGCTCACCAATTCGCGACTGATGCCGCGCTACGAATTTTCGGGCCTCGACCGCTATCGCCAGCTGTTCGCCAACGACGTCTGGTGGACTTCCGCCGCGAACCTCGGCTGGTTCGGCGTTCCGTTCATCGCGATCTGCGTCGGGCTTGGCCTCTTCCTCGCCATCCTGCTCGACCAGAAGATCCGCAACGAAGGCGCATTGCGCGCCCTCTTCCTGTATCCGATGGCGCTTTCGTTCATCGTGACCGGCACCGCCTGGCAATGGATTCTGAACCCGGGCCTCGGTCTCGAGAAAGTGCTGCACGACTGGGGCTGGACGAGCTTCTCGTTCGACTGGCTCGGCAATCCCGACAAGGCGATTTTCTGCGTCGTGATCGCGGCGGTGTGGCAGTCGACCGGCTTCGTGATGGCGCTCTTCCTCGCCGGCCTGCGCGGCGTGGACGCGGAAATCTTCAAGGCCGCGCAGATGGACGGCGCGGGCCTGCCGACCATCTACCGCAAGATCGTGATTCCGAGCATGCGGCCGGTGTTCTTCTCCGTGCTCCTGATTCTCTGCCACATCACGATCAAGACCTTCGACCTCGTCGTCGCGCTGACGGCGGGCGGTCCGGGCACGTCTTCCTCGCTGCCGGCGATGTTCATGTACACGTTTTCGTTCAACCGCGGGCAACTGGGTGTCGGCGCCGCGTCGTCGATGATGATGCTCGCCACGGTCGTCGCGGTGCTCGTGCCGCTGATGTATCTCGAATCGAGGAGCACCCGCAATGCAGCCTAATATGACGATAAGCCGCGCCGTCATTTATGCGGCGCTGATCCTGTTCGCGCTCTACTTCCTGTTCCCGATCTACGTGATGGTGTCGACGTCGTTCAAGGACCTCGACCAGTTGCGCACCGGCAACCTGCTCACGCCGCCCACGCACTGGACCTTCGCGCCGTGGGTGAAGGCGTGGCAGGAAGCGTGCACCGGCGTGCGTTGCGACGGCATGCAGCCGTTCTTCATGAACTCGGTGAAGATGGTGATCCCGGCCGTGCTGCTCTCGTCGATCATCGGGGCCTTCAACGGCTACGTGCTCACGCACTGGCGCTTTCGCGGCGCGGACGCGCTCTTCACGATGCTGCTGGTCGGCTGCTTCATTCCGTTCCAGGCCATTTTGCTGCCGATGGCGCGCCTGCAGGGCATCCTCGGCCTGTCGAACACGGTGCCGGGCCTCGTGCTCGTGCACGTCGTGTACGGCATCGCGTTCACGACCATGTTCTTCCGCAACTTCTACGTGAGCATCCCGGCCGAGCTCGTGAAGGCGGCGCGCATCGACGGCGCGGGTTTCTTCACGATCTTCACGAAGATCCTGATGCCCGTTTCGCTGCCGATCTTCATGGTCTGCCTGATCTGGCAGTTCACGCAGATCTGGAACGACTTCCTGTTCGGGATCGTGTTCTCCGGCGTCGATTCGATGCCGATCACCGTCGCCCTGAACAACCTCGTGAATACGTCGACGGGCGTGAAGGAATACAACGTCGACATGGCGGGCGCGATCATCGCGGCGCTTCCCACCCTGCTCGTCTACATGATCGCCGGCCGCTATTTCGTGCGCGGCCTGACGGCGGGCGCGGTGAAGGGCTGATTATTCAGGCGGGCGGCGCCTTTCATGGCGCGCCCGTGGCAAAGACAAACGAGCAGCAAGAGACAACAGAGGATTCACAATGGCAAGCCTTTCCATCCGTGACGTGTACAAGACCTACCCGAACGGGGTGCCGGTTCTCAAGGGCGTCAACATCGACATCGAGGACGGTCAGTTCCTGATCCTCGTCGGCGGCTCGGGCTGCGGCAAGTCCACGCTTCTCAACATGATCGCCGGGCTCGAGACGGTCACGAAGGGCGACATCATGATCGGCGGCCAGACGGTGAACAACCTCTCGCCGAAGGACCGCGACATCGCGATGGTGTTCCAGTCCTACGCGCTCTACCCTTCCATGAGCGTGCGCGAGAACATCTCGTTCGGCCTCAACATCCGGAAGGTGCCGAAGGACGAGCAGAAGAAGATCGTCGACCGCGTGTCGGACACGCTGCAGATCCAGCATCTGCTCGACCGCAAGCCGGGACAGCTTTCGGGCGGCCAGCGCCAGCGCGTCGCGATGGGCCGCGCGCTCGCGCGCGATCCCGTGATGTTCCTGTTCGACGAACCGCTCTCGAACCTCGACGCCAAGCTGCGCATCGAAATGCGTTCGGAGATCAAGCTGCTGCACCAGCGCCTCGGCACGACCATTGTCTACGTGACGCACGACCAGATCGAAGCGATGACGCTCGGCGACCGCATCGCGGTGATGAAGGACGGCGTCGTGCAGCAGTTCGGCGCGCCGCAGGAAATCTACGATTCGCCGTCGAACCTGTTCGTCGCGGGCTTCATCGGCGCGCCGCCGATGAACTTCGTCGCGGGCAAGCTCGTGGAAGCGGGCGGCGGCGTCGGTCTCGAACTCGATACGGGTATTGGCCGAAAGGTGCTGAACCTGCCGTTCGACCCGGCGAAGCTGCGCGGCAAGGTCGGGCAGGAAGTCGTGCTCGGGCTGCGTCCGGAGCGCATCACGGATGCGCGCAGTGCGCACGATGTCGACGACGCCCGCCTGCAGCCGGTGGAAGTGCGCGTCGACGTGATCGAGCCGACCGGACCGGACACGCTCGTGTTCGCGCAGGTGAACGGCAAGCGCATCGTGAGCCGCGTGCACCCGGCGTCGAACCCGCAGCCGCTCACGAACATGACACTGCTGTTCGATGTGTCGAAGGCGGTGTTGTTCGATCCGAAGACGGAGGAGCGGCTGGCCTGAGGGTCGCTTCAAACCGCTGTAAAGGAAGCCGCGCATCGCGCGGCTTTTTTTCATGCCCACGCTCTTCGTGGAGATGCCGCAACCACACCGGGCATAATCGACGAATTGCCGCCCCAAACCCGTGCGGCGCTTCACAAGGCTCTCCATCGCAATGAGTTTTTTGTCCTCGCATCCCGAACTTGCCTTTGAACCGTCCAACGACGCCGATCCTTTCATCGCGCTCGAAGCGCTCGATAGTCCGCAAGTCGACGCCTGGGTCGGTGCGCAGAACACGCGCACGACGAAAGCGTTCGGCAGCACGTCCGACGCCGACGCGCTGACCGAGCGGCTCGCGAAGGCATACACGTCGAAGGACCGCATCGTCGCGTGCTCGCGCTACGGCGACTGGGGCTACAACACCTGGCAGGACGACGAGCATCCGCTCGGCATCGTGCGCCGCACGCCGTGGAGCGCGTGGCTCGCGGGCAAGCCGGACTGGCAGACGGTGCTCGACGTCGATGCGCTCGACCTGAACAACTTCGCCGACAACGACACCCGCTGGGCCCTCCACGACTTCGACATGGTGTATCCCACCTGGGATCGCGCGCTCGTGAGCCTGTCGCCCGGCGGCTCGGATGCGTGCATCGTGCGCGAGTTCGATGTCGAATCGCGGGCGTTCGTCGAAGGCGGGTTCGAGTTGCCGGACGTGGGCAAGCACGGCATCTCGTGGATCGACCGCGACTCCGTGTACGTCGGCTGGGACAACAGCGCGCACAGCAAGAAGCCCGCGCTCACGACTTCCGGCTTTCCGCGCGAGGCGCGCCGCTGGTCGCGCGGCACGCCGCTCGCCGAGGCGCCCGTGGTGTTCGAAGGCAAGCGTCGCGATGTGTCGGCGGGCGCGGACTACGATCCGCTGGAAAAGCTGCATCTCGCGTCGCGCGCGGTCACGTTCTACGAGACGATGCATTTCTGGTTTGACGAAACGGCGAACGAATGGCGTCAGTACGACGTGCCGCTCGACGCGGAAATCGAACACTGGAACGGCTGGTTCTTCGTCACGCCGCGCGAAGACTGGCGCGTCGACGGCGCGCGCTATGCGAGCGGGTCGCTGCTGGTGATCCGGCGCGATGCGTTTCTCGCGGGCGCGCGCGTTTTTCAGGTGCTGTTCGAGCCGTCGGGACGCAGCGTCCTCGCCGACATCGACTTCACGAAGCACTGGCTCATCGCGTCGCAGATGGACGATGGCGCGCCGCGCGTCACGCTGTGGCAGCCGCCCGCGGATCACGCCGCGCCCTGGCAGAAGCGCGATTTCGCGGTGCCGGACGCGAGCCAGTCGTATGTCGATTCGATCGATTCCGAACGCGACGACACCGTGCTCATCCACGTCGAGCACTTTCTCACGCCGCCGTCGCTGTTCTACACCGATCTCGCAATCGACGAACCGTGGACGCTGCTCGCACGGCTTCCCGCTCAATTCGACGCGACCGGGCTCACCGCCGTGCGCCGTCACGCCGTCGCGCCCGACGGCGTCGAGATTCCGTACTGGCTGATCGGCCGCGAGGCCAAGCTCGCGGGTGAAGCGGCGCCGTGCCTGCTCTATGGCTACGGCGGCTTCGAGGTCGCACTCGATCCGCACTACGATGCGACGACCGGCATGGCCTGGCTCGAAGAAGGCGGCGTGCTCGCGATCGCCAACATCCGCGGCGGCGGCGAGTTCGGGCCGCTCTGGCATCAGGCCGCGCAGCGCGAAAAGCGCCAGGTCTCCTTCGACGATTTCATCGCGGTAGCCGTCGCGCTGATCGATTCGGGCGTGACGACGGCAAAGCAACTTGCGATCCGCGGGGGCAGCAACGGCGGCCTGCTGACGGGTGTCGCCATGATTCAGCGGCCCGAGCTGTTCGGCGCGGTGCTCTCCGAGGTGCCGCTCCTCGACATGTCGCGCTTTCATCTGCTGTTGCAGGGGGCGTCGTGGATCGACGAATACGGCGATCCCGACGAAGCCGCCGATCTACGCTTCCTGTTGACGTATTCGCCGTATCAGAACGTAAAGCCGGAGGCGCACTATCCGCCCGTGCTGCTGACGTCATCGACGACGGACGACCGCGTGCATCCCGGCCACGCCCGCAAGATGACGGCGCGGATGCAGACGCAGGGCCATGAGCGCGTGTGGTATCTGGAGAACCGCGACGGCGGTCACGGAGCGGGCGTCGAGCCGGAAGCAGTCGCGCGTGTCGAGGCAACCGCTTTCACTTTCCTGAAAGCGACGATCGGAGGCGCGGCGGCCTGACGGCTGCCGTCAGATCGTCCGCGTCGGCTTCTCGTGCCAGCGCAGCACGAGCGTGCGTCCCACGAAAGTCAGCAGGCCGGAAACACCGATCACGATGCCCATGCCGTTCGGCGTGCCGTCGTGAAAGAGCCCGACCGCGAGACTAGCGAGCGCGCCGAGCGCGAGCTGCACGGCGCCGAAGAGCGCCGCCGCCGCGCCCGCGTTGCGGGGGTAGCGGTGCATGAGATCGGTGGTGCAGTTCGCCGACAGAAGACCCACCACGCCGACGACGAAGAAAAGACACACGACGATCGACCACAGTCCGCCCCACCCCGTCAGGCACACGAGCGCGACCGCGAGCGCCGCGACCACGCTGACGAACGCCGCGGCGGAAATCATCTTCAGCGAGCCGAGCCGGCCGACGAGCCGCGTATTGAGCACGTTGCCCGCGATGATCCCGATGATGTTCAGCCCGAACAGCAGTCCGTAGTGCTGCGGCTTGACGTGGAAGTAGTCGATATAGACGAAAGGCGTCGCGGTGATGTAAGCGAACATCGACGCGAACGCCATTCCCCCGCACAGCATGTGGCCCCACGTGACGGGATCGGCGAGCAGGTGCCCGTAGGCAGCGAACGAGCGCCCGACCGCCGAGCTCGCCCGCTTCTCGCGCGGCCAGGTTTCCGGCACGCGCAGGAACGCGGTCACAGCGCACACCGCGCCGAACAGCGTCAGCGCTACGAACACGACGCGCCAGCCGCCGATCAGCAGCAACTGCCCGCCGATCAGCGGCGCGAGCAGAGGCCCGATCGACGTGACGATGGAAAGCATCGAGAGGACGCGGGCGGCGTCGGTGGGCTCGTGCGCATCGCGGGCGATCGCGCGTGCGAGCACGGACGCCGCGCCCGCGCCGAGCGCCTGCAGGAAGCGCACGAAAATCAGCGCATCGATGGAGAACGCCGCCACGCACGCGATGCTCGCCACCGTATAGAGCGCGATGCCGCCGAGCAGGACCGGCCGGCGGCCGTATGCGTCGGACAGCGGCCCGTACAGCAGCATGCCGACCGAGAAGCCGGCCATGAAACTCGTCAGCGTGCTTTGCGCGGCGGCCGCGCTGGTCCCGAAGGCCGCCGCGAGCGACGGCAGGCTCGGCAGATACATGTCGATCGACAACGGGCCGCACGCGGCGAGCGCGCCGAGCAACAGAATCAGACGCGCATCGGGACGGCGCCGCGTGGTGTGGGACATGGGAATCGACGGGAATGTGGCGGAACGGCGGGCCAGCGCTGCCGGTCCAGAGTGAGGACTCGACACAACGCGGGCCGGCCGGCGAAAGGCCATTGTACGCGAGGCCTTGCGCTCATCCGTCCCCATGATCCGGTAAGCTTTTGGGATCGCTTTCACGACGACGCGCGCGCATGACCGCCTTCCTGCTGATCTGGAGCCCGAAAAAATGGCCCTGGCCCGAGTTGCCCGCGCTCGCGCGGCGCGTCGCCGCGGGCGAAGCCGTGACCGACGCGTGGGGCTGCGGAACGTCGCGCAGCCTCATGCCGGGCGACCGCGTGTTCGTGCATCGCGTCGCAGCGGAACCGAAGGGCGTGTTCGCGTCGGGCTACGTGACCCGCGCGCCGTACGAAGTGCCGGATGCATCGAGAAAGCGCGGCTATCGGCTGTGTATCGACTTCGTGTACGACTTTCTCGTCGATGCGCACGAGCGCGTGGTCGTCACGCGCGACGAGTTGCGCGCCCATCCGTTCTCCGTGCAGACGTGGGACGCACAGGGTTCGGGCACGGTCATCAAGCCGATGGCCGAAGGCGCGCTCGAAAAGCTCTGGACACAGCGCACGGGCCGACGCTCGCGGCCGTCGGCTTCGGTCGCGGCGGCGCGGTCGTCCCCGCCCGATCCGGACGACTCCGGTACAATTTCATCCTGATTTCCGCCGTTGAGCCCGCCGTCCGGCCCTTCGTCGATCCGCATTCGCGACATCGCGCTTCATGCCCGGCTCTTCAGGCTTCAGCATTCACTTTCAGCGCAGGCCTTCATCCATGTCCAAGAATCAAGCTCTCTTCGATCGCGCCCAGCAGACCATCCCCGGCGGCGTCAATTCGCCGGTGCGGGCGTTCCGCTCGGTCGGCGGAACGCCTCGCTTCATCGAGCGCGCGCAGGGCCCGTACTTCTGGGACGCCGATGGCCAGCGGTATATCGACTACATCGGCTCGTGGGGCCCGATGATCCTGGGCCACGTGCATCCGGAAGTGCTGGAAGCGGTCCAGCGCGTGCTGGGCAACGGCTTCTCGTTCGGCGCGCCGACCGAAGCTGAAATCGAGATCGCCGAGGAAATCTGCAAGCTCGTGCCGTCGATCGAACAGGTGCGCATGGTGTCGAGCGGTACCGAGGCCACGATGAGCGCGCTGCGTCTCGCGCGCGGCTTCACGGGCCGAAGCCGCATCGTCAAGTTCGAAGGCTGCTATCACGGCCACGCGGACAGCCTGCTCGTCAAGGCGGGCTCGGGGCTGCTCACGTTCGGCAATCCGACCTCGGCGGGCGTGCCGGCCGATATCGCGAAACACACCACCGTCCTCGAATACAACAACATCGAGCAGCTGAACGAGGCGTTCGCGGCGTTCGGCAATGAAATCGCTTCGGTGATCGTCGAGCCGGTCGCGGGCAACATGAACCTCGTACGCGCGACGCCCGAGTTCCTGCAGGCGCTCTCCGCGCGTTGCAACGAGTACGGCTCGGTGCTGATCTTCGACGAAGTGATGTGCGGTTTTCGCGTGGCGCTCGGCGGCGCGCAGGAGCTGTACGGCATCAAGCCGGACCTGACGTGCCTCGGCAAGGTGATCGGCGGCGGCATGCCGGCGGCCGCGTTCGGCGGACGTCGCGACATCATGGCCCATCTCGCGCCTCTCGGCGGCGTCTATCAGGCGGGCACGCTGTCCGGCAATCCGATCGCGGTCGCGGCCGGCCTCAAGACACTGCAGCTGATCCAGAAGCCGGGCTTCCACGCGCAGTTGGGGAAGCAGACCAAGCGCCTGACCGACGGCCTTACCGCCGCCGCGCGGGAGGCGAAAGTGCCGTTCGTCGCCGATGCGCTCGGCGGCATGTTCGGCCTCTATTTCTCGGAGACCGTCCCGGCGAGCTTCGCCGAAGTCACGCAAGGCGACACGAAGCGCTTCAATGCGTTCTTCCACGCGATGCTGGACGAAGGCGTGTACTTCGCGCCGTCGGCGTACGAAGCGGGCTTCGTCTCGAGTGCCCACGACGACGCCGTGATCGACGCGACGCTCGACGCCGCGCGCCGCGTGTTCGCCGCGCTCGCGGCCTGACGCGAAGGCTGCCCGGACGATGTTCTCCCAGACCGATTTCACCTACATGGAACGCGCGCTGGCGCTCGCCGCGCGCGGCATGTACACGACGACACCGAATCCGCGCGTCGGCTGCGTGCTGGTCAAGAACGGCGAGGTGATCGGCACGGGCTTTACGCAGCCGGCCGGCCAGGATCACGCCGAAGTCCGCGCGCTGAAGGACGCCCGCGCGCGCGGCAACGACCCGCGCGGCGCCACCGCCTACGTCACGCTGGAGCCGTGCAGCCACTTCGGCCGCACTCCGCCGTGCGCGCAGGCGCTGATCGACGCGCGCGTCGAGAAAGTGATCGCTGCGATGGAGGATCCGAATCCCTCCGTCTCCGGACGCGGCCTCACGATGCTGCGCGACGCGGGTATCGACGTGCGCTGCGGGCTGCTTTCGAATGAAGCGTATGAGATGAACATCGGATTCGTCTCACGCATGACGCGCCGCCGGCCGTGGGTTCGCATGAAAGTCGCGGCGACGCTCGACGGGCGCACGGGCTTGCCTTCGGGCGAGAGCCAGTGGATCACGGGCGAGGACGCGCGCGCCGACGGCCACGCGTGGCGCGCCCGCGCATGCGCGATCCTGACTGGCATCGGCACGGTGCGCGAGGACGATCCGCAGCTGACCGTGCGCGCCGTCGATACGCCGCGTCAGCCGCAGCGCGTCCTGATCGACAGCCGGCTCGACGTTCCGCTTGGCGCGAAGATTCTGGAAGGCGCGCCGCCGTGGGTGTTCCACGGCAACGACGCCGAGCCGTCGCGCGCGGCCCTGCTTCGCGAGCGCGGCGCCGATCTCGTCGAACTGACGAACGAGCACGGCAAGGTGGACCTGCCCGGCATGCTGACCGTGCTCGCCGATCGCGGCATCAACGAATTGCACGTCGAAGCGGGTCACAAGCTGAACGGCTCGCTGCTGCGCGAAGGCTGCGTGGACGAACTGCTCGTCTATCTCGCGCCGAGCCTGCTCGGCAACGCACCCGGCATGTTCGATTTCGTCCCGCCTGGCACGCTCGACGCGCGGCCGCACCTGAAGTTTCACCGCATCGATCGTCTCGGCGACGATCTGCGGATCCTGGCGCGCTTCGTCGAAGCGCACGCCTCACTTTGATCGACCTACGCGAGGAAGCTCGATGTTCACCGGAATTGTCGCGGCAGTCGGCCGCATCGAAAAGATCACGCCGCTCGGCACGGAACCCGAAGCCGGCGTGCGGCTGACGGTCGCCGCGGGCGGACTCGATCTCGCGGACGTCGAACTCGGCGACAGCATCGCGATCCAGGGCGCGTGCATGACGGTGATCGAGAAATCGGCGAATTCGTTCGATGTCGACGTCTCGCGCGAAAGCCTGAACAAGACGGCAGGTCTTGGCGCAGCCGGCGAAGTGAATCTGGAGAAGGCGCTGCGCGCGCACGACCGGCTCGGCGGGCACCTGGTGTCGGGCCACGTCGACGGACTCGGCGAAGTCACCCGCTTCGAGCGCGTCGGCGAATCGCACGAACTGCGGGTGCTCGCTTCGCGCGACATCGGCAAGTATCTGGCCTACAAGGGTTCCGTCACGGTGAACGGCGTGAGCCTGACGGTCAACTCGGTGACGGATCGCCCGGATGGCTGCGAATTCTCGATCAACCTGATTCCGCACACCGTCGAAGTGACGACGCTCAAGGCGCTCGCAGCGGGATCGAAGGTAAATCTCGAAATCGATCTGATCGCGCGGTATGTGGAGCGGATCCTGAGCGTGTCGGGAACGGGAAACGACGTCAGCGCGGGTTGAGCTCCCGCCAGCGGCCACCGTACGAGAGATGTTCGAAATCGAGAGGCACTTGCCGGGCGTGGCGAACGCCCGGCAGATAAACCACGTCGCCGACATGCGCGTAGACAGCATGTGATCTTAGAAAGCCATGGCTGGCTTCATGATCGGCATAGTACTTATTTCTGTACAGAATTCGCGCCGTAGCGTTGCAACGCTTTCAGTATCGACCGGCGGCCCGCAGCGCGCCATTCGTCCGGAAGACTAAGGCCCGAAGCACACTCCCTGCAAATCGATTACCGCCCGTCCATCGGCGGTGGCGTAAAATATGGCCTTTCCCGCATCGGACGTCACCATGTCGCTCGCCTCTACCCTCGAGATCATCGCTGAACTGAAATCCGGCCGAATGGTGATCCTCGTCGACGAAGAAGACCGCGAGAACGAGGGCGACCTCGTCATCGCCGCCGAATTCGTCACGCCCGAGGCGATCAACTTCATGGCGCGCTACGGCCGTGGCCTGATCTGTCTCACGCTCACGCAGGAGCGCTGCCGCCTGCTGAACCTCCCGCCGATGACCCATCGCAACGGCACGCAGTACGGCACGGCGTTCACGGTCAGCATCGAGGCCGCCGAGGGCGTGACCACCGGCATTTCCGCCGCAGACCGCTCCCGCACGATCCAGGCCGCCGTCGCGCACGACGCGCGCGCCGAGCACATCGTCCAGCCGGGCCACGTGTTCCCGATCCAGGCGCAGCCGGGCGGCGTGCTCGTGCGTGCCGGGCACACGGAAGCGGGCTGCGACTTCACGGCGCTCGCCGGCCTCACGCCCGCTGCGGTGATCTGCGAAATCATCAAGGACGACGGCGAGATGGCGCGCCTGCCCGACCTGATCGAGTTCGGCGCGCAGCACGGTCTGAAAATCGGCACGATCGCCGACCTGATCCACTACCGCAGCCGCACGGAATCGATCGTCGAGCGCGTCGCCGAGCGCACGATGCAGACCGCGCACGGTGCCTTCCGCGCCGTGCTGTACCGCGACCAGCCGAGCGGTTCGCCGCATATCGCGCTCGTGCGCGGCACGCCGACGCCGGACCGCGAAACGCCGGTGCGCGTGCACGAGCCGCTGTCGGTGCTCGACCTGCTGGAAATTGACTCGTCGACGCACTCCTGGACCCTCGACGCCGCGATGAAGGAAATCGTGTCGCGCGATCTGGGCGCGATCGTGCTCCTGAACTGCCACGATTCGAAGGAGCACCTGATCGACGTATTCCAGGCGTTCGACCGCAAGGAGAAGGCGGATCAGCTGAAGCGCCGCCCGGTCGATTTCAAGACCTACGGCATCGGCGCGCAGATCCTGCGCGAACTGGGAGTCGGGAAGATGCAGGTGCTGTCGAACCCGCGCAAGCTCGGCAGCATGTCGGGCTACGGGCTCGAAGTGACCGGTTTCATTCCGATGCCGGGCTGCCCCGCCACGCCGTCCGATGCCGGTGTCGCCCAACTGCGCTCGGCTTGAGGCGATCCGCGGCACAACCACCACACACTCAAAGAACGGAATCAATCAATGGAAATCGGACAATACCAGCCGAACCTCGACGGTGACGGCCTGCGCATCGGCATCGTGCAATCGCGCTTCAACGAACCCGTGTGCAACGGCCTCGCCGACGCGTGCATCGAAGAGCTGGAGCGCCTCGGGGTGATCGGCCAGGACGTGCTGCTCGTCACCGTGCCGGGCGCGCTGGAAATTCCGCTCGCGCTGCAAAAACTCGCGGAATCGGGCCAGTTCGACGCGCTGATCGCGCTCGGCGCCGTCGTGCGCGGCGAGACGTATCACTTCGAACTCGTGTCGAACGAAAGCGGCGCGGGCATCTCGCGCATCGCGCTCGACTTCGGCACGCCGGTCGCGAACGCCGTCCTCACGACGGAAAATGACGAACAGGCGGTCGCGCGCATGACGGAAAAAGGCCGTGACGCAGCACGCGTTGCGGTGGAAATGGCGAACCTGTCGGTCGCGCTGGAGCAACTCGGCGGCGACGACGAAGACGAAGACGAAGATGAGGACCGCGCATGAAGAGCGCTCGACGCCGCTCGCGTGAACTCGCGACGCAAGGGCTTTACCAGTGGCTGCTGTCGGGTGCGCCCGGCGGCGAGATCGACGCGCAGTTGCGCAACGCGCAAGGCTTCGACAAGGCCGACCACGATCACCTCGACGCGATCCTGCACGGCGTGATCAAGGAAGCCGACGCGTTGTCGGCCCAACTGCAGCCGTGCCTCGACCGGCCGGTCGAGCAGCTGTCGCCGGTGGAGCGCGCGGTGCTGCTCGTCGCCGCGTTCGAATTCAAGCATCACGTCGACATTCCGTATCGCGTGGTGATCAACGAGGCGGTCGAACTGACGAAGACGTTCGGCGGCTCGGACGGCTACAAGTACGTCAACGGCGTGCTCGACAAGCTCGCCGTGCAACTGCGCCCGGCCGAAGCGCAGGGCCGCGGCCGCGGCTGAATGCGAAAGGGCGGCCGCATGGTCGAAGCCGGCGCGCCGTCCATCCTGACTGGATCTCCGAAGATGAATACCCTCTCCGAACCCCTCGTTCGGCTGGCCGCCCGCGTCGACGCGATCGAGCCCTTCTACGTGATGGAGCTGATGAAGGAAGCGCAGGTGCTGGAAAGCCTCGGGCGCGACATCATCCACATGGGCATCGGCGAGCCGGATTTCACGGCGCCCGAACCGGTGATCCGCGCCGCCTCCGACGCCCTCGCACGCGGCGTCACGCAGTACACGAACGCGCTCGGCATCGCGCCGCTGCGCGAGGCGATCGCGCGCCATTATCGCGATGCGTTCGGGCTCGACGTCGACCCGCAGCGGATCGTGGTGACGGCGGGTGCGTCGGCGGCGCTCCTGCTCGCGTGCATGGCGCTCGTCGATCATGGCGACGAAGTGCTGATGCCCGATCCGTGTTACCCGTGCAACCGCCATTTCGTCGCGGCCGCCGACGGCAAGCCCGTCCTCATCCCGAGCGGCCCCGCCGAGCGCTTCCAGCTGACCGCCGAACACGTCGATGCGCACTGGGGCGAGCACACGCGCGGCGTGCTGCTTGCGTCGCCGTCGAATCCGACCGGCACGTCGATCGAGCCCGCCGAACTGCGGCGCATCGTCGAGTCGGTGCGGGCGAAAGGCGGCTTTACGATCGTCGACGAGATCTATCAGGGTTTGAGCTACGACGCGAAGCCTGTCTCCGCGCTCTCGTTCGGTGACGACGTCGTCACCGTCAACAGCTTTTCGAAGTATTTCAGCATGACCGGCTGGCGGCTCGGCTGGCTCGTCGTGCCGCCCGCGATGATCGGCGCAATGGAGAAGCTGTCGCAGAACCTCTTCATCTGCCCGTCGGCGCTCGCGCAATATGCCGCGCTCGCCTGCTTCGAGCCGGAAACGCTCGCGATCTATGAAGCGCGGCGCCTGGAATTCAAGCGCCGCCGCGACTTCATCGTGCCCGCGCTGCGCTCGCTCGGCTTCGGCGTGCCGGTCGTGCCGGACGGCGCGTTCTACGTCTACGCCGACACGCGCGGCGTCGCGCACCCCGCCGCCGGTGACAGCGACGCCCTCACCCGCTCGATGCTGCACGACGCCGGCCTCGTGCTCGTGCCGGGCGCGGATTTCGGCTTTCACGCGCCGAACCAGTATCTCCGGCTGTCCTATGCGACGGCGTATTCGAAGCTCGAAGAAGCGGTCGAGCGGCTGGCGAAGCTGTTCAGGCGCTGAAGCATTTATCGTCTGCTGATAATAAAAAAGGCACCTTCCGGTGCCTTTTTGCATTCCAGCCAACGCTTCCTTCAGATCAGGCGCCAAACTCCGCCGATGCCACATGCTTCGGCGCGGCATCGCTGTCGGCGTCGTCCTGATCGTGCGACGCGCCCGACTTCGGCGCCGTGATCGGCTTGGCGCCGTCGAGCGTCGCGTGCACGCGCTTGCTCGCATCGGTCGACGTCGAAGCCAGCACCTGCTTCTGCGCCGGTGCCTGCGGTGCGTTGATGGGCACGTTGCGGCCGCGCGCGACATCGCGCAGACGCGTACGCTCGGCCAACACCTTGGCGCCGTAGCCGCCGTCGTCCTGCGTCGTCGAGCCGACGTAGTAGCGCAAGCCGCCCGCCACCGAGCCGCCGCGCGCGATGCAGTCCTTCAGCACCAGCGCGCCGACCTTGATGTTCGCGAGCGGATCGAGCGCCGCGTGCGAGCCGCCGAAGTATTCGAACTTGTCGGAGTGGACCTTGGACATCACCTGCATCAGGCCCTGCGCGCCGACGCCGCTTTCCGCATACGGATTGAAGCCGGATTCGATCGCCATCACCGACAGCAGCAGGAGCGGATCGAGACCGACTTCGCGGCCGGTATCGAAGGCAGCGCGCACGAGCTCGCTGACCGGCTCCTGCGCCACGCGATAACGCCGCGCGATGAACGTCGCGACGAGTTTTTGCTCGCGTGTCGAGATGAGCACGCGATCATCGCGCGCATCGGCGACGACGCGTTGCGCCGGAATCGCGTTGGCGAGCATTGCGACGGTCGGCAGGGTGCGCGGATCGAGCCCGTTCGGCGACACCGCGAGGCTGAGGCCGCCCGTGAGCTGGCGGGTGCTGTCGTCGTCGGCTGCAGCGGCACCGAGTGAGGGCGCGGTCGCCGGAGACGGCGAGACCGATGCAAGCGACGACGGCAGCGCCTGAGCCTGTGCGGCTTGCGCTACCCGGGCGGCTTCCAGCTCGGGACGGCGTCCGCCCGCGAACGGCGGCAGCGGCTGGCCGGCGAGCAGACGCGCGGGGCCGGCCTGCACGGCAGCGGAGACCATCGGCATGATCCGTGCTGCGAAGGTTCCGCGCCACGAAGGAAGCAGCCAGAGGGCGAGCGCGGTCAAAACGGCCGCGCAGCCGACCAGACTGAATAGATAGTGACTCATGCGGGTCCCGCGACGCACGGCGACGCGCACTCTCTGCGCGATGTGTGTGTCTGGACGCCACGACAACCAAGCGTTCATTGGTGCTCCCATGTTGCATTGATTTCCGCTGATTAATACCAATAGAACGGCATTCAAAAGCGCAAATCAGACACCGCTCGCCTCTTGGCAAGCAGGAGCGGCATCGGGAAAACGGCATGCGCCGTCTGGGAAGCCGATCCGGAACATTTCGTTTCCGGTAGCGAACGGCACGAGACGCATGCCGGGGCGCAGAAGGCTTCCACGCGAAAAACCGGCGGAGAAGAGCGCCGGCAAGAACAATCAGCTACGAACCGCGACACGCATTTGGGCGCCGCCGATTCCCTGCACCTCAAAAAAGTTCTGAGGAAAGGTAAAAAGTTGCAAAGGCAACTTGTGATGTTGAGCGATTCTAGGCAGGGTTAAATGATCCGTCAATGCTATAGCCGACTGTTTCAATTACTTACAGTTATAATGAACAGCGTTTAGGTGGTTAGACAACACGTTTTGCGGCGATCTCCGTAGGAAATTACTGAATGTCCGCGAACGCACTTACAGCATCGCAGGTAAAATCGACAATCGACTCGCGCGCAGCGCATTCCTCCCCGATTCTCGATGAAATATAAAGATCTGCGCGACTTCACCGCCCGCCTCGAAGGCCTCGGCGAACTGCGCCGCATCAGGCAGCCTGTTTCCCCCGTGCTGGAAATGACCGAACTCTCCGATCGCGTCCTGCGCTCGGGCGGCCCGGCCCTGCTCTTCGAATCCCCGACCGGTCACTCGGTTCCCGTACTTGCCAATCTGTTCGGCACGCCGCGGCGCGTCGCGCTCGGCATGGGCATCGAAACGGACGCCGCCGCCGGCAGCGATCCGAGTCTCCTTTCCGATACCGCCGCGCTCGAATCATTGCGCGATGTCGGGCGGCTGCTCTCGGCGCTGAAGGAACCCGAGCCGCCGAAGGGACTGAAGGACGCGGGCAAGCTGCTGTCGCTCGCGAAGGCCGTCTGGGACATGGCGCCGAAGACCGTTGGTTCGCCGCCTTGCCAGGAGATCGTGTGGGAAGGCAATGACGTCGATCTGGCGAAGTTGCCAATCCAGACCTGCTGGCCGGGCGATGCCGGTCCGCTCGTCACCTGGGGGCTCACCGTCACGCGGGGACCGAACAAGACCCGCCAGAACCTCGGCATCTATCGTCAACAGCTTATCGGCCGCAACAAGCTCATCATGCGCTGGCTCGCGCATCGCGGCGGCGCGCTCGACTTTCGCGAATTCGCGCTCGCCAATCCGGGCAAGCCGTATCCGGTGGCGGTTGTGCTCGGCGCCGATCCGGCCACGATCCTCGGCGCGGTGACGCCGGTGCCGGACACGCTCTCGGAATATCAGTTCGCCGGCTTGCTGCGCGGCGCCAGGACCGAACTCGCCAAGTGTCTGACGCCGGGCGTCGACACGCTTCAGGTGCCCGCGCGCGCGGAAATCGTGCTCGAAGGATTCATCTATCCGCAGGACGGCGCGCCCGATGCGGCGTCCCGAGCGGCGCCGGCAGGCGCGCCGCCACGGCCGTCGAAGGGCGCGTCGGCGAACTACGAGCACGCGCTCGAAGGCCCATACGGCGATCACACCGGCTATTACAACGAGCAGGAGTGGTTTCCCGTTTTCACCGTCGAGAAGATCACGATGCGCCGCGACGCGATCTATCACTCCACCTACACCGGCAAGCCGCCCGACGAACCCGCCGTGCTCGGCGTCGCGCTGAACGAAGTGTTCGTGCCGCTCCTGCAGAAGCAGTTCGCCGAGATCACCGACTTCTATCTGCCACCGGAAGGATGCAGCTACCGGATGGCGATCGTGCAGATCAAGAAGAGCTACCCGGGACACGCGAAGCGCGTGATGTTCGGTGTCTGGAGCTTCCTGCGCCAGTTCATGTACACCAAGTTCATCGTCGTGGTGGACGACGACGTGAATATCCGCGACTGGAAGGAAGTCATCTGGGCCATCACGACCCGCATCGACCCGACACGCGATACGGTGCTCGTCGACAACACGCCGATCGACTATCTCGATTTCGCGTCGCCGGTGGCGGGGCTCGGCTCGAAGATGGGACTCGACGCGACCAACAAATGGCCCGGCGAGACAAATCGCGAATGGGGCCGGCCGATTCAGATGGACGACGCGGTGAAACGACGCGTCGACACCTTGTGGGATGAAATCGGACTGGGGAAGCGCCCATGAAAGCAGCGACGGTGTATCGCGGCGACGCGATCGAAAACACGCACGAGGCGCACGTCGCGGTGGTCGATTCTCAAGGCCAGCTGCTGTATTCCTTCGGCGATCCGCATCGAATGACGCTCGCGCGCTCGGCGGCAAAACCGGCGCAGGCGCTCGCGGTACTGGAAACCGGTGCGCTCGAACGCTTCGGCTTCGACGACGCCGACCTCGCGCTCATGTGCGCGTCGCACAGCAGCGAGGAGCGGCATATCGAACGGGCGCACGCGATGCTCGGCAAGGCGCACGCGAGCGAGGCCGACCTGCGCTGCGGCGGCCATCCGGCGATCTCGGATGCGGTCTACCGCAACTGGATCAGGCGCGACTTCACGCCGACGCCCGTGTGCAGCAACTGCTCGGGCAAGCACGCGGGCATGCTCGCGGGCGCGCGGGCGATCGACGCGCCCATCGCCGACTATCACCTGCCCGACCATCCCCTGCAGGTGCGCGTGAAGCACACGGTCGCGCGCGTGCTCGATCTCGCGGACGACGAAGTGCAATGGGCCATCGACGGCTGCAACCTGCCGACGCCCGCCTTCCCGCTCGATCGTCTCGCGCGTCTCTACATGAAGCTCGCCGATGCTCAACCCGACACACCGGACACCGCGCCGCTCGCACGCATCTATCGCGCGATGACGACGCATCCGGAACTCGTCGCGGGCGAGGGGCGCTTCTGCACGCTGCTGATGCAAGCCTTCGGCGGCGCGCTCGTCGGCAAGCTCGGCGCCGACGCGAGCTATGCGATCGGCGTGCGGCGGCCGGAAGGCGCGCTCGGCATTGCGGTGAAGGTGGAAGACGGCAACATGACCGTGCTCTACGCGATCGTCGCCGAAGTGCTCGCGCAACTTGGCATTGGCGCCGAGGACGAGCGCCGCAAGCTCGACGCGTTCCGTCATCCGCCGATGCGCAACACGATCGGTATCGTGACCAGCCGGCTCGACGTATCGCTGCAGCTCGCTCGTCACTAACAAGAACAAGGGAAATACGCAGGATGCATTCGTGGTCGTTGTTGTCGGATGGTTTTTTTCTGTCGCTGTCGCTGTGTCTCGATATCGGCATTGCGAACGTCGCGATCATTTCGCTCGTGCTGTCGCACGGATTCAAGCCGGGTTTCGTGCTCGGACTCGGCACCTGCGCCGGCGACCTGTTCTATGCGGCGCTCGCGCTCGCGGGCATGTCGGCGCTGCTGCAATTCAGCACGGTGCGCTGGGTCGTGTGGATCGGCGGCGCGATCGTGCTGCTCTTTCTCACCTGGAAGATGGCGCGTGAGGCGCTCTATCCGGCCTCGGCGCCGCCCGTTGAAGGGGAAGCCGATCTCGTCACGCCGCGCCAGAGCCACCTAAGGAGTTTCCTGCGCGGCGCGTTGCTCGCGGTGTCGTCGCCGAGCGCGATACTGTGGTTCGCGGCCGTCGGCGGCGCACTGATCGCGAAGGCCGGCGCAACGAGTCCCGTGAGTGCATCGGTGTTTCTCGCGGGCTTCTTCGTCGGCGGGCTAGGCTGGACCGCCTTCATCTGCGTGCTCGCGAGCCACGGCCGCAAGCGCGCCGGCACGACGCTCCTGCGAGCGTGCCACGTGCTCTCGGCGGTGCTGTTCGCGTATTTCTCGTATAGCGTGAGCGTCAACGGCTACCGCGATCTGATCGTGCACGCGGCTTCGTAACCTGCCTCACGAGCCGCGCAGATACAGATCAGCCGACGAACTGCGCGAAGCGTGCGAGATCGACGTTGCCGCCGCTCACCAGCACGCCGACGCGCTTGCCTTCCACCGGAATCACCTTGTTGAGAACGGCCGCGGCCGCGAGGCATCCGGTCGGCTCGACGATCATCTTCATACGCTCGGCGAAGAAGCGCATCGTGTCGATCAACTGAGCGTCACTCACGGTCACGATCTGGTCGACATGGCGCCGGATGATCTCGAAGTTGTACTCGCCGACGTGCGTGGACGCGGCGCCATCGGCGATCGTACGCGGCACGTCGATGTGCACGATTTCGCCGCGCGCGAGCGACTGCTGCGCGTCGTTGCCCGCCTCGGGCTCGACGCCGATCACCTTGCACGACGGACTCAACGCCGCCGCCGCGAGCGCGCAGCCGCCGATCAGCCCGCCGCCGCCGAGACACACGAACAGATAATCGAGCGGCCCGGTCTCCTCGATCAGTTCCTTCGCCGACGTGCCCTGCCCCGCGATCACATGCGGATGGTCGTAAGGCGGAATCAGCGTCATGCCGCGTTCCTCGGCGAGTTTGCGGCCGATTTCCTCACGATTCTGCGTGTAGCGGTCGTAAGTGATCACTTCGCCGCCGTAGCCGCGCGTCGCGGCCACCTTGGCGGCGGGCGCGTCTTCCGGCATGACGATGGTCGCGCGGATACCGGCGAGCTTCGCCGACAACGCGATCGCCTGCGCGTGATTGCCCGACGAATACGTGAGCACGCCGCCCGCGCGCTGGCGCTCGTCGAAATGCGAGATGGCGTTATAGGCGCCGCGGAACTTGAACGCGCCCATGCGCTGGAAGTTCTCGCACTTGAAGAAGAGCGACGCGCCCGCGCGCTCGTCGGCGGTGCGCGAAGTCAGGACGGGCGTGCGATGGGCGGCGCCGGCGATGCGGCCAGCAGCATCGACGACATCGGCGTAGGTCGGGGCGGAAAGAGTGGACATCGGAGGGAAGTGGCGTGCGTTGAGGAAGTGCCATTGTCCCAGTTTCCAACGGGCGGGGGAAAGACGGGGTGATGTCCGATCGGCTCGGCGCATTGTTGGCGCGAGGGAGGCCCAATATCAAACGGCGCAACCCGGCGTGATGCCGGCGTTGCGCCGTTCGTTGTGACAGGACTGGGACTAGCGCTTAATGCCAGTGTCCGTGTCCATGACCGTAATAACCGCGGCCGTAATACCCGCGACCGTAATAGCCGCGATTCCAGTAAGGCCGTCCATAGTAACCGCCGACAACGACGGGCGGCGGCGCATAGACCACGGGCGGCTGGTAAACCACAGGCGGAGGCGGCGGCGCTACATATACGGGAGCGGCATAAACAGGATACGCCGGCACCCCGATGCCGATGCCGACTGACACATGCGCTTGTGCCGCGCCGACCAAGCCGGCGCCGAGCGAAGCAGCAACGATGAATGGGACGATTTTTCTCACTTTCTCTTCTCCTCGCCGCTCTTCAGTGCACATGACTGAATCTTTGCGACGGTATGAATCGAATTTAGCGAAAAAGCGTCGAGGAGGTTGCGTCCATTTGTAGCAAATTGCAATTCGTCTTACAGCGCCCAGCGGCTGTAAGAATCGGCGCGTGTCGCCGCGCCCGCGCAGACACACGCAGATGACGATCGGCTGACGGTCAACCCGAAGGCCGCGCTCACCGACATCGAAAGGCACGGTAATTTTTATTTACAAATGAGTTAAAAAAGCCCCGCGGGACGCGAGGTCCGGCGGGGCTTTCGGCCGGTATGCCGGCCAGGTGCAGCTGCGCTGCGTGTTGTTTCGAAGCTCGATTTTCCGGTGGCCGCGTTTTTCAGCCCACCTTCACATACGCGAATTCACGCGTCACATTCGGTGGCACATACGCCCCGCCGATCACGACCCGTGGCGTGAGTCGCTTCTTCTGATCCCACCAGCGGCGGCGCTGGGCCTGACTGAGAAACCGCAGATGCTTCCGGTAAGCAAAAATGCTCATGGCGACCTCCGAACGTAGCGAATGACAACCACAAAGGGGAAACAAGCAACTCATCGCACAGAAAAACCGGTCTTTCGTTTTAATCATGCTGCCGGCCGAGCGCTGCAAGCCACGTGGCGAGCATCCGTTGCGCAAATCATTCGCGCGGTACTTTCGGCGCGATACCTTTGATTCCGGCGCCGGGGCGCCCTTCCCTGTCTTTTACCGCTTTCCTCAGACCAGGAGCACCAAACATGCCATATTCAGCGACGCCACGGCTCGGATTCGTCGGCGCCGGGCGGCTCGCACGCTGCGTCTCGCGTGCGTGGTCGCGCGCGGGCTATCCCGTCACCGCCATCGCCAGCCGCTCGCCGGGTCCGGCGCGCGCGCTCGCGGATCAGTTGCCCGGCTGCCTCGTCGCCGATGACCCACAAGCGGTCGCGGCGCGCGCCGATATCGTCTTTTTGACAGTTCCCGATGACGAAATCGGTGCGGCGGCGAACGCACTGCGCATCGATCCTTCCGCGACCGGCGCGCGCGCCGTCGTGCACTGCAGCGGCGCCACTCCAGTCGATGTTCTCGCGCCGGTTCGCGCGCAGGGCGGCGACATCGGCGGCTTTCATCCGCTGTATCTGTTCGGCGGCCTCGACGGCGACCTGACGCGCATCCAGGGCTGCTCGGTGACGATCGAAGCGCCGCCGCCGCTCGGTGAAACCCTTGATGGGCTTGCCCGGGCGCTCGGTTGCCATCCGCTTTCGATCCCGCCCGGCGGCCGCATGCTGTACCACGCCGCCGCTCATTATGCTGCCAGTTTTGCGCTCGCCGCGCTTTCCGAGACCGTCTCACTTTGGCAACAGTTAGGGTTTTCCGAAGACGACGCGTTGCGCGCCGTTCTGCCGATGCTCGCCGGCACGATCGAGACCGCGCGCGAGAAAGGCCTGGCCGGCGCGCTCGCGGGGCCGGTGTCGCGCGGCGATGCGGGCATCGTCGAGAAACAGCTCACGCTGCTCGACGGCCTCGGCGGCGACCACGCGACGCTCTACGCGCTGATGACGCGGCGCGCCATCGAACTGGCGCGGCGGCGTCCGGTTCCGCCGTCGGCGAATGCGCTCGCTGCGATGGAACGGTCGGTCGAAAAGATCCTCGATGCGTCCCGGACGAGGGCGGACGAGCGGCCCGGTCCGCCCGTCGCAGAGTGACGCTTTCAAACCGTTAGACAACACGCGCAAGCGGCGCTGAAGCCATGATAAGGTGACGACCGGCGCCCCACCGTGCATGGACGGTGGGCGGGGAGCCGGGCCGCCGCGCATGAAAAAAGCGCGGCACCCGGGCAGACGATGTCAGGCAGGCCGCCAGCGAGCGAGATCGGCGCTGCCCGACAAACAGCCAGAGAATCAACAATGATCAAGGTCAGTTTCCTGTATCCGTATCGCGAGAACGGCCGTTTCGACGTGGACTATTACTGCAACCAGCACATGCCGCTCGCGGCCGCGCTTCTCGGCGACGCGGTGAAGGGCTGGTCGGTCGATGCCGGTCTGTCCGGCGCGGCGCCGGGATCGGCGCCGCCGCACGCCGTCGTCGGGCATGTGCTGTTCGATTCGGTCGAGGCGTTCCGGACGGCGCTTGCGCCCGTCGCCCGCGAACTGCAGGCCGATCTGGCGAATTATTCCGACGGCCCCGGCCCCACGCTTTCGATCAGCGAAGTCCGCGTGAGCCGTTGAAGCGGCGTCCGGCCAGCTTTCCTCATTCGTTCAGATCCGCTGTCAACCCGTAACCCGTGAACCCGACGCAGCATCAAACTGCGCACGCATAAAAAAGGACCCGAGATGTTCGGCGATATCGCCCGTTTTCTGCTCAATACCGTTTTCACGCTGTTCGGCGCGGCGCTGCTCTTGCGCGCCTGGATGCAAGTCGTCCGCATGCCGCCCTACAACCCGGTGTCCAATGCGGTGATGCAGGCCACCAACTGGATCGTGCTGCCGCTGCGCAAGATCCTGCCGGGCGGCAAGATCGACTGGGCGAGCATTCTCGCAGCATTCATCGCGTCGCTCGTGTATGTGGTGCTGATGGTCGTGCTGGCGGGCGTCGACCCGATGCTGATGGCGCCGATGCTGCTGCTCGTCGCCGTGCTGACCGTCATCAAGTGGGCGCTTAATCTGATCATCTGGATGACGATCCTGATGGCGTTGCTCTCGTGGCTCAATCCGCAGTCACCCGCGATGCCGCTGCTCTATCAGATCACCGCGCCTTTCCTCGATCCGCTTCGGCGCATCCTGCCGCGCCTCGGCGGCATCGACCTTTCGCCGATCCTGCTGTTCGTGATCGTTCAGGTGCTGCTGATGGTGGTGACGCGAGTGGCCGTTTCGATGACGCTGTTCGGCATCTGACACCGGCCGGCCGCGCGGCTACGGCCGCGCCAATTGCGCTTTCCGACGGCTTGCGCTTACAATATCCGGCTTACGCGGGCGTCGTATAATGGCCATTACCGTAGCTTCCCAAGCTACAGACGTGGGTTCGATTCCCATCGCCCGCTCCAGACATCGAACAAAAAGCCGCCTCTTCGACACTTCGAAGGCGGCTTTTTGGTTTTCGGCGCCGCCGCGTTCCCTTGCCAGCGCCTTTATCAAGCCCATTACCCTACGATGACGCACGATCCCCGCGATGAAGCCGCCGATGAAGACGTTCAAGACGCACCTCCCGCCGACGGCACCAACCCCCTGCATCGCCGCCGCATTCGCAGTTTCGTGACGCGCGCCGGCCGCGTCTCGACGGGCCAACGCCGTGCGCTCGACGAGTTCGGGCCGCGTTTTGTCGTTCCGTACGCGGCCAACACGCTGGACTGGGACGCCGTCTTCGGGCGCCGCGCGCCGCGCGTGCTGGAAATCGGCTTCGGCATGGGTGCGACGACGGCGGAAATCGCGGCGACGCGTCCCGGCGACGACTTTCTCGGTGTTGAAGTGCACGAGCCGGGCATCGGCGCGCTCCTGAAGCTGATCGGCGAGGAAGGGCTCACGAATATCCGCATCGTCCAGCACGACGCCGTGGAAGTGCTCGAACACATGATTGCGCCGGAGAGCCTCGACGGCGTGCACATCTACTTCCCCGATCCGTGGCACAAGGCGCGCCATCACAAGCGCCGGCTGATCCAGCCGAAGTTTGTCGCGCACCTCGTCTCGCGCCTGAAGCCGGGCGGCTACATCCACCTCGCGACCGACTGGCAGAACTATGCCGAGCAGATGCTTGAGGTGTTGTCGGCCGAAACGGCGCTCGAAAATACCGCCGATGGCTACGCGCCCCGCCCCGACTATCGTCCCGTGACGAAGTTCGAGCGGCGCGGCATCAAGCTCGGGCACGGCGTCTGGGATCTGGTCTTCAAGCGCCGCTGATCGGCGCGACAGGATGCAAAAACGCCACGGCAAGCCGTGGCGTTTTTATTTCGGGCAACGGGAATGCGAGATTTACTCCGCCCAGCTCAGCCCGCCGCTGTATCCGACGATCAGAATCAAAAGCCCGAAGCCGATCCGATACCACGCGAACGCGGTGAAATCGTGCGTCGCGACGTAGCGCAGCAGCCAGCGCACGCAGACGAACGCGCTGATGAACGCGGCAATCAGTCCGACGGCGAACAACCCGAAGTCGTTCACGGACAGCGTGCGCCAGTACTTCGCGAGCTCATAGAGCGTCGCGCCGAAGATGATCGGGATCGCGAGGAAGAAGGAAAATTCGGTCGCCACGCGCCGTTCGAGGCCGAACAGCATGCCGCCGATGATCGTCGCACCGGAGCGCGACGTGCCCGGGATCAGCGCGAAACATTGCGCGAGGCCGACCTTGAAGGCGTCGGCGTAGGAGAGATCGTCGACCGAGGTCACGGTCGGCGCGACGCCCCGGTCGCGCTGGCGTGCCTCGGCCCACAAAATCACGATGCCGCCGACGATCAGCGCCACCGACACCGGCACCGGCGAAAACAGCACCGATTTGATCGCCTTCTCGAAGAGTAGTCCGAGCACGATGGCCGGAATCGTCGCGATGATGACGTTCACGGCGAAACGCCGCGCGTCGGGCCGGGTCGGCAATCCGCCGACTACGGTGCCGATCTTGCGCCGGTATTCCCAGCAAATGGCGAGAATCGCTCCGAACTGGATCACGACGTCGAACACTTTCGACTGTGCATTGGTGTAATTCAGCAAGCTGCCTGCGACGATCAGATGCCCTGTGCTCGAAACCGGCAGAAATTCGGTCAAGCCCTCCACGACGCCGAGAACCAGCGCCTTGCACATAAGAATCCAGTCCATCCGTCTGCCCTTTCGCTTTATTTGTCGCTGGTCTCGGGTATGCGGGCGCAGATTTCAGCTTACTTCTCAAGAATCTGTACGCGTATACCGTTTGTAAGGACCGTGATTGTACCGGGTTCATAATTCACCCCGGCGAATTGCAGCTGCTCGGGCTTGAACGTATAGATCGGATAGCGGTCGAGCAACTGCGTCGCGATGAGCGCGCCCGCCGCGTTGATCTGCTGGTTGTACTGCGCGGCTTCGCCTGTGACCCGAGTGTCGTCAACGGTCGGAGACATCAGGATCACTGAATGGCTCGCGGCGTCGTAGGCGAGCTGGCTCGACAGCGTGAACACGCCGTTCACCGGATTCGGCATGAACGGCGTCGAGAGGCGTGCATCTAGCCGCACGGTCACGCGGTTGCGATCGGGCGCGAGGCCGACGACCGGATTGCTCAGGACGACATCGAAAATCTGCGAGGCCGTGCGCTGCAGCGGGAACTTGCGGGCGACCGCTTCCTGCACCTGCTGCTGCGTGAACGTGTAGTGATCGGGGATGAACGGAAAAATCGACGCCGCTTGGGCGAGCGGCGCGAAAGCGAGCGCGGCGGCGCTCGGGAGCGCCGCGAACAGGAACCGGCGCCGCTTGGGCGCGACGGTTTGAGTCATGCGAAATCCTCCAGGGCGATGATCCATATCGACGAAACGCGCAAACGCGCGACGAGCGTTCGACCGCGCCCGCTCAATCCGGTTGCGTTTCGACTTCGAGTTGCGTGAGCCATGCGAGCGCGTAGGCGCGCGCGTCGCGGGCATCGGCCGCGTCGCCGCACATTTGTGCGGACGGCTGCAGGCCCGCGCAGCAGGCCGGCCTTCGCGAATCGCCGAAAATCATACAGCGCAGGTCATCGCCGAGCTGGATGCAGCGCACGCCGGCCGGCTTTCCCTCGGGCATGCCGGGAATCGGGCTGGAAATGGAAGGCGCGATGCAGCACGCGCCGCAGCCTTCGCGGCAGGCGTGGGGTGGTCGGATAACGGGTTCAGGCATGGGAGTTCCGAAGACGATGCAGGCAACCGCGCATTGTCCCACGGCGACGCTGCGGCGATATCACGCAACGGGGCGCGCCGCTATCTCGATAGACTCGACGAGTCCGTCCAAGGCCCCGCGATGACTCACGCCGACACTCTTTTTCGCCCCGATCTCCTCGACAAATACAGCGCCAACGGTCCGCGCTACACCTCCTATCCGACCGCCGTCCAGTTCACCGATTCGTTCGATCCGGCCCACTACCGGCGCGCGGCGCGAGGATCGGGCGACCTGTCGCTCTACTTCCACATTCCGTTTTGCGATACGGTCTGCTTCTACTGCGGCTGCAACAAGGTCGCCACGAAGAACCGCGCGCATGCGCGCCCGTATCTCGACCGGCTGAAGCGCGAGCTCGCGCTGCAGGCCGAACTCTTCGATACGACGCGCCCCGTCTCGCAACTGCACTGGGGCGGCGGCACGCCGACGTTCCTGTCGCACGACGAGATGACCGAACTGATGGCGGCGACCCGCGAGCACTTCAACCTGCTGCCCGACGATGCAGCCGAATGCTCGATCGAAGTCGATCCGCGCGAAGCGTCGCCGCGCGCGATCCGCCTCCTGCGCGAAATCGGTTTCAACCGGCTCTCCCTCGGCGTGCAGGACTTCGATCCGCGCGTCCAGCACGCCATCAACCGCATCCAGCCGCGCGAATTGACCGAGACCGTGCTCGCCGCGGCGCGCGACTCGGGCTTCAAGTCCGTGAGCGTCGACCTGATCTACGGCCTGCCGCATCAAAGCGTCGAAAGCTTCAGCCGCACGCTCGACGCGATCGTGGAACTGGCACCCGACCGGCTCTCGGTATTCGGCTACGCGCACATGCCGTCCCTTTTCAAGATGCAGCGCCAGATGGACGAAGCCGCGCTGCCCTCGCCCGCCGCACGGCTCGCGATCCTCGAACGTGTGATCCGCAAGCTGACGGACGCGGGCTACGTCTACATCGGCATGGACCACTTCGCGCTGCCCGGCGACGAACTCGCGCTGGCGCAAAAGGCCGGCACGCTGCATCGCAATTTCCAGGGCTACAGCACGCGCGCGGATTGTGACCTGATCGGCTTCGGGGCGTCGTCGATCGGCAAGGTCGGCGACGTGTACGCGCAGAACGCGCGCGAGCTCGCCGCCTACGCCGAGGCGATCGACAGCGGCCGCCTCGCGATCACGCGCGGCGTGCGCCTTTCCGCCGACGACCGTCTGCGTCGCGACATCATCGTCCAACTGATGTGCCGGTCCGAACTGCGTTTCGATGCGGTCGAGGCCGCGCACGGCATCGACTTCGCGAGCACCTTCGCCGGCGAGCTGGCGCGGCTCGCGCCAATGGAACGCGACGGCCTCGTCGCCATCGACGCCGACGCGATCCGCGTGCTGCCCCCCGGGCGCATGCTGGTGCGCAACGTCGCGATGACGTTCGACCGCTACCTCGGGCAGGCGACGCTCGAACGTTTCTCGCGGACGATCTGAGCACGGCGGGTTGGATCGCGGGCGCATGCAGTATTTATTACTGCGGTGGCATAGAATGACAGCCACTCTGGGCGAGTGGTCGTGTCGCCCGCATCGCAAGCCGCCGGTCGGCGCGTGCAGCCCGCGCCGAGCGCTCACCACTCCGACACCATGCCGACCACCTCCGCCCAGTTTCCCCCGCTCGCCCAGCTGGCCGCCGACCTGCGCACCAACCGCACGACGAGCCGCGCGCTCGTCGAACGCGCGCTGGAACGCATCGAAGACACGTCCGGCCAGGGTTCCACCGTTTTCCTGCACGTCGATGCCGCCGCCGCACGCGCCGCTGCCGACGCCCACGACGCGCTGCGCCGCGCGGGCACCGTGCTCTCGCCGCTCGCGGGCCTGCCGGTGTCAGTAAAGGATCTCTTCGACATCGAGGGCCAGGTGACCCGAGCCGGCTCCCGCGTGCTTGCCGACGCGCCGCCCGCCAAGGCCGACGCGCTCACCGTTGCCCGCCTGCGCCGCGCCGGCGCGGTGATCGTCGGTCGCACGAACATGAGCGAATTCGCGTTCTCCGGGCTCGGCCTCAACCCGCACTACGGCACGCCGCGCTCCCCCTGGCGCGCCGACGTGAAAGGCGACGAGCGCATCGCAGGCGGATCGTCGTCGGGCGCGGCGGCATCGGTCGCCGACGGCATGGCGGCAATTGCGTTCGGCACCGACACCGGCGGCTCGATCCGCATTCCGTCCGCGCTCTGCGGCCTGACCGGCTTCAAGCCGACCGCGAGCCGCATCCCGACGCAAGGCGGCGTGCCGCTTTCCAGCACGCTCGATTCGTTCGGGCCGATCGGCATGTCGGTGGCGTGCTGCGCGCTCATCGACCGGATTCTCGCCGGCCGCGAGCCCGAAGTGCCCGCGACCCGCCCGCTCGACGGGGTGCGCCTTGGCGTGCTGACGAACTACGTGACGGACGGCGTCGACGAAGCGGTTGCGAGCGCGGTATCGACGGCGATCAAGCATCTGTCGGCTGCGGGCGCGCTCGTCGAGGACGTGCGTTTCGCGCCGCTCGACCGCCTGCCCGAGATCAACCGCTTCGGCTTCGCGCCGATCGAGGCGTACGCGTGGCACCGGCCGCTCCTCGCCGATCACTCCGCCGCGTACGATCCGCGCGTACTCGTGCGCATCCTGAAGGGGCAGCCCGCGAGCGCCGCCGACTATCTCGACCTGCTGCACGCGCGCGCCGCGATGATCGAGGCGGCGCGCACGACGCTCTGGCAGCGTTTCGATGCGATCCTCTGCCCGACTGTGCCGGTGGTGCCGCCGCGCATCGCCGATCTCGAACACGACGACGACGCTTTCGGCAAGACCAACGCGCTGATCCTGCGCAATCCGAGCGCGTTCAATTTCCTCGACACGTGCGGGCTTTCGCTGCCGTGCCACCCGCGCGGCGAGGCGCCGGTCGGCCTGATGCTCTCGGGCGCCCCGATGAGCGACGACGCGCTGCTGTCGATCGGACGCGCCGTCGAAGCGGTGCTCGCCCCGACACGCTGAATTTTTCGAGATGAGGTTCGCGCTAGAATCCTCGTCATCCGCGCGCACTTTGTAGTGCTTTATCCTCGAATCGTTGCAATAAATGAACAACTCTCTACACCATTTCACGATGCATGAAGAAGACCGCGTCCTGCGTCGTGAACGCCGGCTTCTGGTACTGCTCGGCATCGTCTGCCTCGCGCTCGTCGGCGGGGCGCTGTACCTGCAGTACTACCACGGCGAGGACCCCTGCCCGCTCTGCATCATCCAGCGCTATTTCTTCGTGCTGGTCGCCGTGTTCGCGTTTCTCGGCGCGGGTCTGAACGGCTGGCGCGGCGTGGCGCTACTGGAATCGCTCGTCGCGCTGTCGGCGCTCGGCGGCATCGTGACGGCTGCCCGGCACGTCTACGTGCAGGCGCGCCCCGGGTTCAGCTGCGGGTTCGACACGCTGCAGCCGGTCGTCGACGGTCTGCCGCCTGCGCGCTGGCTGCCGCAGGTGTTCAAGGTGGCGGGGCTCTGCGAAACGCCTTACCCACCGATTTTGGGACTGTCGCTGCCGCAATGGTCGCTCGTGGCGTTCGCGGTAATCTTTCTCGCTGTCGTGGTAAGCCTGCGGAGTAAGCGCAGGCTGCGGGCGTCGACGATGTGATGTCCGGGCCGCCCGCGCGGCGGCCTTTTCCACGCTCGCACGCGGCGTTTCGCCCGCAGCACGCGCCCGAACCGGCGGCAGACCCTCTGCATCCGGCGCGCCCAACCGGCGTCCTTTCCGCCCCGCCCTCCACGGGCGCCTTTTCGTTGCGCCCCTTTCCCCCATCAGCGCATCCGCATAATCTTGATATGCGAGCCGCAATATTTTTGGGATATTGCGGTGTTACCTTCGGGTATGGATGGCGATCTACGTGCGCTCAGTCCGGATCGCGCGCGCGAACCCGGAACGCGTAACGCGCGCCTGATCCGCAATGTCCTGGATTCCCTGATGACAACGCAAACCATCCGATTTCTGCAGCATGGCGTCGTCCACGAGGTTGGCGATGCGCCCGTCACGCGCACGGTCCTTCAGCACCTGCGCGAAACGCAGCAATGCACCGGCACGAAGGAAGGCTGCGCCGAAGGCGATTGCGGCGCGTGCACGGTGGTCGTCGGCGAACTCGACGCGCACGGCCAGGTCGCGCTGAAGGCGGTCAACGCGTGCATCCAGTTCCTGCCGACCCTCGACGGCCGCGCGCTCTTCACCGTCGAGGACCTGCGCGCCGCGGATGGCACGCTGCATCCCGTGCAACAGGCGATGGTCGATTGCCACGGCTCGCAGTGCGGGTTCTGCACGCCGGGCTTCGTGATGTCGATGTGGGCGCTCTACGAGAACCAGCCAGCCGACGCCGGCCTGCCGACGCGCGATGAAATCAGCACGGCGCTTTCCGGCAATCTCTGCCGCTGCACGGGCTACCGGCCGATCGTCGATGCCGCGCAGAAAATGTTCGACTATCCGCGCGCTGCGTTCGACCGCGAAGCGCTGAAGGCGTCGCTGCGGGGCATCCGCCGCACAGCGGGTTTTGACTACGCCGCATCGGGCGCCACCTTCCACGCGCCGACGACGCTCGCCGAATTCGCCCGCCTGCGTGCGGCGCATCCGAACGCGCGCATTCTCGCGGGCAGCACGGACGTCGGGCTGTGGGTCACGAAGCAGTTCCGCGATCTCGGCGACATTCTCTTCATCGGCAACGTCGACGAACTGAAGACGATCACGCACGATGCGCAATACCTGACGATCGGCGCGGCGGCGTCGCTCGAAGACGCGTACGCGGCGCTCGCCGCCGACTACCCGGAACTCGCCGAACTCTGGACGCGCTTCGCATCGCTCCCGATCCGCAACGCGGGCACGCTCGGCGGCAATGTCGCGAACGGCTCACCGATCGGCGATTCGATGCCCGCGCTCATCGTGCTCGATGCGCAAATCGTCCTGCAACAAGCCGACAAGACCCGCACGCTGCCGCTCGATGCGTTCTATCTCGGCTATCAGAAGACGGCGCTCGCCCCCGGCGAATTCGTCGCGGCGATCCGCGTGCCGCGCCCGTCGGCGGACCTGCGCTTTCGCACCTACAAGGTCTCGAAGCGCTACGACCAGGACATTTCGGCCGTCTGCGCCGCCTTTGCCATCCGGCTCGCGGGCTCGCGCGTGACGAGCGCGCGAATCGCATTCGGCGGCATGGCGGCGACGCCCAGGCGCGCGCAAGCGGCCGAAGCCGCGCTTCTCGATCGCGAGTGGGCCGAGGAACCCGTGCGCGCAGCGATGGCCGCGCTCGACGCCGACTTCCAGCCGCTCACCGACATGCGCGCGTCGAGCGCCTATCGCAGCAAGGTGGCGCGCAACGTGCTATGGCGCTTCTATCTGGAAACGCGCGGCGACGCCCCGCTCGCCCTTTTCGACGTGAACGCGTTCGCGTTCGAAGCACGGGAAAACGGCGCACTGAAGGAGTTGCCATGAACAAGCTGAGCGAACCGCCCGCAGCCGGCACGCTTGCGCCGCAGGCGATCGGCGTCGGTCTGCCGCACGAATCCGCGACGCTGCACGTGAGCGGCGAAGCGACCTACATCGACGACATTCCCGAACTGCGCGGCACGCTGCACGCGGCGCTCGGGCTCTCGCGTCACGCGCATGCACGCATCGTCGCGCTCGATCTCGATGCGGTGCGCGCAGCGCCGGGCGTCGTCGCGGTGCTGACGGCGGCGGACATCCCCGGCGAAAACAATTGCGGCCCGGTGCTGCACGACGACCCGATCCTGGCGGAGGGCGAAGTGCTCTATCTCGGCCAGCCAGTGTTCGCGGTGATCGCGGAAACGCACGATCTCGCGCGGCGCGCGGCGGCGCTCGCGAAAAGCGAGGACGTCGTTCGCTACGAACTGCTCGACGCCGTGCTCACGCCGCGCGAGGCGAAGGAAAAGAAGCAGTTCGTGCTGCCGCCGCTGCATCTGCGGCGCGGCGACCCGGACGCGAAGATCGCGGCAGCGAAGCATCGCATTGCGGGCGAGTTCGAAGTCGGCGGGCAGGAGCAGTTCTATCTCGAAGGCCAGGTTGCGTACGCGATTCCGAAGGAACTCGACGGGATGCTCGTCCACAGTTCGACACAGCATCCGAGCGAGATGCAGCAAGTGGTCGCGCACATGCTCGACTGGCCGGCGCACAACGTTCAATGCGAATGCCGGCGCATGGGCGGAGGCTTTGGCGGCAAGGAATCGCAGTCGGCGGTGTTCGCGTGCGTCGCGGCGCTCGCGGCGCACAAGCTGCATCGGCCGGTGAAGCTGCGCGCCGACCGCGACGACGACTTCATGATCACCGGCAAGCGCCACGACGCGATCTACACCTACGAAGCCGGCTTCGACGACGAAGGTCGCCTCGCGGGTGCGCGCGTCGAGATCGCGCTGCGCGCCGGGTATTCGGCGGACTTGTCGGGCGCAGTGGCGACGCGCGCGGTGTGCCACTTCGACAACGCCTATTTTCTCGGCGACGTCGACATCGTCGCGATGGCTTGCCGCACGAACACGCAGTCGAACACGGCGTTTCGCGGCTTCGGCGGACCGCAGGGCGCGCTCGTGGTGGAAGTGCTGCTCGATGAAGTCGCGCATCGGCTGAAACGCGATCCGGTCGACGTGCGGCGCGCGAACTTCTACGGCATCGGCGAGCGTGATACGACGCCCTACGGGCAGAAGGTCGAAGACAACGTGATCGCGCCGCTCACCGACGAGTTGATCGCATCGAGCGACTATTCCGCACGCCGCGCCGCGATCGCCGCGTTCAACGCGACGAGCCCGGTGCTCAGGCGCGGCATTGCGTTCACGCCGGTCAAGTTCGGCATCTCGTTCAACGTGCCGTTCCTGAACCAGGCCGGCGCGCTCGTGCACGTCTACAAGGACGGCTCAGTGCTCGTGAATCACGGCGGCACCGAAATGGGCCAGGGCCTCAACACGAAGGTCGCGCAGGTGGTGGCGAACGCGCTCGGCGTCGCGCTCTCGCGCGTGCGCGTGACGGCCACCGATACGTCGAAGATCGCGAACACATCGGCGACGGCGGCATCGACGGGCAGCGACCTGAATGGCAAGGCCGCCGAAGCCGCCGCGCTGACGATCCGCGCGCGCCTCGCCGACCTCGCCGCGAAGCAGCTCGGCGGAAGTGCGGAAGACGTGCGCTTTCACAACGGCGTCGTCGATTCGAACGGCGGCGAGATGCCGTTCAGCCAGCTGGTCGCAGCGGCATATCTCGCGCGCGTGCAGCTCTGGTCCGACGGCTTCTACGCGACGCCCAAGGTTCACTGGGACGCGAAAACGCTGCAAGGCCATCCGTTCTACTACTTCGCGTATGGGGCGGCGGTGTCGGAAGTAGTCGTCGATACGCTCACGGGCGAATGGAAACTCGTGCGCGCCGATCTGCTGCACGACGCCGGACAGTCGATCAATCCGGCGATCGATATCGGTCAGGTCGAAGGCGGCTTCATCCAGGGCATGGGCTGGCTCACGACCGAAGAACTCTGGTGGAACCGCGACGGACGCCTGATGACGCACGCGCCTTCCACTTACAAGATCCCGGCCGTCAACGACACGCCCGCGGCCTTCAACGTCGCGCTCTATCGCAACGACAACGCCGAGCCGACCGTGTTCCGCTCGAAGGCGGTGGGCGAGCCGCCGCTCTTGCTGTCGTTCTCGGTGCTGCTCGCGATCCGCGCGGCGATTGCGTCGGTATCGCCCGCTTCAGCCGATGCCCCGAAGCTGCGCGCACCCGCGACGCCCGAAGCGATCCTCGATGCGATCGACGACTGCCGCGCGCGTTTGACAGCAGGACTCGCCGGGCACGCCGCGCAAGCAGCGCCGGTAAACTAACGCCTTTCGCCAACCTCCAGGAGCCCGATCGATGCAAGCATGGCTGCACGACCTGCAACAACTGCTCGCGCACGGCGACGCGCTCGTGCTCGTGACGGTCGCGCGCGTCGAAGGCTCCGCGCCGCGCGAGCCCGGCACGAAGATGATCGTTACGCGCGAGGACGCGCGCTATACGATCGGCGGCGGCCATCTCGAATGGAAAGCAATCGAGACCGCGCGGCAAGTGCTGAAGGACGGCATGCGCAGCCCGCGCATGCGCCGGCTCGAACGATTCGCGCTCGGACCGAGCCTCGGCCAGTGCTGCGGCGGCGCCGTCGTGCTCGCGTTCGAGCGGCTCGATGTCTCGGATCTCGGCTGGGTCACGTCGCTCGCGAAGCGCACGGCGCGGGGTCTTTCGACCGTGCGCAGCGTGTCGTTCAGCGCCGCGCCCGACGCCGTGATGATCTCAGACCCCGAGCCGGGCGTCGCGGGTTCGGACTGCCTGCTCTGGGACGGCGCCGGCTTCGACGACAGCGGAGCGCTCCTCACCGAGACCATCGCGCCGCGCGAATTCGAAGTGGTGCTGTTCGGCGCGGGTCATGTCGGCGTCGCGCTCACGCGCGTGCTTGCAACGCTTCCGTGCCACGTGACCTGGGTCGACGAGCGCGACGCCGCGTTTCCCGCGCCGCAGTTTGTGCCGGACAACGTGACCATCGAACCGAACGACGCGCCCGATTCCGCCGTCGATGCCGCGTCGCCGAACACGTACTTCATCGTGATGACGCACAACCACCCGCTCGATCTCTTGCTTGCCGAACGCATCTTGCAACGCGGCGACTTCGCGTTCTTCGGCATGATCGGCTCGCATACGAAGCGCAAGCAGTTCGAGCACCGGCTGGCGTCGCGCGGGATCGATCCTGCGCGCATCGCGCGCATGGTGTGCCCGATCGGCGTGTCCGGCATCGTCGACAAGGCGCCCGAGGTGATCGCCGTTGCAGCGGCAGCTCAACTGCTGCAGGCGGTCGAAGCCCATGCCCACGCATCGTCCCAGCAGATGGCGTAACCAACCACCCATAGCCCCATTTCCAAGCCCAATAAAACACGCATGAATCCCACACTCGCCGACAAGATCGCACGCGCGCCCAAGGCCGAACTGCACATCCACATCGAAGGCTCGCTCGAACCCGAGTTGATCTTCCAGCTCGCGCAGAGAAACGGCGTGAAGCTCGCGTACGAATCGATCGATGCGCTGCGCGCGGCCTACGCGTTCACCGACCTGCAGTCGTTCCTCGACATCTACTACGCGGGCGCGAGCGTGCTGCTCCACGAGCAGGACTTCTACGACATGACGATGGCCTACGTCGAGCGGGCGCTAGCCGATCACGTCACGCATGCCGAAATCTTCTTCGATCCGCAAACGCACACCGAACGCGGCGTGCCCATCGCGACGGTCGTCGCGGGCATCGAGCGGGCGCTCGCCGACGGCGAAAAGCGCGGCATGACGAGCAAACTGATTCTCTGCTTCCTGCGCCATCTTCCGGAAGAAGACGCGCTCGCCACCTTCGACTCCGCATTGCCGCTTTTCGACCAGTACAAGCATCGCCTGATCGGCGTCGGGCTCGATTCGTCGGAGCAAGGCCATCCGCCTTCGAAGTTCGAGCGCGTGTTCGCGAAGGCACGCGAGAAGGGCCTGAAACTCGTCGCGCATGCAGGCGAGGAAGGGCCGCCCGCTTACGTCTATGAAGCGCTCGACCTGCTGAAGGTGGATCGCGTGGATCACGGCGTGCGCAGCATCGAAGACCCGGCGCTCGTCGCGCGTCTCGCCGATGCGCGCATCGCGCTGACGGTGTGTCCGCTTTCAAACCTGAAGCTCTGCGTCTTCGACGACATGACGAAGCACACCTTGAAGGACCTGCTCGACAAGGGCGTGGCGGTGATGGTGAATTCCGACGACCCCGCGTATTTCGGCGGGTACGTGAACGCCAATTACTTCGCGATCGTCGACGCGCTGAAGCTCTCGGACGACGAGGTCTACACGCTCCTGAGGAACAGCCTGGAGGCGTCGTTCGTGACGCCCGCGGAACGCGACGCGATGATCGCGAAACTCGACGATCACTGGAAGGCCGCGGCATAAAGCAATGAAGATGGAAAGCACAGCACCAATCGAACGCGACACGACTACGCTCGAACGCTTCTTCGGCATTCGCGCGGCGGGTTCGCGGGTAAAAACAGAAGTCGTCGCGGGCATCACGACGTTTCTCACGGCGATGTACATCATCGTCGTGAATCCGGGCATTCTTTCGCAGGCTGGCGTGCCGTTCCCCGCGGCGCTCACGGCCACCGTGATCGTCAGTTTCCTCGGCAGTTGCGCGATGGGACTCTATGCGCGCAACCCGGTGCTCGTCGCGCCCGGCATGGGCATGAACGCGCTCTTTGCGTTCGTGATGGTCCACGGCGGAAAGATGCCGTGGCAGACTGCGCTCGGCTGCGTGTTCTGGTCCGGCGTGATCTTCGCCGTGCTCGCGGCGTTCAACGCGCGCAAGCTCGTCGTCGATGCGATTCCCGCGAACCTGCGGCATGCGGTGTCGTGCGGAATCGGTCTCTTCATCAGCCTGATCGGGCTCGTGAACGCAAAGTTCGTCGTCGGCGATCCGGTGACGATCGTGCATTCGGCCTCGCTCAATCCGGTCATCGTCACGTTTCTGATCGGCCTTGCCGTGACCACGATTCTCTTCGCGCGGCGCGTGACGGGCGCGCTGATGCTCGGCATCGTGTTCACGACGATCATCGCGATCCCGATCGGCCGCTTCTGGGGCGACGGCACCGCGTACTGGCCCGCCGCGATCGCGACGAAGACGCTCGTCAACTGGAACGGCCTCTTTTCCGCGCCGGACTTCTCGGGCATCGGCCAACTGGACCTGATCGGCTCGCTGAAGGTGATCTACTGGCCGTTCATCTTCGTGATGCTGTTCACGTCGTTCTTCGATGCGCTCTCCACCTTCATGGCGATCTCCGAAGCCGGCAAGCTGTTCGACAAGGACGGCAATCCGCGCAACATCCGCCAGTCGATGATGGTCGATGCGTTCTCCGCGCTCGTGTCCGCGCCGCTCGGCACGAGTCCGGCGAACGCGTATATCGAATCGGCGGCGGGCATTTCGGCGGGCGGGCGCACCGGGCTCGTCGCGGTAGTCGCGGGCCTGTGCTTCCTGCCGTTCCTGTTTCTCTCGCCGCTGCTCTCGCTCGTGCCCGCGATCGCCACGGCACCCGCGCTCGTGCTGGTCGGCGTGTTCATGATGGAATCGATCACGCAGATCGAATGGCATCGTTTCGATGAAGCGATCCCCGCGTTCCTCGCGATGATCCTGATTCCGCTGACCTATTCGATCACCGACGGCATCGCGTACGGCTTTCTCGCGTTCGTCGTGATCAAGGCGTTCACCGGCCAGATGAAGGCCATCAAGCCGGCGATGTGGGTCGTCGCCGCGCTTTCCCTTTTGCTTCTGACCCAGCTTTGAAAACCTAGACCACAGTATCCGGAGACGTTGCACCATGACTCAAACCGCCTACCGCGCCCAGCTTCTGACCTTCCGCGACGATCCCGCGCACGCCGCCGATGGCGCGGTCTTCGACGAAGACGGCCTTCTGATCGTCGAAGACGGCCGCGTGGTCGCGGCAGGCGCCTACGCGGCACTGCGCACGCGCCTCGCGCCCGACGCGATCGTGAAGACGATGCGCGACAAGCTGATCGTGCCGGGCTTCATCGATTCGCACATCCACTATCCGCAGACGGACATGATCGCGTCGCCTGCGCCGGGCCTCTTGCCGTGGCTGAACACGTACACGTTCCCGACCGAGCGCGCGTTCGCCGATCCGGCGCATGCGCGGCAGACGGCGCGCTTCTTCCTCGACGAACTGCTCGCCTGCGGCACGACAACCGCGCTCGTGTATTGCACGGTGCATAAGGAATCCGCCGACGCGTTCTTCGCCGAGAGCGAGTCGCGCAACCTGCGAATGGTCGCGGGCAAGGTGCTGATGGATCGCAACTGCCCCGAGTTCCTACGCGACACCGCGCAGTCCGGCTACGACGACAGCGCCGAGCTGATCGCACGCTGGCACAACCGCGGACGCCAGCAGTACGCGCTGACGCCGCGTTTCGCGCCGACCTCGACCGAGGCGCAGCTTGAAGCGTGCGGCGTCCTCGCGCGCGCGCACGAGGACGTGTTCATCCAGAGCCACGTCGCGGAGAACACCGACGAGATCAAGTGGGTCGAAAGCCTCTTTCCGGGCCACCGCAGCTATCTCGCCATCTACGATCACTACAGCCTCTTGCGCCGCCGCGCGGTGTACGGCCACTGCATCTATCTCGACGACGCCGACCGCCAGCGTATGGCCGAAACGGGCGCGGTGGCGTCGCATTGCCCGACGTCGAACCTGTTTCTCGGCAGCGGCCTCTTCGACTTCGACAAGGCGGGAGCCGCGAACATGCCGGTGGCGCTCGCGACCGACGTGGGTGGCGGCACGTCGTTCTCGATGCTGCAGACGATGAACGAAGCGCACAAGATTGCGCGCCTCACGGGCCATCACCTCACCGCGACGCGCATGTTCTGGCTTTCGACGACGGGCGCAGCGAAGGTGCTCGATCTCGACGACCGTATCGGGACGCTCGCGCCCGGCAGTGAAGCGGACTTCGCGGTGCTCGATCCGGCCGGTACGCCGCTGCTCGCGCGCCGCACGTCGCGCGCCGAGTCGCTCGAAGAACTGCTGTTTGCATTCGCATTACTCGGCGACGATCGCGCCGTGTTCGAAACGTATGCTGCCGGCAACTGCGTGCATCGGCGCGATGCGCGCAGGAGTTCAGCGCTGGAACTTGCCGCGTAATTCGCATCGAGCCGGCTTGAAACAAAAGGCGCCTGGGGATAGCACCGGGCGCCTTACCCGGTTCAATCGGCCGGAGCGGGGGGAGGGGTTGAGTCGAGCGGAGGCATGGGCTGCTCGGCGACCGACATGAACGGTTTGAGTTCAGGCTTGAACATAGCAAGGCTGTTCAGAATGGCGACGCCGAACCGTCGCGCAAATTCATCGTCGATACGATGTTCGAAGTCGGCCAGACATACCGGCACCGCAACACCGGTAAGTAGCGGAAGCAGCTTAGTATCTTCGATCACCTGGAAGATGATTTCCTCGCGATCGACGTCGTAATAAACGGCTATCGAGCTGGGGCGGTATTTTGTAGTCATATCGGGCGTGTAAATCCCATGCAGATGTTGTAGTTGTAGCGTGCTTTCTCGACGCAAGCCTGAATTCCCGGATAGCCGCCCATTGCCTTGCCGACCGAGTAGCAAAGATCCATATCTCGTTCCCAGAGATACATACATTCGGCCTGTTCAGCCGGTGAGACGCCGCGAACGGCAATGTCCACAGCCTCGCCAGACAGAATACCCTCGCCCAACTCGAACGGCGGCGCATCGCCGAGCGGCGTCGCGCCGGATTCGTCGCTGATCTCGTCGATATGAATCGTCTTGCCGCCAGGTCGACAGGTCGGGCAGACCATATCTGGAAACCCAGCCAGCCTGCGCAAATACCGGCAATGTACCGACCGGGTCCATCAGCACCGCCGCGTGCATGAACTGCTGATTGATGGCGTCGTTCATGGCCTCGATTTCGGGCCATGGCGTCGCGTTCGCCTCCAACTCCGCGATCTGCGCCCGCTACCGTTCCTGTACGCTCGCGTAGCGTGGGGGATCATAGTTATCGACGCCCCAGAACTCCGACTGCAGGCGCGATTGCGGCGCGACCAACCCACCGCGAGGCTCGGGTGCACGCTCGACGATGTACACATCCCCTTTACGCACGGAACGCCGCAGCGCTGCGAGTGTGTGATGCGCATTGCCCTTGGGATAGTACGGGAATGAGGCAACGAGAAAATCTTCGACGCACTTTACGAGTTCGGCGTTGCGTTCCCATATATCGGGATAAACCGCGTCGAGCATCTTGCGCCCCGCGTCGGCGGCGGCTTTCTTTTCTGGATCGGGGTCAGTGAGCGAACCCATGCGATAGTCGTTCGCGAGGTCCATCGTGTAGCGGCACCCACCATAGTGCGTCAGCAATGCCATCATTCGTTATCCGAAATAATTGCAACGACGAAACACTAACGCATGCTCCGCAAGACCCGTCCCAAAATTAATCGCCTGACATTTGCGCTCGTGTGTGGGGTGATGTTCGGAACACGGCAATTTCTTGTGCGCGCGCCGATTCAGCACGCTTTGCAGCTTGACGCTACAGTTGAGTTTTCCACTTCGCCACGCGCGTCATGAAGCAGCCAGCACGGACCGTTCGCCTTGCAGTGTCGACGCTCGTCGCCGCACTGCCCGCGCTTTCGCACGCCCATGCCCTCGACGCCCAGCTCGACTGCAAATCGAACGCACATGCGTTCATCGCGCCGCTTCTGCAACAGAATCTGATCGAAGAAAAACCGATGCGCGTCGAGAAGAACTCGGTCAATGCGTTTCGACCGGCGAAGGGAATCGAGTTGACCGCGTACGAATTTCGCGTCTATGCGGTGGTCGGCTATCAGAAAGACGATCCGATCTTCAAGCAGGGAACTGGCGAGCCGATTGCCGATTCGGCGTATGGCGCGGTCGTGGTCGGCCTCGACAGCGCAGTGGAAGCGAAGGTGCGCGCGGCGGGCAGCGACGCCGTGGTGCATCACGTCGCGCCCTTCATAACCGCGATCTTCTGCAACCAGGACTAACGGGACAGACGCGCCTGCAGCCGCGCACGCACGTCTTCGGGCGTGATCGACGGGCGCGGCAGGTCGCCCGGCGTGCCAGTCTTGATCGACAGCCGCGCGAACCGCACACCGTCGACGTCCCTCGCTTCGAACAGACGGTCGATCACGCCGATGTCGTCGCCATCGAGCGCGAGCGCGTAGCCGCATGCCGAAGCGATCGACGCGAAATCGACGCCGCGCGATACCGTCGCCTGCCCGCCCGTCGATTCGTGCGCGCCGTTGTCGAGCAGAAGATGAACGAGGTTCGCGGGACCGTATGCGCCGAGCGTCGCGAAGACACCCATGCGCATGAGCGCGGCGCCGTCGCCGTCGAGCGCGATCACGCGCAGGTCGGGCCGCGACAGCGCCAGGCCGAGCGCCATCGGCGTGACGCAGCCCATCGAACCGACGAGATACAACTGGTTCTCGCGATCGTCGATGGCGTAAAGTTCGCGGCCGCAGAAGCCCGTCGACGCGAGCACGACGGTGGAATGCGCGGGCGTTTGCGCGATCACGCGCTGCAAGGCGTCGTGACGCGTCACGCGCTCGCCTTCGAAGCGCTCGACCTGCGCACGCTCGGCACGTTCATGCACGCCAGCGAGACCGGTCTTTTTCAACGCGTAAGGCGCGACGCTGCCCTTCTGCATCACGAGTGCGTAGGGGCGGCCCGTGCTGTCCATGTGTGCGGTTGCACGGCCGAGCGCCGGACCGATCGCGCCGGCTTCCGTTGGAAACAGCTCCCACGGAATTTCCATCGTGTCGAGCATCGCTGGCGTGACCGGGCCCATCAGCGCGTGCTGCGGCTCGTCGGCGACGCCCGGCTGGCCGCGCCACGTCACGATCAGCAATTGCGGCAGACGAAACGTCCACGTGAGCGACGTCAGCGGACTTACCGCGTTGCCGAGGCCTGAGTTCTGCATCATCGCGATGCCGCGCCGGCTTTTATATTCGCCCGACGCGCCGAGCGAAACGCCCGCGATCAGCGCGACTGCATCGCCCTCGTTCGCCGCCGACACGTAATGCAGCGTCTCGTCCTGCAGCACGTAGTTGATGAACGGCGTGAGGAACGAACACGGCACGCCGGCATACCAGTCGAAGCCGCGCTCGCGCGCCGCCTCGACGAACTGGGCGGCCTCAATCACGCGCGCCCTCCGCGAGTGCCGCGCCGCCCGTTCCATACGGCGACTGCGCGTGCGCGAAGTCGCCGGCGCGGCGGAAGTCGTCGAGATCGTTGACGCCGCGCCAGTGTCCGTGCACGTACTGCACTTCGATTTTTTCGCCCGCTTCAACCAGCGCGTTAAGCAGCGCGGCCATGTCGAGCTTGTTGAAATCGTCGCGTTGCTGGAGCCGGGCGAGCGTTGCGAGCAGGCGCTCGCGTGCATCGCCGCGCACGTTGAGCAAGCCCATCCAGCGGCCTTGCGGAGCGCGGGCGTCGCTTGCTTCGCCAGCCGCGCTCGTCACGCTTTCGAGCCACACTTTCTGGCCGAACAGCGCGCGGTCGTCGGCAGTCGAGCAATACGCGAAGTCGGTTGCGGTTGCGCCTGCCTGCGGCGTCTGCGACGAATCGACCACGACGCAGAAGTCGCTGTCCGATTCCACCAGGTCGCGCAGGATGTAGCTGCGAAACAGCAAGTCGCCGTAAGAGATCACGGTGTCGCCGGTGAAGGCCTTTGCGGCGCAGGCGAGCGAAGCCAGTTCGCCCGTCTTGTCATGCGCTTCGTTGACCACGAGCCGGATGCCCGACGTATCGATCGCGTCCGCGCGGTAGCCGCCGACCACGGTGATCTCGTTGATGCCTTCCTTCTTGAACGCCTCGACGAGATGGCGCAAGAGCGGCTTGCCCGCGACCGGCAACATGACCTTCGGACGGTCGGCGGTGACGGCTTCGAGGCCCGCGCCGCGGCTCGCCGCAAGCACCACCGCGCTTCTCGCCGCATTCGACGCCGACAGGTACACGCTCTCGGCCGCCGAATATTCATCGGCGTCCTGCAGGCGGAAGATTTCATTGACCGCCGCGATGCGGTCTTCCACGTTCACGAGCGTCTCGCTTTCGTGGATCTCCTTCGCGATCGCCTGCATCGCCGAGGTGGCGCCGCGGATCAGGTGATTCGCCCAGATCACGGTGCTGATGCCCGCTTGCCGGAAGGCGTCGGTCGGCGTGCTGTAGTACTTCGTCGGCACGATGACGAGCGGCCCGCGCCCCGCCCATTCTCGCGCGAAGGTCAGGATCTCGTCAGGCTTGGACAGCTTGCTGTGAATCAGGATCGCATCGGCGCCCGCCTGGCGATACGCCTCCGCGCGCCGCAGCGCCTCTTCCATGCCCCAACCCGCAATCAGCGCCTCGACGCGCGCGACGATGGAAAAATTCGGATCGCTCTGCGAATCCTTGCCGGCCTTGATCTTGCCGCAGAATTCGTCGATGTCGGCGAGCGGCTGTGCTTCGCCGTTGATGAAGCTGTTGGTCTTCGGGAACTGCTTGTCCTCGATGCATACGCCCGCGATCCCCCGCTGCTCCAGCTTCTTCACGAGCCGCCGCACGTTGTTGAAGTTGCCGTAGCCGGTGTCGCCGTCGAGCAGGATCGGGAGGTCGCTCGCGTCGGCCATAAATTCGAGCATGTCGACGACCTGCGTCCAGCTCGCTTCGTTGTTGTCTCGCACGCCGAACTGCGCCGAGATCGCGAGGCCCGAGCCCCAGATCGCCTTGAAGCCCGCTTCCTTCACGATGCGCGCCGACAAGCCGTTGTGCGCCTCCATCATGAATTCGAGGCGATTGCTCTGCAGCATCTCGCGCAGGCGCATCGTGCGCGAGAATCCGGCGGGAAGGTGTCCTGGTGCGTTCATCGCAATACTCCGGCAAGCTGGTTCAGTTGCGGCAGCACTTCGTCGGCTGCGCGCTTCACGTCATTCTGGAAGTCGATTTCGATCCACGGCGCGCCGGTCACGTCGGCGATGTCGAACGTCTGCCTGCGCTCCTGCAGCAGGTCGCGCACCGCTTCTTCGTGCGGCAGGTTCGCGCGGCCCGTTGCGACATATTCCGCGACGATTTCCGCGAGACGTCTTGCCGCGCGCTCGTCGAAGCGGAAGAAGCCGACCGATTCGCCGATCGTGTCGAATTTGAGGCCTGCCACAACCTGCTTGCGCAATTCGACGGGCACGCCGTCGTCGATGCACAGCTTCACCGGCTCGTCGCCCGCTTCGAAGTCGCGGTCGATCAAAAGGCGGTTCACCTGCGCATGGGGGTTCGCGACGAGCGGGTCGAGCACGCGCTCGTCGTAGAGCACGTCGGCGTCCATCAGGAGCACGTCGCCGCCGCGCGTGAGCGCGTCGGCCGCGGTGTGCACGGACAGCACGCTGCCGAGCGAGAACTCGTCGTTCACGACAACTTCGGTCGACGGCTTCCAGTCGATCGAATCCAGTTCGGCCTCGACCATCTCATGCTTGAAACCGAGCACGAAGACGATCTGGTCGACACCCGCCGCCTTCAGCAATTGCAGATGGCGTTCGAGCAGCGATGCATCGCCGAAACGCAACAGGCACTTCGGCTTTTGCTGCCCCTCCGGCTGGACGAGGCGCAAGCCCATCCCGGCCGCAAGAATAATTGCGCGCATTCTTGTTATCCCTTCGAGGATGATTCAGTCGATCTCCGGCACGCGCGCGAGACGGCGACGCTGCCAGCCCTTTTCAACGAAATGCAGATAGACGATGCCCGGCACGCCGAGCAGAAGCTCGCGCGCGCGTTTTGCGAGCGAGAGCGCAAGCGCCGCTTCCGGCGGCAGGCCAACTAGGCGCGCGAGCAGCAGATAACCGCCCTCCTGCACACCTAGCGAACCGGGAATCGCGAAGGCCGCGCCGCGGATCGCCTGACCGAGGCTTTCGAGGATCAGCGCGTCGGTCCAGTCGACCGGATGGCCGATCAGACGCAGCGTGAGCCACACTTCCCCCGTGCCGACGATCCAGCCGACGAGGCTCAGCGCAAAACTCGCCGCGACCTTGCCGCGCTCGCGATACATCTCGTGGACGGCGGCGTCGACGGCTTCGGCGCGCGTGACGAGCGACGACCAGTCGCGCTTCGCGGAGAAGCGCGCGGCAACCGAAGACGCAAAACGCATCGTGCGACCGAAGAGACCGCGCCGCTGCGCCAGATAGAAGCCGAAGATCAGCGCGCCGATCACGACGATCACGATCAGCACGGCATTGCGCACGCCCGTGCCCGAGCCGCTGCCGAGCAGCGCGACGCCGATCAGCGCGAACACCAGTTGCGCGATGGTCTGCATCGTCGTGCTGACGGTGATGACGGCGGCGGCATCGCGCGCGCGCATGCCGCGTTGCGCGAGATAGCGGACCATCAGCATCGGACCGCCGATCTGTCCGGCGGGCATCAGGCTATTGACCGACTCGCCGCTCCAGCGCGCGAGCACGGCGTCGCGCAATGTCACGTCGCGGTCGCGCTTGCCAAACAGCACGCTGATGGCGCCCGCGTCGAGCACGACCGGCAACAGGTGAAATGCCGCGACCGCGACGAGGCCCCAGCCGGCGGCCGCAAGCGTCGACGCCACCGAGCCGAAGCCTTGCCAGCCGATCAGCGCGACGAACAACACGACGCCGATCGAGAGCATGACGGTGCCGGCGCGGCTCATACGCTTCCGTTCTTGCCGGCTTTGCGGCGAAAGACCTGCCCGAAGCCGAAATAGGCGATCGAATCCTTCATGTTCGAGATGAAGCGCTGCCACGGCCGCATGTTCGGATTCGTCACGTATTCGAACGTGAGGGAGACGCGCATTTCGTTCGCCTTGAGCGGCGTGATGCGATGGCGCAGTTTGTCGCCGTCGAAGAAGACGAGCGCGCCCGGCGGATATTGCACGGAGCCCGGTTCGTCGGGAACCTCGGGATTGTGCGTGTGCAGTTCGTAGTCGAGCCGGCAGGACGAATCGTCGATCACGCCGAGCAGCATCGTGTAGCGGCGGCCTTCGTAATAGGACGTGTCGTAGTGCCAGCCGATATGGTCGCCCGGGCGCGTGTAGAAATAGAGCGCGTAGGCGTGCGGATCGTCGGCGGGCGAGAGTTGCAGTTTGTCGCCGCTGATCGTTTCGAGCCACTTGATGAGCGCTTCCGAGCGGTACAGATCGGCGATGAACGGCGCCAGCTTGTCGATCGCGTGGCGGCTCACGCTGCCGCCCTGCTTGTGGCCCGGCAGGTAGTTGCGGTTCACGGCCGGCGTCACCGCGTGGACGGCGTCGATCAGCCGTTCGGTGTAGTCGCGCGGCAGGAAGTCTTCCAGATAGAGAAAACTGCCCTGCTTGTCGAAGGATTCGTGCAGTTGCGCGGTTTTGAGTTCTCGCAGGCGCGCATTGAGCGTCGCATCGATCTCGCGCGCGGAGGGCGTCGCGACCCGGGCCGCGGGTGCGCGCGCGGCGCTTCGATCCAAGGTTTCCGTCGACGGATTGGCTGCCTGGTTCATCGTGCTGTCTGAAAGTCCTTGCCGTCGGTGTCTTTCGCGTGCGCCGAGCCCTTCCTGCGAAGGGCCGCCTGACGCATCACGCGCTGATGATCGAGCGCGACCCATGCGGCGAAGAGCGGCGCGCCGATCGAGGCCGCGATCAGGAACGGCGTCATGCCGTTCACGACGGTGATGAGCGGAAGAAGATAAAGCACGTCTTCGGTCTCGAAGCCGGCCATCGATGCCTGTTTCGTGCCGTCCTTGCCGACCATCGACTCGATGCGCATGCGCAAATAGAAGATCAGCGCGACGGCAATGCCCGCGATGCCGCCGAGCCATTCGGCCGGCACGATCATCGACGGATGATGCACGCCGACATAAAAGCCGAGTCCAAGGAAGAGCAGCACGGTCACGAGCGCGTCGCACGCGAGATCGTAAAAATGACCGATTTTGCTCGATTTCCCGCTGATGCGCGCGAGTTCGCCGTCGGTGTGATCGACGAAATTGGACAGCGCGATCAGCAATGCGCCGAGCGTGCAGATCCAGAACTGGCCGAGCGACAGGTAATAGGCACCGCCGAGCCCGATCAGAAGGCGCAGCGAGGTGAGATGGTTGGGTGTGACAGGGGTGCCAACGAGCGGAGTAACCAGGCGGCGGGCAAGCCGCGCGTCCCATGTGGCGGGCTCTGGAACGGCTCGAGGCTGGGTCGGACTTGATTTTGTCATGAACGCGAATATATCCCGATTCCGGCGGGCGTGCATATTCGCGGATGGCACAGTGGACGCGCTTCGCCACGTGCCGGAAGCGCTCGCGCCGGGCTTCGAATGGAGCATGGGATTATCGCAGTCTGGCGCCGCCGCGTCCTTGCCCGGCGGCAAAAATTACGGCCCAGCTGCGTGCGCGCTTACTCTACCGCTTTCGGCGGGGGCGCTCCGCTGCCCGGTGCGACCGCGCGTTCGTTGGCACCGGCCACGGCTTCGTTCGTCGCGCCGCCACTGCCGTCGATCGGAATCTTCACCGTGCGCACAGTGCCGTTGCCGAGCGGGAAGTCGGCGAGCGCGCTCTGGATCAGGAAGGGCATCGCGCGAATCAGCGACGCTTCGCCGCCCGAGTTCATCGCGGTCACCTTGTAGACCTCGCGCCCGCTCGCGCGATCGGTCATGCGGATCTGCAACGCGTGCACGTAGATCGGAAAGGTCTGGTCGACGTAGCTCGCCGGGCCCGGCCCCCACGGCCCGTACGGTCCCCACCCGCCCCACGGCCCCCAGTACGGGCGCCCGTAGGGACCGTACATCGGCCACGGATCGTAATAGACCGGCTGGCGCACCGTCATGACGTCGCCGCGGATCGAATAGGCGAGCTCCACCTTGTAGCGCGCGCTCGCTTCGGGCGCGGCCCGGAACGAATACTTCGACAACTCGTTGGCCACCTGCGCTTCGTACGTCGACTGCTCGATGCTGTTCTGCTGCTCGGGCGAGCGTGCGAACGCATAGGTACGGGTCGCGTCGGTGCCCGTCCAGTCCGAGAATGCCGTGACCTGCGTCTGGACGTAGGTCGTGCAGCCGGCGAGCCAGAGGGCGACGAGCGCCAGCGCGGCGCGAACGACACTCGTCCAGCGATCGAACTTCATAGTCGTCCTCATTTCGTTGTGCGTGTTTCTTTAGTTATAGGAAGTGTTGCGGCGTCCCGCACGCCGTCGCACTCCGCGACATTTCGCGCGAGACCGGCAGATCTTGCTGAAGATAGGGACCGCCGTCGATCCCTGAAAGTTCTTCGCTGGTCATCCGGCCGATCCGTGGCCGGACCCATGATCGGCCGAGGCTTTGTACAATGGTCCGAACCAGGGCCGCCAACGGGCGGCGCCATTCACCCTTACAGAGCCGCCATGTCCAATTCGATTGACTCCGCGACTGAAACCGCGACCGCCCCTGCCGTGATACGCCGCGCAGACTACGCGCCGCCCGCGTTTCTCATAGATTCGGTCGCGCTCGAGTTCGACCTCGTACCCGAACGCACGCTCGTCAGAAGCACGCTGCGCGTGCGCCGCAACCCGGACGCGATCGTCGACGGCAATCCCGCGCCGCGCCTCGCCCTGACGGGCGAGCAACTCGAATTCGTGCGCGCTTCGGTAAACGGCCGCCCGCACGAAGACGTCCGCACAAGTGATAACGAACTGTCGATCGGCACTATTCCCGACGAATTCGAGCTCGGAATCGAAAATATCTGCAATCCGGCCGCGAACACCACGCTTTCGGGACTTTATGTTTCGAGCGGCAACTTCTTTACGCAGTGCGAGGCCGAAGGCTTCCGCCGCATCACGTATTTCCTCGACCGGCCCGACGTGATGTCCACCTACACGGTGACGCTGCGCGCGGACAAGGCGGCGTATCCGGTGCTGCTGTCGAACGGCAACCTGATCGAGGAAGGCGACCTGCCCGACGGCCGCCATTTCGCGAAATGGGAAGATCCGTTCAAGAAGCCGAGCTATCTGTTCGCGCTCGTCGCGGGCAAGCTCGTCGCGATCGAAGAGCGGATCACGAGCGGTTCGGGCAAGGAAAAGCTGTTGCAGGTGTGGGTCGAGCCGCACGATCTCGACAAGACGCGCCACGCGATGGATTCGTTGATTCATTCGATCCGCTGGGACGAAAAGCGTTTCGGCCTGGAACTGGACCTCGACCGTTTCATGATCGTCGCCGTGAGCGACTTCAACATGGGCGCGATGGAGAACAAGGGGCTCAACATCTTCAACACGAAGTACGTGCTGGCGAACCCCGAAACCGCGACCGATACCGACTTTTTCAACATCGAATCGGTGGTCGGCCATGAGTATTTCCACAACTGGACGGGAAATCGCGTCACCTGCCGCGACTGGTTCCAGTTGAGCCTGAAAGAGGGCCTGACGGTTTTCCGCGACCAGGAATTCTCCGCCGACATGGCCGCCGGCGACTCGCCCGGCGCCGCGAGCGAAGCCGCGCGCGCAACGCGGCGCATCGAGGACGTGCGAGTGCTGCGCCAGATGCAGTTCGCCGAGGATGCCGGCCCGATGGCGCATCCGGTTCGACCGGAGAGTTACGTCGAGATCAACAACTTCTACACGATGACCGTCTATGAGAAAGGTTCGGAAGTCGTGCGGATGTATCAGACGCTTTTCGGACGCGACGGCTTCAGGCGCGGCATGGACCTGTATTTCGAGCGGCACGACGGCCAGGCCGTGACCTGCGACGATTTCCGCCACGCCATGGCCGACGCGAACAATCGCGATCTCGCGCAATACGAGCGCTGGTACAGCCAGGCGGGCACGCCGCGCGTGACCGTGCGCACCGCCTACGACGCCGCAGCGAAGCGTTACACCGTGACGCTCGCGCAAGGCTACGGCGAGGCGTCCGAAGCTTCGCGCGCGACGCAGCAGGGGCCGCTCCTGATTCCGTTCGCGATCGGTCTGATCGGCGGCAAGGGTTCGGACCTGCCGCTCGAGCTCGAAGGCGAAAAAGAGCCGCAAGGCACGACACGCGTGCTCGAACTGACCGAACGCGAACAGTCCTTTACGTTCGTCAACGTCGCCGAAAAGCCGCTCCCGTCGCTGTTGCGCAATTTTTCGGCGCCGGTGATCGTCGAATACGACTATACGAACGAGCAGTTGGCCTTCCTGCTCGCGAACGACAGCGACCCGTTCAACCGCTGGGAAGCCGGCCAGCGGCTCGCCACGCGCGAACTGCTCGCGCTCGCCGCCCGCGCCGCGAAGGGCGAAACGCTCGCGCTTGACGATCAGGTCGTCGCGGCTTTCGAACAGGTGCTCGACGATCCGTCACTGTCGCCGGCGTTCCGCGAACTGGCGCTGATGCTGCCGTCGGAAAGCTATCTCGCCGAGCAGATGACCGTTTCCGACCCGGCGGCGGTCCACGCGGCGCGCGTGTTCGTCAGCCGCCGACTCGCGACCGCCCTGCGCGACAAGTGGCTCGCGATCTATGAGGCGAACCGCACGCCGGGCGAATACCGTCCGACGCCTGAAGACGCCGGCAAGCGCGGCCTCAAGAATCTCGCCCTCGCCTATCTGAGCCAGCTCGACGATCCCGCCGAAGCCGTGCGCCTCGCGCGCGCCCAGTACGACGGCGCGGACAACATGACGGACCGCTCGGCGGCGCTTTCGGCGCTTCTGACGGCGAGCGCATCGCCGAACGGCGGGGCGTCGGCCGCTGACACCGCACTCGCCGATTTCTACCAGCGCTTCGACGACGAGGCGCTCGTGATCGACAAATGGTTCGCGTTGCAGGCGACGCAGCGCGGCGGCCCGAACCGCAAGGTGATCGAGATCGTGCGCAAGCTGATGCAGCATCCGGCGTTCACGCTGAAGAATCCGAACCGGGCGCGGTCGCTGATTTTCAGCTTCTGCAGCGGCAACCCGGCCCAGTTCCACGCCGCCGACGGCTCCGGCTACGCGTTCTGGGCGGAACAGGTGATTGCGCTCGATTCGCTGAATCCGCAGGTCGCGGCTCGCCTCGCTCGCGGACTCGAACTGTGGCGGCGATTCACGCCGGGGTTGCGGGAGAAGATGCACGGCGCATTGACCGAAGTCGCGTCGAAAGTGAAGTCGCGCGACGTGCGGGAGATCGTGGAAAAGGCGCTCGCCTGATCCGGCGAGGCTTCAGGGCCTGCGGAAACCGGCTGGTTTCCGCAGGCTAATGATCCGGCGCGCATGGCCGGCGCAGGGTCAAGCGTCGGGCGGCACGCTGTGGCGTTGGCGCGAACGTTTCCCGACTGACACGGGGCTGAAGTCCCGAGCGGGTAGAATCGGGGAATTCGTCAAACGCTCGTGGAGCCAAGCATGTCCATATCTCGTCGCACTACGCTGACCAAGTATCTGATCGAGCAGCAGCGCGAACATCAGAACCTTCCCGCCGACCTGCGTCTTCTGATCGAAGTTGTCGCGCGGGCCTGCAAGCAGATCAGCTTCCAGGTGAGCAAGGGTGCGCTCGGCGAAGCGCTCGGCAGCGCCGGCAGCGAAAACGTGCAGGGCGAAGTCCAGAAGAAGCTCGACATCCTCTCGAACGAGATCCTGCTCGAAGCCAACGAGTGGGGCGGCAACCTGGCCGCCATGGCATCGGAGGAAATGGAAAAGATTTTCCCGATCCCGAACCGCTATCCGAAGGGCAATTATCTGCTGACGTTCGACCCGCTCGATGGCTCGTCGAACATCGACGTCAACGTTTCGATCGGCACGATCTTCTCGGTGCTGCGCTGCCCCGACGACACCGAACCGACGGAACAGGCGTTCCTGCAGCCCGGCTCGGCGCAGGTCGCGGCGGGGTACGCGGTGTACGGTCCGCAAACCGTGCTGGTGCTGACGACGGGCAACGGCGTGAACTGCTTCACGCTCGACCGGGAACTGGGCTCGTGGGTACTCACGCAAAGCGACATGCGGATTCCGGTCGAAACGCGCGAATACGCGATCAATGCGTCGAACAGCCGTCACTGGTATCCGCCGGTGCAGCAGTATATCGACGAGCTGAATCAGGGCAGCGACGGTCCGCGCAAGGACGATTTCAACATGCGCTGGATCGCGTCGATGGTCGCCGATGTGCATCGGATCCTGAACCGCGGCGGCATCTTCATGTATCCCGCCGACAAGCGCACGCCGGATCGACCGGGCAAGCTGCGTCTGATGTACGAAGCGAACCCGATGGCTTTCATCGTCGAGCAGGCGGGCGGAGCGGCAACGAACGGCGAGAAGCGTATTCTCGACATCCAGCCGCAGAGCCTTCATGAACGCGTGCCGGTCTTCCTCGGATCGAAGAGCGAAGTGGATCGGGTGACCCGATATCATCTCGAAAAGAAAATTTGATCGGGGTATTGCCAAACCCGGAAAAGGGTATCTATAATCTCGTTTCCCTGATGCCGGAATAGCTCAGACGGTAGAGCAGCGCATTCGTAATGCGAAGGTCGGGGGTTCGATTCCTCTTTCCGGCACCAAGCTTCATACAAAAAACCCGCGTGGTCGCAGACCACGCGGGTTTTTTCATTTCACCCTCTTCGCCCGTCCCAGCCCGCCTCTGCGCCGCCTCGTTCTCAGCGACCGATGTCGTCGAATGACAAATACATGGTGTTTTTAATACGCACGATTCGTTCGAATTGCGGTGCGAATTGCAATTCTCCTGCTCTATGTGCGTTTCCACACAACTGAATAATTATTCCCCCTCGGGCGATATTACGTCAACGATGGTTTCCCGCTATCGTTATAAGTATGGAGTGAACGTTAAAGTGCTATTGCAGCGCGTCATCCGGTAGCGCCGAACCGCTGTACAGCAGGCGCAGCAACGCCACGCCGCAGCAAGCAAGGCGCACAAAGTACCGGCTAGCGTTGAAAACCGGTAAATCAGTCGATTTGATTTTTTGCAGGGCGGATTTCACGAACGGTCATGCGCTTATTTTCGGTGGTCGGATTTACTTTCGGACACCTCAAGTAATGCTGCGACGTTCCGATAAAGCAACAAAGGAACTTGGAAATGTTCCTGTAGTGCAATCGACGCGGACAGCCGGGTCGAGTCTGAAATCGAGCTACAAGGAGAGAAATCATGGACGCCAAGCCGACGAAAATTCCGACACCCGACAAAGTGCGTTGTCCGGATCCGGAACCGGTCGGGGTCGAGTTCCTGGCTGCCGAACTGCCGGAGCACGTTCGCGCGTTTTTCGACGAGCAGCGCAATCTGCGCGAGTCGAAATAAACGCCGCAGACGGGAACGCCCGCCATCACCGCGTATTCGACGCCTCGTGAAGGAACGCGCTCGCGGACCTCGCGAATCATTCATGGCTCACGCCAGGCGCCGCTGCACCTGATCGCGCCAAAGTCGCGCGACTCGGTCGCGAGTCGCGCGTAATCCTGCGCGGCGGGCAAACGGAACGCTGAGTTATGCTGGCGCTTTTCGGCCGTCCGACCCGTCGCATGCATCCAACGTCTAGTTTCTCCGCCACAGTCCGAAATCGCCGAGTCCGCGCACTCGCCGCCCTCGCCTCCTTGTTGCTCGGCTGCATCGGCACGGCCCACGCCGACGGCGACGACGCTCCGCTCACCAGCCTCGTCGCGCTGACGTCGCAGCGGCTCGCGCTTGCCGAACCGGTCGCCCGATGGAAGTGGGCCCGTCACGAACCCATCACCGATGAACCGCGCGAAGCGGCCCTGCTTGCAGGCGTCGAACAAAAGGCGCTGGCGGCGGGCGTCGATCCGGCATTCGCGCAACGCTTTTTCCGCGACCAGATCGAGGCGAGCAAGGACGTGCAGAACGCGCTCTTTGCCAACTGGCGCGCAGCGCGCCCGCCCGAAGGATCGCCGCCTGATCTCGCCGCTGACACCCGCCCGAAGCTCGATGGCCTCACGCAGTCGCTGATCGCTGCACTCGCGCGCGTCGAGCCGATTCGCCACGCCGCTGATTGCCCGTTGCGACTCGCCGACAGCGTCGCGCGATGGAAACACCTCACGCGCTACGACGCCGCACTCAACGCGCCTTTGTCGCGCGCGCTGTCGCATGTGTGCGCGGCGGGCGGCGTCGGGGCGGTCGGATAGTAGAAGCCTGCAAAATCAGTCGACAGCCGCCATCGCGGCGAGCGGCACGAACGCGAGACCACGCGCGAGCCGCTCGTTGAGAATTCGGTAGGTCGACAATTCGAAACCGGTCGCCGGCAATTGCGCACGCAACGCCGCCGCATCGGCGGGCGTCGCGGCGGAGCCGAAGTACTGCCACTGGTCGACGACATGCCACGCGTGCAGGCCCGTACCCGGATCGCGCTCCTCGATTGCGATCGGGCCCGGATAGGGCCAGACTGCGCCGCGCGCGTCATCGCGCCGGTCGCGCACCGGGCGATTGTGCGGCGGCCGCAAGCGCGCCACCGACTTCGCTTCGGCGAGCAACGCGCCGATCTCGCCACCGGTGGCCGTCCATTCGACGTGCCGCACGAGCGCCGCGAGCCGCAGGTCTTTCGACGACCGGCGCGCGCCCGTGAGATGCGACCGCACGCGCTGCCGCAAGCGCACGCTTCTGCCGACGAAGAGCGGCACGTCGTTCTCGCCATAGAACACGTAGATGCCGCAGCCCGCCGGAATCCGCTCGATCGTGTCCTCGTCGATGTCACCGGCCAGGCGAAAGCGTCGCGTGACTTTCTCCATATGTCCGCGCAGCACATCCGAAGCATGCGCGCGGTGCAGGTGCTGCCAGAACTGCCAGAGCAGATCCGCGTCGGCGAGTGCGCGGTGGCGCGCTGACGGCACGAGCGCGTGCCGCTCGACGAGCGCATCGAGACCGTGTCGCGTTTCCGACGGGTAGACCGCGCGCGAGAGCTGGACCGTGCACAGCACGTCGGGCTGGAACTTGAACCCGACCCGCTTGAACTCGCCGCGCAGAAAACCGTGGTCGAAATGCGCGTTGTGAGCGATGAACAGCCGGCCGTTCATCCGCTCGAAGAGGTTCGCGGCGAGTTCGTCGAAGGTGGGGGCGTCGCGCACCATTGAGTCGGTGATGCCGGTCAGGTTCTGGATGAACGACGGAATCGGCTTCAGCGGGTTGACGAGCGTGCTCCACTGCGTCACGCCGGACGGACCTGCTTCGACGATCCCGATTTCCGTGATGCGATCGATACCGAGCGAGCCGCCGGTCGTCTCGAGATCGACGAAAACGACGGGGTCCGCGGGAAAGTGATTGACGGGAAACGGAGGGAGAGCGTGCATCGCGATAAATGAGGGCGCGGCGTTCAGCAACCCTGGGGTGGGCTGAAGAAGCTCATGCGCGTGAAGATGCGGACATTTTAGCCCAGCCACGCTATGCGGACGACTTCATCCAATTCCCGATGCGCAATTGCAATCCCGATTTTGAGGCAGATTAAAAATCCCGAATCGACTTGGCATTTACCCCAATTTACGGATCGGGTGTTCGCCGCATCGATTATCTCCGGCTGTTTAATCATAGCGGCGCCAGGTGAAAAACGCAGAATGATCAAGGCTAATGCCAGCACATAAACGATCCGCGCGCGCAATACTGGTTTTCCCGGTCAATAAAAAACCCCTTGCGAACGCAAGGGGTTTTCAAAGGCGCCGATGTCGCTCGCGGTTTAGAGCGCGCGGATGTTCGCAGCCTGCTTGCCCTTCGGGCCCGCCTTCGTTTCGAAGGACACGCGCTGGTTTTCCTTCAGCGACTTGAAGCCGTCGGCACGGATCTCGGAGAAGTGCGCGAACAGGTCTTCGCCGCCAGCGTCGGACGTGATGAAGCCAAAGCCTTTAGCATCGTTGAACCATTTGACGATACCGGTTTCCATATACTCGATTCCCTCGGAAGTTTGATCAAAACGGGCGAACCCTTTAACGCCGTGTCAATTATCGCCGCCAGAACGGCCGCCGGCATATTAATCCACGGCCTCGCTTTTATATAAGGAGGCGTCGCGAGCGTCAAGTCAATTTTCAGTGACAAACCGTCTTGATTCAGCATTATTTGCGCGAAGCAAATCAACTCACGCTGCATGACTTAAGCACATTAAACAGTACAGCACGACACAAGAATAATCAGAGGAAGTTCTTACCACAAATGTAACAAGAGTTTTCTAATCGTAAGTGTTTACGCGTCTTGTTCGAACCGCTTCCAATCCGCAAACTGGAGTCGTAATTTGCAGACGAATCAGGAGGGTCAGTTGTGATGACCGAACTCAAGCGCGCGCTTCAAAAAATGATGTCGCTCGTAGCACCGATGACGCCCGAAGCAACCGCCGCCAACGCTGCCGCCCCGCTCGAATTCGATCCGGTCTGGCATGGCGATCACTGGCAGAACCTTTTGTCGTCGCCGATGGATGCCCGGCATTACGTGATGGAAGACTGGACCATTCCGTTCCAGTACGAATCCACAGACGCTCCGGCGGAGGTCAATGCCGGGAAAAAAGCTGCCTGATCGGCTGCCTTGGAATTCGATGCACAAAAAAAAGCGCGACTGGAAAGTCGCGCTGACAAAGGTTTGGAGATCTTTTCCGTCAACGAAAAAGTCTGCTTCGGAAAGCAGAGATGTCAGTATAGCGAGGCGCGCCGCAATAATTACCACCATAAACGGCAAACGACTATTGCACTTATCTCAATAATCTAATTTTCGGATTATTCATCTTGCGCACGGCATTATTTTTGTCGTGAATGCGCAACGGCAAAAGGTTGACACCCCTCGCCGACTTCTCTCGATTCCCCGTAAAGCCTTGTCAGTCAAGGCTTGCCGACGATTTCCAGATCATTGCCGATCAAAGAATACTTTATTGCGGATTTCAGAATGTCTGCGCTGTAACGCCGTCTTTACACTTCGTGTGGTCCGGAAACAAATGTGTTCAAAACCGAACATATTGCTCGCCTGACAGCGCCTCTCGCAGCGCGTCGGAGGGAAGGTTTCCTTCAAGCCTGGGCTCACCGCCCATTCTGCTCTCGGAGTTACAAAGATGAAAAAGACTCTCATGGTCGCCGCCCTGACGGGCGTATTTGCTACCGCCGCTCACGCACAAAGCAGCGTCACGCTGTACGGCCTGATCGACGCGGGCATCACGTATACCAACAACCAGCAAGGCCACAGCAACTTCAAGGCGACGAGCGGTTCGGTCAACGGCAGCCGTTGGGGCTTGCGCGGCGCTGAAGACCTCGGCGGCGGGCTGAAGGCAATCTTCACGTTGGAAAACGGCTTCAACATCATGAACGGCAACAACGGCCAGGGCGGCCGTGAGTTCGGCCGTCAGGCGTTCGTCGGTCTGTCGAGCCAGCAGTTTGGCGCCGTGACCCTCGGTCGTCAGTATGACTCCGTCGTCGACTACCTCGGGCCGCTGGCTCTGACGGGCACGCAATACGGCGGCACGCAGTTCGCCCACCCGTTCGATAACGACAACCTCGACAACTCGTTCCGCGTGAACAACTCGGTCAAGTACACGAGCGCGAACTACGGCGGCCTCAAGTTCGGCGGCATGTACGGCTTCTCGAACGAAGCAGGCGGCTTCGCGGACAACCGCGCTTACAGCTTCGGCGCATCGTATAACTACGGCCCGTTGAACGTTGCCGCAGCGTACATGCAGTTGAACAACGCGAACGCCCTCGTTCCGACCAACCCGAACGGCGCAATCGCTTCGGACGCTCCGTTCGCAGCAGGCCGTCAGCGCGTCTACGGCGGCGGCATCAGCTACGCGTTCGGCGCGGCAACGGTCGGCTTCGTGTTCACGCAGACGATGCTCGACGACGCAACGCAAATCACGACGGCTGGCACGGGCGGCGCGGCGATCAACCTGACCGATCCGCATGCTCGCTTCACCAACTACGAAGTGAATGGCCGTTACAACCTGACGCCGGCCCTGAGCCTGGCAGGCGCGTACACGTACACGGACAGCCGTATCGACGGCGTGAAGCCGAAGTTCCACCAGGTCAGCCTGCAAACGGCCTACGCGCTGTCGAAGCGCACGGACGTGTACCTGCAAGGCGAATACCAGCACGTGACCGACACCGAAGGCACGAACCTCGGCGCGACGATCACGGGTGTTGGCGTGTCGTCGACGGAGAACCAGGTTTCGGCAACGGTCGGCATTCGTCACCGCTTCTAAGCTTCATCCGCCGTACCGATGTGAAAAAGGCGCCGCTTGCGGCGCCTTTTTTTATGCTCCGGCTGCGGTGCGCTGTTCAGGAACCGCGCGGATACCGGACATCGAGAATATCGATCTGCTGGACGCCCGCCGGCGTATGCAGCGCCACCGTGTCGCCGATCTTCGCCTTCAGAAGCGCCCGCGCGATGGGCGAAATCCAGCTGACGTGCCCGACATCGAGATCGACCTCGTCGACACCGACGATCGTCACCGTATGCGACTCGCCGTCGTCGCCCGCGTAATCGACCGCTGCGCCAAAGAACACCTGATCGACGTTCTCCTGCTTGCTGCTGTCGACGACTTCCGCCAGATCCAGCCGCTTCGTCAGAAATCGAATCCGCCGGTCGATTTCGCGCAGGCGCCGCTTGCCGTAGATATAGTCGCCATTCTCCGACCGGTCGCCGTTAGACGCCGCCCACGAAAGCAGCTTCACGATGTCCGGACGCTCGACATCGAGCAGATGCAGCAGTTCGTCGCGCAGCCGCTGATGCCCGGCCGGCGTGATGTAGTTCTTGGTGCCCGCGGGCACGTCGGGCTGGGCGACATCGAGGTCGTCGTCCGTATCGTCCGATTCTTTGACAAATGCCTTATTCATGGTGCAAACCGCCCAAAAGTCCCGTGGAAATGCGCGCAGGATTACGATTACGCTGATGTACAAGGTAACACGAAGGTGAACGAAACCTCGCGAAAATGCCTTCCGGCTCTTCCTTTTTCAGACAGGTTTGTCTATAATCTCGCTTCTGCGTGCGGCTGTAGCTCAGTTGGATAGAGTACTTGGCTACGAACCAAGGGGTCGTGGGTTCGAATCCTGCCAGCCGCACCACTCTTTCAAGCGTATTTCCCCTCGGGAAGTCGTTTAATCAGCAAATAGCGCTTAACTACGAGCGCATCGAAGTATCGAGTAGTATCGGTTTTGCGTGCGGCTGTAGCTCAGTTGGATAGAGTACTTGGCTACGAACCAAGGGGTCGTGGGTTCGAATCCTGCCAGCCGCACCACTCTTTCAAGCGTATTTCCCCTCGGGAAGTCGTTTAATCAGCAAATAGCGCTTAACTACGAGCGCATCGAAGTATCGAGTAGTATCGGTTTTGCGTGCGGCTGTAGCTCAGTTGGATAGAGTACTTGGCTACGAACCAAGGGGTCGTGGGTTCGAATCCTGCCAGCCGCGCCACCTTTTGAAGGGCCTTCCATCCGGAAGGCCCTTTTTGTTTTTTCCGCGTCATCTGTCGCGACTTGGACAAGCGCGCTACTGACGCGGCGACGATCCGATATCGCCGATGCGCCCGTCCGGCGCCGGCATGTCCTCCACCGACGCCACCGCGCTCGGCTCGCCGATCGGTTCCGCGCGCGCGCCGAGCAGCGTCTGCGGGCGACGCAGGACTTCGTCTTCGACGGCGTCGCCGAATGCGTGGCGCACGAACGCCCTCAGCAACGCGATCCTGAGCGACGCGCCCCTCCCTTCCACCTGTCCGCCATCCCTGCCGAACGTCGCGGTGCAAATCACCTCGCCGCGCCCGTGATCGCTCATTTCGAGCCGGCAGGCGCGCTCCAGCACGACTGACGCCGCTTCCCACGACGTCGAAGGCAGGAAGCGTCCGTCCCACGGCTTGCCGCGATCGTTGCCGCGGATCGAGAGCGTCTCGCCGCTGTCGGTGAAGTGGATTTCGCGGATGAAGTCGTGCAGGCCGCGCGCGACCCAGTAGTCGAGCGCGGGACCTTCGAGATCGGATGTTTTCATGGTCGTGCCCTCGTGTACGTCGTGTTCGTTCAACGGGTACAGGCACGCAGGTTACGTTCCAGCGCCGGCGCGCCAAAAACGGTCGATGTCAGTAATCACCGCGCTCGCGGTCGATGCGAATGCCGCCATCCTGGTTGCGATGGTGCGGCTCGTCGCTCGGACGCTCGCGCGCGATGCGCATCACATCGGGATTCGTGCGCACGCGCCGCATCACGTTCGCGAGGTGCACGCGGTCGCTCACCTGGATCACGAAGCGCAGCAGCGTGGCTTCCTGCGTGGGATCCTCGTCCATCGCGATGTGGACGATATTCGCGTCGGCCGAAGTGATGTCCGCGGCGACGCGAGCGAATACGCCCTTCGTGTTCTTCACGAGCACCTTGACCGCGACGTCGAAGAGACGCCCCGGCTGCGGCGCCCACGCCACGTCGATCCAGCGGCCCGGGTCGCGGCGATGAATGCGTTGCGCGACGCGGCAGTCGGTCGTATGGATCGCCATGCCGAGGCCGATGCCGATATAGCCCATGATGTCGTCGCCGGGAATCGGGCGGCAGCACGCCGACAACTGCACCGACATCCCTTCCGTGCCCGTGATGACCACCGGCGGCGCAGTATTTGTGGTGAAGCTTTCGCGCGGGGAATCGTCGTCGTCCCGGCCGTTCATCAGCACTTCGATGCGCTTCGCCATCACCGCCGCCACGCGCCGGCCAAGGCCGATATCGGCGAAAATTTCCTGGCGCGTCTTGTTGCCGGTCCACTGCACGAGCTTTTCCCACGCTTCCGGCGTGACTTCAGCCAGCGTGAGGCCGTAGCCCTTGAGACTCTGGTCGACGAGCCGCTCGCCCAGTTGCACCGATTCGTTCAGGCGCATCGTCTTCAGATAGTGACGAATGGCCGAGCGCGCCTTGCCCGTGCGCACGAAGCCGAGCCACGCGGGATTCGGCTTCGAATACGGCGCCGTGATCACCTCGACGATATCGCCGCTCTTCAGCTCGGTGCGCAGCGGCAGCAATTCGTTGTTGATCTTCACCGCGACGCACTGGTTGCCGAGGTCGCTGTGGATCGAATACGCGAAGTCGAGCGCGGTCGCGCCGCGGGGGAGCGGCATGATCTTCGACTTCGGCGTGAATACGTAGACGGCGTCCGGGAACAGGTCGATCTTGACGTGTTCGAGGAATTCGCTGGAATCGCCCGCTTCGCTCTGGATGTCGAGCAGCGACTTCAGCCACTGGTGCGCGCGCTTTTGCACGTCGTTGAGATCCGCGCCGCCGTTCTTGTACAGCCAGTGCGCCGCCACGCCCGCCTCGGCGATCTCGTGCATCTTGCGCGTGCGGATCTGGAACTCGATCGGCGCGCCGAACGGCCCGACGAGCGTCGTGTGAAGCGACTGATAGCCGTTCACCTTCGGAATCGCGATGTAGTCCTTGAACTTGCCCGGCACGGGTTTATAGAGCGCATGCAGCGCGCCGATGCACGTGTAGCATTCGAGCGCGCTCTCGACCACCACGCGAAAACCATACACATCCAGCACCTGCGAGAACGACAGCTGCTTGTCGCGCATCTTCTTGTAGATGCTGTAGATGGTTTTCTCGCGGCCGGTGACTTCGGCGGAAATCTTCGCGTCGCAAATGGTGCGCTGGACCGCTTCCAGAATCTTGCCGACCACTTCGCGCCGGTTGCCGCGCGCCGCCTTGACCGCCTTTTCGAGCGTAGCGTAGCGGTTTGGGTTGAAGTTCGCGAAGCTCAGGTCCTGCAACTCGCGATAGGTATTGTTCAGGCCGAGCCGGTGCGCGATCGGCGCATAAATGTCGATGGTCTCGCGTGCCACGCGCCGGCGCTTCTCCGGCGGCACCGCGCCCAGCGTGCGCATGTTGTGCAGCCGGTCGGCGAGCTTCACGAGGATCACGCGCACGTCGCGCGCCATCGCGAGCAGCATCTTGCGGAAATTTTCCGCCTGCGCTTCCTCGCGGTTGCGAAATTCCATCTTGTCCAGCTTCGACAACCCGTCGACCAGTTCCGCGACCTTCGCGCCGAAGCGCTCGGCGATCTCGGTCTTGGTGACGCCCTGGTCCTCGATCACGTCGTGCAGGAGCGCCGCCATGATCGACTGTGCGTCGAGTTTCCAGCCCGCGCAGATTTCCGCGACCGCGACCGGATGCGTGATGTACGGCTCGCCGCTTTGCCGGTACTGGCCGAGATGGGCTTCGTCGCTGAAGTGGAAGGCCGCCTTCACGTCCTTGATCTCTTCGGGCAAGAGATAGGACGAGAGCACATTCGTCAGTTTCGCGATGGAAACGACGTCGTGCCGGCGTGGCTGCTCGGGTGTCGCGGTTGGCCCGAACAGATGGCGAAACGACTGTTCGAGGACCGCGTCGATGTATTTGCGTGCCGGCGCCGGGTGGCTCGAGTCTTGAGCCGAGTCCTGGGCCGACTCGTGATCGGCGTCGTTATCCGCGTCGACGGAGACGGGCAAGGGTGTGTGACTCATGTTCGCCTCCGTGGTTGTGACGTGGTGGACGCCGGTTGCTAAAAAAGCTCGATGAAAAACGGCGCCGTCAGACCGGCACCTTCTTCAGCATCTCCACGCCGACCTGGCCCGCCGCGATTTCGCGCAGCGCTACGACGGTGGGCTTGTCGCGGCTTTCGATCTTCGGCGTGTGGCCTTGCGCGAGCTGACGTGCGCGATAGGTAGCCGCGAGCGCCAGCTCGAAGCGATTCGGGATCTGTTTCAGACAGTCTTCTACGGTGATGCGGGCCATGTTTGTTTCCTTCGGAATATGTTCTTCATTCTACCTTATGTGACCGGAACACCCTGATCACGAAGCATGCGGCGTATGAATGCCCAGTTCCACGAAAAGCTGCGTGTGGCGGGCGTATTGCGAACCGAAGCGCAGACGCGTCGCCGCAACGAGACATTGCAGTTCCGCGAGCGCGCGTTCGAAGTTCTCGTTGATCACGACGTACTCCGCTTCCGGCGCATGCGACATCTCGCTGCCGGCCGCGAGCAGGCGCCTCACGATCACGTTCTGCGGGTCCTGTCCGCGCTTCTTCAGGCGGTCTTCGAGGGCATCCAGCGACGGCGGCAGGATGAAGATCTCGACCGCGTTCCTGAACTGCTTCTTGACCTGCTGCGCACCCTGCCAGTCGATTTCGAGCAGCACGTCGTGGCCGCTCTTCATCTGCTCCTCGATCCACACGCGCGACGTCGCATAGTAATTGCCGTGCACTTCCGCGCTTTCGAGGAATTCGCCCTTTCCATGGCGCTCCATGAATTCGTCGACGGAGACGAAGTGGTACTGCACGCCGTTCTTGTCCTTCGGGCGCGGCTCGCGCGTCGTGTACGACACCGACAGGCGGATCGCCTGGTCCTGCGCGAGCAGCGCGTTGACGAGCGTCGACTTGCCGGCGCCCGAAGGCGCGACGACCATGAAAAGGTTGCCCGGATAGATGCCGGTGTAGGTGCTGAGATGCGGGTTGCGCGTCGGGGTGGTCATTGAAACGTTACTCCAGGTTTTGTACTTGCTCGCGCATCTGCTCGATGAGGAGCTTGAGCGTCATCGACGCATCGGCGAGTTCCTTCGCCGCCGCTTTCGAGCCGAGCGTGTTCGCTTCGCGGTTCAGTTCCTGCATCATGAAGTCGAGGCGCTTGCCGACCTTGCCACCCTTTTGCAGCACGTGGCGCGTCTCGGAGAGATGAGCGGTGAGCCGCTGCAACTCTTCCGCGATGTCGATGCGGATGCCGTAGATCGTGACCTCCTGGCGAATCCGTTCCGCGATTTCCTCGCGCGGCAGGCTCGTCGTGGTGCCTTCGGGCGCCGCGATGCCGAGCGCGTCCTGCAGCCGCTCGACGATCTTCTGCTGATGCTTCGCGATCAGCTCCGGGACGAGCGGCGTCACGCGCGCGACGATCGCTTCCATCTCGGTTGCGTTGTTGATCAGCACCGAGGCGAGCGCGGCGCCTTCGCGCGCGCGGACATCGATGAGATCGGCAATGGCCTGCTTGCCGCACGCGATCACCGCTTCGCGCAGCGCTTCCGGCGACACGCCGCTCTCCGCGAGCACGCCCGGCCAGCGCAGGATTTCGCCGGTGCGCATGCGTTCGGCCTGCGGGAAGATTTCCAGCACCGAGCGCTCGAGCGCCGCGAGTTGCGAGAGCGCATCGCGATTGAGCGCGCCGGCGTTCGCGGTCTGTTCCGCGCGATTCAGGTTGATCCGGATGTCGACCTTGCCGCGCGAGAGCTTCGTCATCAGCATTTCGCGCAGTTGCGGCTCGCAGGCGCGCACGTCTTCGGGCATGCGGAAGTTCAGGTCGAGAAAGCGCGAATTCACCGTGCGCAATTCCACCGATACGCCGATGCCCGAGCCGCTGGGTCCGGCGCCGTCCGCGGCGACTTCGCGCGTCGCGCTGGCATAGCCTGTCATGCTGTAGATCATGGTACGTCTCGCGATATGGACCTCCGAGCGGAGGCCGGTTTGCTACGAGCGCCCGGCTGATGACTTGTGCATGAGTGGCACGCGAGGAGGCCGGGCGGGGAAGCGGCCATTATCCCATTTTTACCGCGAAGGCCCGGCAATCGTGCCGCTGAAGCCGATGCAGCGCGGGCCTCGCCGACGATCGCGATCGATTGGCGATAAAATGCCCGGTTGAGCCTCGCCTCTCGTTTCTCCACCATTTTTCGCACATTCCATGACCGATTCCGTCCTGCTCGACCCCTCCGCCCTCGACCGCCCGAGCGGCCGCCGCGCGAACCAGTTGCGCGACGTGCGCATCACGCGCCACTACACGAAGCACGCGGAAGGCTCGGTGCTCGTCGAATTCGGCGACACCAAGGTGATTTGCACCGCGAGCATAGCCGAGCGCGTGCCCGAATTCCTGCGCGGCCGCGAGCAAGGCTGGCTCACGGCGGAATATGGCATGCTGCCGCGCGCCACGCACACGCGAAGCGACCGCGAAGCGGCGCGCGGCAAGCAAACCGGCCGCACGCAGGAGATCCAGCGCCTGATCGGCCGTGCGCTGCGCTCGGTGTTCGATCTCAACAAGCTCGGCGCACGCACGCTGCATATCGACTGCGACGTGATCCAGGCTGACGGCGGCACGCGCACCGCGAGCATTACCGGCGCGTTCGTCGCGGCGCACGACGCGGTGTCGAAGCTGGTGGCGTCGGGACGCATCGCGGAATCGCCGATCAACGACTTCGTCGCGGCGATCTCGGTCGGCGTGTATGCGGGCACGCCGGTGCTCGACCTCGACTACGACGAAGACTCGCAGTGCGACACCGACATGAACGTCGTGATGACCGGCGCGGGCGGATTCGTCGAAGTGCAGGGAACGGCCGAAGGCGTGCCCTTCACGCGCGCCGAAATGAACAAGCTGCTCGATCTCGCGCAATCCGGCATTTCCACGCTGATCGCGAAGCAGAAGGTCGTGCTGGAGCTGATCGGTGCCTGAAGCCAATGAACTGAAGCGGGTCGTCCTCGCATCGAACAATGCGGGCAAGCTGCGCGAGTTCGCGTCGCTGCTGAATGCGGCGGGCATCGAACTGATCGCGCAGGGCGAACTGGGCGTGCCGGAAGCGGAAGAGCCGCATGCGACCTTCGTCGAGAACGCGCTCGCGAAGGCGCGTCATGCGTCGAAGCTGACCGGCCTGCCCGCCCTCGCCGACGACTCCGGCCTCTGCGTGCACGCGCTGCGCGGTGCGCCCGGCGTGTATTCGGCGCGCTTTGCGCAACTCGCGTGCGGCGAAAAGAGCGACACGGCGAACAACGCGCGTCTCGTCGCGGAACTGGCGGGCAACGCAGACCGCCGCGCGTACTATTTCTGCGTGCTCGTGCTGGTCCGTCACGCCGACGACCCCGAGCCGCTGATCGCCGAAGGCCGCTGGTATGGCGAAGTGATCGACGAGCCGCGCGGCGCGCACGGCTTTGGCTACGATCCGCACTTCTTCCTGCCGCCCCTCTCCGCAACCGCCGCGGAACTCGAGCCCGCACGCAAGAACGCGGTGAGCCATCGCGCCATCGCACTCGGCGCACTGCTCGGCCGGCTTAAGGAACTCGCGTGAGCACGGGTCCGCAAGCCATCAACGTCGTGAAGGCCTTCACGTCGCCGGGCAGCATCCGGCTGACGTCGTTGCCGCCGCTGTCGCTCTACGTCCACTTTCCGTGGTGCGTGCGCAAGTGCCCGTATTGCGATTTCAACTCGCACGAGTGGAAAGGCGATTCGTTCCCCGAAGACCGCTATCTCGATGCGCTGCGCGCCGACCTCGAACGCGCCCTGCCGCTCGTGTGGGGCCGGCAGGTGCACACGATCTTCATCGGCGGCGGCACGCCAAGTCTCTTGTCCGCGAAGGGGCTCGACCGGCTGCTGTCGGATGCGCGCGCGCTCCTTCCGCTCGACGCCGACGCCGAAATCACGCTCGAAGCGAATCCCGGCACGTTCGAAACGGCAAAGTTCGCGCAGTTTCGCGCGAGCGGCGTGAACCGGCTGTCGGTGGGCATCCAGAGTTTCAACGCGCAGCATCTGAAGGCACTCGGGCGCATCCACGATTCGACGCAGGCGCACAAGGCCGTCGAGATCGCCGCGCGCCACTTCGACAACTTCAATCTCGACCTGATGTTCGCGCTGCCGCAGCAGACGCTCGACGAGTGCAGAAGCGACATCGAAACCGCGATCGGCTTCGCGCCGCCGCATCTGTCGCTGTATCACCTGACGCTCGAACCGAACACGCTGTTCGCGAAGTTCCCGCCGCAAGTCCCCGACGACGATGCCTCCGCCGACATGCAGGAGTGGATTCACGAGCGTACGCGCGAGGCAGGTTACGAGCGTTATGAAGTGTCGGCGTATGCGAAGCCGCATCGCCAGAGCCGCCACAACCTGAACTACTGGCGCTTCGGCGACTATCTCGGCATCGGCGCGGGCGCCCATACGAAGTTGTCGTTTCCGCAGAAAATCGTGCGCCAGGCGCGCTACAAGCATCCGGCGACCTACATGGACGAAGCGCTCGCCGGCACGCCGAACCAGGAAGAGCGCGAAGTCGGCCCGCACGACCTGCCGTTCGAGTTCATGCTGAACACGCTGCGGCTCGTCGAGGGGTTTCCGGTGCATGCGTTCGTCGAACGGACCGGACTCGCGATGTCGACGATCGAACCCGCGCTCGTCGAAGCCGAGCGGCGCGGCCTGATTCATCGCGACTTCGAGCGCATCGCGCCGACCGAACTCGGGCAGCGCTTTCTCAACGACCTCCAGGAACTCTTCTTGAAGGACACTCGAAGTTGAGCGCGCCGAGCACCCTGCCCGGCCCCATCATGCGTCATCGCCCGTTCGCGCTGTTCTGGAGCGCGCGCGTGATGTCGTCGGTGGCGTTCCAGATGATGTCGGTGGCGATCGGCTGGCAGATTTATTCGATCACGCATAGCGCATACGCGCTCGGTCTCGTCGGGCTCGCGCAGTTTGTGCCGATGTGCGTGCTGACGCTCGTCGTGGGCCACGTCGCCGACCGCTACGACCGGCGCACGATCGCGTTCGTCTGCCAGGGCATCGAAGGGCTCGCGGCGATCACGCTGTGCGTCGGCGCCTGGCACGGCTTGCAGAGTCCCGCGCTGATCTATGCCATCGCGACGATCACGGGCGCGGCCCGCGCGTTCGAATCGCCTTCGATGGCAGCGCTCCTGCCGAACCTCGTACCGCGCACGCAATTGCAGCACGCGACCACGTGGTCCACTTCAGCGAACCAGACCGCGCAGATTCTCGGGCCCGCGATGGGCGGCCTGCTGTACGGGCTTGGCGCGTCGAGCGTCTACGGCGTGGTGGCATGTGCGTTCGTCGCGGCGGCGGTGTTCGTGGCATCGATTCGCATCGACGAAGCCGTGCGCATGCGCGCGCCGCTTTCCTTCGAGGCGCTCTTCTCGGGCATCGCGTTCATTCGACGCAAGCCGGTGATCCTCGGCGCGCTGTCGCTCGATCTGTTCGCGGTCCTGCTCGGCGGTGCGACCGCGCTCCTGCCGGTCTTCGCGCACGACATCCTGCACACCGGGCCGTGGGCGCTCGGCGTGATGCGCGCGGCGCCGGCGGCCGGCGCGCTCGCCGGGTCGATCTGGCTCGCGCATTTTCCGCTGAAGCAGCGCGCGGGGACGGCGCTCTTCGGCGGCGTGATCGTGTTCGGCATCGCGACCATCCTGTTCGGGCTGTCGCGCAATCTGTATGTGTCGCTGGTTGCGCTGGCGGCGCTCGGGGCGTCGGATGTGATCAGCGTCGTCGTGCGCACGTCGCTCGTGCAGTTGCAGACGCCCGATGAAATGCGCGGACGCGTCGGCGCGATCAATTCGCTCTTTATTGGCACGTCGAACCAGCTTGGTGAGTTCGAGTCGGGGATGACGGCCGGATTGTTCGGCGCGGTGCCGGCGGTGCTGATCGGCGGAGTCGGGACGATCGCCGTCGCGCTGTTGTGGATGCGGCTATTTCCTTCGTTGAGGGCGACGCAGTCGCTGGAAGGCTGAGTCGGCTGCCACGCGGCGGATAGGAGCGCGAAGTTGCGTTACAATACGCGCCTCCTGGAGGTGTGGCCGAGCGGTTTAAGGCACCGGTCTTGAAAACCGGCGAAGGAGTGATCCTTCCGTGAGTTCGAATCTCACCGCCTCCGCCAGAGATGAATGAAAGACCCCATAACCAATAAGTTATGGGGTCTTTTTTTTGGGATCGTCGGGGGAATCTATGGGTGAATTATTGTGCGCGGCTAGCCAAGTGAAGCTCGATTCCGATACTGATAGAGC
>NZ_FCOG02000619.1 GCF_001544975.2 Caballeronia arationis | reverse complement strand
AGAACGCGCTTGAAGTCAGGAAGCGAATCGGGCGACACCAGTTCCGGCCGGCCAGATGCCAGCCCGCCGCCCTCGGTCTGCTCTTCGTCATCCGCTGGGGATTCCTGCGCAGCGATAGTCGGCGCGGACGCGGCCTTATGTTCGTTGGGACTTGCTGGTCGTTGTGGCGCGGGTTCCGGTTGCGCACCGAACCGCTCGGCATTAGCGTCGCTCCCGGCGACACTCGCGTGCTTGATCGATTCCAACGGCGCTGCTGCCGACCGGGGCTGCGGCTGCGGCTGTTCGATATGCAGTTCGGCCTGGGGTTCAGATCGACGTTGCATACCAGACGGCGCCGCTTGCGTCGTCAGGGCTTCGTCGTTCACCGGCTGACCGCCTTCCCTAGCCGCCATCGCAGCAGACATGCTCGCGTAGCTCGGTCGCTCGAAGCTCGGCGGGACGAACGGACTAAAACCTGGCTCGTCGTCGGCCGCGTCACCTTCAGGCCCCGACTGCGTCTGCACAGGGGGCACGGACTCGCGCCA